>JBGMQU010000306.1:0-1513 GCA_048060725.1 Gemmatimonadota bacterium | reverse complement strand
TAGTCGCCCACCGCCACCGGCGTCTCTCCCGCCGCGACAGCCTGCCCGACGAGCCGCGCCGCAGCCCCGGGGAGCGGGTAGGTTCCGGACGCGAACTCCTCGCGCACGCGCCAGATGTAGTCGTTCATGTCGTCCGCGATGCGATCGGCGAGCGCCTGGTCGCCGTTCGTCATCACGTGAACGGTCGCCCCCACGTCGGGCACGTCCGACCACGGATACCCGAAGAACACGCTGACATAGGCGTCGTCCTCGCGGGCTTCCCAGCGGCGGGCGCGCTCCATGATCGAGGCGGGGGCACCCGCGCCCGTCCACTGGAACACGGTCGGCGTGATAACGCCGGGTTTCCTCGTCGCAGTCGTCGGATCGTACTCGCCACGCACGGCGAGTCTCAGGGCCCGCGCGGCCCGCTCGCCCTGGAGGTAGTCGTCGTAGTGCGGAAACCGCTTCGTCACGAACGCGAAGTTCGCCCAGCGGAGGAACTCCGCGTCTTCGTTCCCGTGGAGGTCGAAGGTGCCGGCGATCGAGACGTCGGGCCCGACTACCTCGCGAACCCTCCGGGCGATCTCGGCCTCCGGGCGCGGCACGTTCCGGACGGCCATTGCCCCGTGGAGCGACAGGTACACCGCGTCGACGGGCATGGCGGCCTCGAGCTCCTCGATTTGACGGTCGAGGAAGTGGTTGAAGGCTGCCTCGGAGTTCCACGGACGGGACGACCCGCCGTAGACGCCGATGGGTGACGTGAGCGCGATCAGTTCGACATCGCCGAACTCTCGGGCGCGTGCCGCGAATCCGCTGACGTACCGGTCGGCCGACAGTAGCGCCTCGCCGGCAAGCGGAGCGCTAAATCGTTCCCAATCTTCAACTTCGGTGTCCTCACCTGGACAGAACGTGCAGGTCTCGTGCGAGAACATCAGGACGGCGATGCGCACCGTGTCGGACGGGGCCGGGGTGCACCCGGCGGCGCCGATCAGCGCGGCGGCTGTCAGGGCGAGACGCGAACTGCGGGGCGAGACCGGGACGCGCATGATCAGGACTCCGGAACGAGGGCTTGGGACGATCTCAACCGGGCCGGCAAAGTACGAACGCCGTCGGGCCCGCGGCAGGGTCGGCGGCCGGGATCGAGGCCGGACGATCGGAGACGCTGCAAGGTATGACGATCGGAGACGCCGTAGGGCATGGCGTGCGCCCCCTCACGCGCCGACCATACGGAGTCGCCATGTGCCCGGCGCCTCTCTCACGGCAAAACGGTGATCGAAATGAAGCACGGCCAGAGCCGCATGCCCCTCGCACGGCCCCGCGGCCGACCCTTCCTCCGACCCCTCGCGGTCGCACACGTCCTCGCGGTCGTGCTCCTGGGTGCGGCGGCCTGCACGCCCGCCGAGCCGGAATCGGGCGCCCCAACCGTCGTGAACGACGCGGCCATGGCCGATGAAACGTCCGGCGAGAACTGGCTCGCGTTCGGGCGCACGTATAGCGAGCAGAGATTCAGCCCGCTCACGCAGATCGACGATTC
>JBGMQU010000305.1:0-1516 GCA_048060725.1 Gemmatimonadota bacterium | reverse complement strand
GACGATGTTGTAGGTCGTCGTCGTCTCGCGGACCGTGTCCACCTCGATGCGTGCGCGAACGGTCCCGGCTGCGAGCAGTTCGCGCAGACGGGCCCCGTCGCTTCCGCTGATCCAGACGCCCGGAATGGGCTGGGGGACGGCGTCGTAGGGCACATAGTAGTCATGGGAGTCTGAGGGGTAGCCGGTGAGGACGCCGACAAACGCGGCCGCGCCCCCGTCGATCGAGGACTGCCAGATTTGCTGTCGCTCCATGGCGAAGGGGACGATCTGCACAGAATCGGCGAAGGTGGCGTCCGGGTCATAGTGCCAGGTGGCGAGGTCTGCGAAGGCGGTGTGCGGCACGTGTGTCAGGGGCAGTTCATACATGGCGATGCTGCCCCGCACGTTCTCCGGCGACTGCAAGTCCAAGGGGACGAGCTGGGCCTCGACGCCTGCGGTGGGCGCCCAGTGGGGCAGGGGGAAACAGGCGATCTCCAGCGTCTGGCCGTCTCCAGCGCCTCGGACAGATAGGGACGCGTGTTTCGGCTCCCAGTAGGGGAGATCGACGGGTTCCAGCCGGACGTTCTCCAGCCCAAACGCCTGGAAGCGATCGAGGCAGAACTGCTCGGCCCAGCGGTCGGCCGGGTAGCCGGGACGGCGGATGCCCTGCGAGAAGACCTGCTCGATCCAGCCGAAGATCTCGTTTTCAGGCGGTACTAGGTCATCGCGTGGCATGGGTCTCTCCTCAAAGAGGTCATACGTCTTCCTCTGGCTCCTGGTCCTTGGCCAGGCGGGGGATGGGGCCGAATCGATCGCGGCGGAAACCCTCCGCGTAGTCGTACCCATGGGCGCGGCCGACGGCGGCGGTGACGGCCCGGATCTGGGTGTCGATCGCGCCGCGGTAGTCGTGGGGGTCGAGTTCCGCGAGCCAGGGGAGATCGAGGCCGGAGGCCTCGAGGGCGAACTGGAGGTCGCGGACGGTGAGCACCATCTGGCTCTCGTGCAGGCAGAGGGCCTCGATCTTCTTCTCGATGTAGTCCGTGATGTCGACGAACTTGTTCTGGTCGCGCGGCGACTTGGCGAAGTACCACTGCTCGGCGACGTAGTGCGGGGCCAGTCCCTCGGCGATCTGCTCCGGGTGGTAGAGCGGGAAGTGGCTGAACGAAGCCGCTTCGTTGGCGGCGGCAGCGACGGTGAGGTGGTCCGGGTGGCCTTCGTATGGGGCGAACGGGTCCCAGGTGAACGTGATGCCGGCCTGGAACTCGCGGATGATGCGCATGAACTTGCCGCGCAGCTCCGGCACGGGACACTGTTCCCGAAGCTCGCCGTCCGAGTAGCCGAGGCAGGTCACCGTGCCGATGCCGAGCAACTCCGCCGCGCGGTGGATCTCGCGGTCGCGGGCGGCGCGCAGCTCGTCGGCAGAAAGTTCGAACGATCCCTTGTCGTTGTCGGTGGCGACGACGAGGGCGACCTCGTGGCCGCGGTCGGTGAACTTGGCGATGGTCCCGCCGCAGGTGAACTCGAGGTCGTCGCCGTG
>JBGMQU010000304.1:0-1547 GCA_048060725.1 Gemmatimonadota bacterium | reverse complement strand
GGCGAGACTGTGGCTGTGTACGATCGGCCCGAAGCCGGCGGGATCGAGCGCCACTTCATCCAGGTCCGCGAGATTGGGGATGTTCGAGGGGTCGATCCGCTCGAAGAGGCCCTCGTCGATGCCCTTCGCGGCGAGCATCTGATCGAGGATGACCACGTCCACGGCGGGATTCGAACGCTCGGCCATGAGCCTGGTCAGAATCTGCGCCGCGGTACCCGGCACAAGGCTCACCCTGGCGTCGAACTCCGACTCGAAGGGATCGACGACATACCGGCGGGCCAACTCTTCGTACAACCCGCCGTTCATCATCACGGTGAGTCGCCTCGCCGGATCGCCACGGTCGCCCGGCGAACAAGCTCCAAGCCATCCAGAAGCCCCCGCCGCGGCTCCGGCGCTGGTCCTGAGAAAGGCCCTCCTGCTCAGCATGACGGTCGCTCCAGGGAGGGATATCTGCGGATAGCTGCCATCCTAGGGGGATGCGAGGTCGCCTGCAAGACGATTCCAGCCCCGTCGGAGGGAGGAAGACGACCACCGACAGCGACATCCAGAGGTTCTGTGACATCGGATGGACGGAGGCCGAGCTGGACCAGATGCGCACGCTCTGTTTCGATCTGGTAGTGGCGGGCGCGATCCCGGGGGCGACGCTTCCCTTCCATAAGAGGGCCTGACCGGGGCACGGGCTCCACCGTCCCCAGGCTCCCGACTTTCCGAATCCGCCGTGCTCGCGGCGATCTGATCCCCCTTGCAGGGATCCGGTACGGACCCCCAATTGTCCTAGCAGCCCGCCGGAGATGACGACTTCCGGACCTCGCGTCCGAGTCGATAGAACGGAGCGCCACTTCGGCGCTCTTCGGGTCGTCTCCGCCGTTGCCGGTGGAGCCGACCGCACGCGTCACTCGTCAGTCAGGAGCCGCACCATGCTCGGGTCCGCTCTTCGGCGCACGGCCACCCTCGTGGCCACTCTCGCGCTCGTCCTTCCCGTCTCGCTCTCCGCTCAGACGATGCCGGCCGAACAACTCTCGGCGCTCGACTTCCGCCACATCGGTGTGGTCGGGAACCGGGTGGCTTCCGTTACCGGCGTCTACGGGAATCCGCTCGTCTACTACGCGGGCGCCGCATCGGGCGGCCTCTGGAAGACCGAGGACGGCGGCATCCGCTGGCGTCCCGTCTTCGACGACCAGGACGTCCACTCGATCGGGGCCCTGGCCGTCGCGACGTCCGACCCGAACATCGTCTGGGCGGGCACGGGTGAGCCGCATATCCGCTCGAACGTCACGATCGGCAACGGCGTCTACAAGTCGACGGACGGCGGGGACAACTGGGAGCACATGGGGCTCGACGCGACCGGACGCATCAGCCGGATCGTGGTCAACCCCCAGAATCCCGACATCGTGTATGTGGCCGCGCTCGGGAATACACACGCGCCACAGCAGGAGCGGGGCATCTATCGAACGACGGACGGTGGCGAAACGTGGGAACAGGTGCTCTTCGTAGACGAGAACACCGGCGCGTCCAGCGTGATCATGGACCCCAACAACCCACGGATC
>JBGMQU010000303.1:0-1588 GCA_048060725.1 Gemmatimonadota bacterium | reverse complement strand
ACGCCCTCGAGCGCTTCGGCCTTCGACGTGTCGATCGAGACGATGTTCGCGTGCGCCTCGGTCGACCGCAGGATCTTCCCGTGCAGCAACCCGGGGAGGACGATGTCGTCGGTGTAGACTTCTTTCCCCGTCGATTTCTTCAGGCCGTCGACGCGGCGGGACCGGCGTCCGATCGCCGTGAACTCAGCGTTCGCGAGTGCTTCGAGCGCGTCGGGACTCTCGGCGGATTCCGCCTGCTTCGGGATCAGCTCGCTGGGGTGCATGGGGGAATCTAGAGTCGGGCGCCGCGGGGTGCGACGACGTCAGCCGAAGATGTCGTTTAGGAGCGCGCCCAACCGCAGACCGGCCTGCTGGAGCCGGCGGTCGATCGTGAACGCGTGCTCGAGTGCGTAGGCGTCGGTGAGGCAGCCCTCACCGAGGCCGTCGTACACCTCGTCCCCCACGAGCGCGAACGACTCGTCGGCCCAATCGCGCGGGTCGCGCGAGGCCCAGAGCCGTCGTTCTACGGGGGATATGTCGGCGTGCAGCGCCTCGGCGTAGCCGCGCCAATCCGCGCCCGTCGCGGTGAGGCGGGCCTCGACCAGCCAGGAATCCCAGACCCAGTGCAGGTTCGCCGAGTCGTCTCCCGGGACGCAGACGCTGACCTTGCCGCCCCGGCCGTCCGACTCGTATCCGACGTGAAGGGGCTGGTGAAGATCCGCGACCACGTGTCCGAGATACTTGAGCGCGATCAGCCGATCGGCCGTCGACGTGTCGGGGTCGCGGAGGCGGCCCGCGAACACCTCGATCGCGTCGATGGCGCACAACCCGGGACCGCAGTCGCGCGCCACGTCGACGCCGGTCGCGTGAGGAGGCACGTTCACGTAGTGCGCCGTGACGTATCGATCGTATTCGGCGATCCCGCGGATTCGGTCGGGCCAGTCGCACGACGGACCGAACTCGTCGAAGTCGGGGTCGACGGCGAGCAGCTCCGCGACGCCGGCACGGGCGGTCGGCGTTAGTTCACGCCACGCGATGTCGCAGGCGACCGCATGCCCCGTGGTCAGCCACGCGCCCGCGTGGGGCGGGGACGCCGCGTCGGGTGACGGACCGGCGGCGGACAGCAACGCGAGGAGCAGAAGAGTGGCCATGAGCCAGAATCTGGCCGCCACCCGGACGGGAGGCCAGAACCATCCGGGCCGCGGATGACGGGCGCGTTGCCGCCCTGTCGGAGCGATGGGTACTGTTGGTGCGTGAATAGACCCTCGTGGTTCCGGCGCTATCTCCTCCCGGGAATCGTCTTCCAGTCCGCCGTGATCGCGGGCGGGTACGGGACGGGCCGAGAGATCGTCGAGTTCTTCCTCTCGCTCGGGCCGACCCCCGGATTGGCCGCCATGGCGGTCTCGACGGTGATCTGGAGCGCGGTCGCGGCGGCCACGTTCGAGTTCGCCCGCCGCTTCCGGACCTACGACTACCGGGCGTTTTTCAAGCGCCTGCTCGGCCCCGGGTGGATGTTGTTCGAGGTCATCTACATCCTGATGGCGCTCCTCGTCCTGGCGGTGATCGGCGCGGCGGCGGGCGCGATCATGGAGGAGACGTTCGGCGGCCC
>JBGMQU010000302.1:0-1605 GCA_048060725.1 Gemmatimonadota bacterium | reverse complement strand
CGCCTCACGCTTGGTCTGCTGCTCTCCGCCGCTGCCCCGGTCACGACCGCCGTCGCGCAGTCAGCCGACATCGACCCTCGGCCGGCCCCGCCGCGGGCCGAGGGTGAAGGTCCCTACGAGCGTCTCATCATCCGCAATGCCATCCTCATCGACGGCACCGGCGCCCCGCCGCGAGGGCCGGTGGATATCGTCGTGGAGGGCAACCGCATCGCCTCGATCGTGAACGCGGTCGATGTCGTGGGGATGATGCGGGCGGAGGGCAGGCCGCAGGAGGCGAGCAGGGAGATCGACGCCACCGGGATGTACGTCCTGCCCGGCTTCGTCGATCTCCATCTCCACTCCGGCGACACGCCCAAGACGCCGGACGCCGAGTACGTTTACAAGCTCTGGATGGGTCATGGCATCACTGCCGGCCGCGGTGTCCCCTTCGCATCGATCGATTTCTCTCTGAGCGAGAAGGAGCGCAGCGCACGCAACGAGATCACCGCGCCCCGGATGTTCTCGTACCATCTGCCATTCGACGAGTGGGAAGGGACCATCGAGAGCCCTGAAGCAGCGCGTAGCTGGGTACGGATGGCGGCGGAGAAGGGGATCGACGGCGTGAAACTCGGTGCCTACCCGCCGGACATCATGGCGGCACTGCTGGACGAGGCCAGCAAGCTGGGCCTGGGCACGACCGCCCACCTGGGCCAGACGGGCGTGGCCGAAATGAACGCGATCGACGCCGCGCGCCTCGGGCTGGGCACTGTCACGCACTTCTACGGCATCTTCGAATCCCTGTATGACGATGGCGACGTTCAGCCGTGGCCGCCGGGGATGAACTACAACGACGAGCAGTGGCGGTTTGCGCAGGTGGCCCGGCAATGGAACCTGATCCACGAGCCGGGCAGTGAGGAGTGGAACGCGCTGCTCGAGGAGTTCCGGGCGCTCGACGTCACGCTCGACCCGACCATGACGACGTACATCGCGAGTCGGGACGTCATGGCGCGGCGGAACGCCGATTGGCACGAGCGGTACACCCTGCCATCCCTGTGGGACTTCTACCAACCGAGCCGGATCAGTCACGGATCCTACTACTTCGATTGGACGACCTGGGACGAGGTGGCCTGGCGAAACTTCTACCACGTCTGGATGCAGTTCCTGGACGACTACAAGGACATGGGCGGGCGCGTCACGGTAGGCTCGGATGCGGGGTACATCTACAACACGTTTGGCTTCTCGACGATCCAGGAGATGGAGCTGCTGCAGGAGGCGGGGTTCCATCCGCTCGAGGTGATTCGCGCGGCCACCATGCACGGCGCGCAAACGCTCTTTGCGCCCACGGGCCGGCCCATCGAGTTCGGCGTCGTGCGCGCCGGGCTCCTGGCCGATCTCGTGATCGTACCCGAAGACCCGATCGCGAACCTCAAGGTCCTCTACGGCACGGGGGCAATCCGGCTCAATGAAGATACGGGCATGCCGGAGCGGGTCGGCGGGATCAAGTACACCATAAAGGACGGCATCGTGTACGACGCGCGGCAGCTATTGGCCGACGTCGCCCGGATGGTCGAGGAGCAGAAGGCCGAACGTGGCATCACCCGCCTGCCACGGGTGGACTTTCCCGCC
>JBGMQU010000301.1:0-1609 GCA_048060725.1 Gemmatimonadota bacterium | reverse complement strand
AAACGGCGTCTCTGCCCACTCCGTACCGGAAGATCGTCGTGACCGACGACGACGGGCAGTTCGTGATCCCCGCGCTTCCGGAGGCGGAGTACGAGGTGTGGGTGCGCGGGTACGGGCTCGTCGATTCCGACCGGACCGACGCGGCGCCGGGCGCGACGCTCGAGCTGGTCGCCGAGCCCGCGGCCGACGCCGTGGAGGCGGCCCGGATCTACCCGGCGTCCTACTGGCTGTCGCTGCTGGAACCCCCTGGAGGAAGCGCCGCTTGGGTCGGGCACTTCAACCTCGGCTGTCAGCTGTGCCACCAGGTGGGGTCGGCTCTGACCCGTTTCCAGGACCGCGAGCTGTTCGATGCCGGCCTCAAGAAGGCGAGCTTCATGCACGTGACGGCCGACGGGCTCGGCCGGGCGGACCTGCTGGAGTCCCTGACCGACTGGACCTCGCGCATCCGGGACGGCGAAACGCCCGAAGCGCCGCCGCGGCCGCAGGGCATCGAGCGCAATCTCGTCATCACCCAGTGGGCGTGGGGCGACGGCGACGCGTACGTCCACGACGAGATCGCGACCGACAAGCGTGACCCGACGCTATACCCCAACGGCCCCATCTACGGAGTCGACATCGGCAACGACCGCATCGTCGTCCTCGATCCGCTTACCCATACGGCGGGCGAGTACCCGACGCCGACGCTCGACGGGTTCGACACGCCGTGGTGCGTCCAGACCTACAAGCCCGCGGGCGCGGACGAGGCCTTCGCCGCCGGTCTGGGTTCCCTCGGCTGCCCGATCGAGCCGGGGATCACGCCGAACGAGGGCAAGTACCCGAATCCCGCGAATCCGCACAACCCGATGTTCGACGATGCCGGCCGGGTGTGGATCACGACGCAGGTTCGCCGCGAATGGGCCGAAGACACGCCCTCGTTCTGCCGCGACGCGCCGGGGATCGCGAACAGCACGCACCATCGCCAGCTCGGGTGGTTCGACACGCGGACGGGCGAGTACCAGCTGATCGACACCTGCTACGGCACCCACCACCTGCAGTTCGATGCCGACGGTGTGCTGTGGACGAGCGGCGACACGAGGGTGATCGGCTGGTTCGACCCGGCGAAGTACGATCCCGCGCGGCCCGAGACGCTCGCCGAGTCGCAGGGGTTCGCCGAGGTGATGGTGGACACCGACGGCGACGGTGCCGCCGACACGCCCGTGCCGGGGTTCAACTACGGAATCATCCCCAACCCCGTCGACGGCAGCGTCTGGACCGGCCAGCCGAGCGGATTCCCGGGCAGTGCGCGCGACGACCGCGGCCGCCTCATCCGGTTCGATCCGGCCAATGGCACGTTCGAGACCTACGTACCGCCCCTGCCGGGCGGCGGCCCGCGGGGCGTCGACGTCGACACGAACGGCATCATCTGGACGGCGCTGGGCGGCAGCGGCCACCTGGGCCGGTTCGACCGCTCGAAGTGCGGGCAGACCTGGGGTGCCGGTGATCAGTGCGAAGAGGGGTGGACGCTCTACCGAAGCCCGGGTCCGAAGATGCGCACCGGCGACGCGCCGGAAGACGAAGCCAGCGCCGACTTCCACTACTACCTGTTCGTCGACCAGTTCAACACGCTCGG
>JBGMQU010000300.1:0-1641 GCA_048060725.1 Gemmatimonadota bacterium | reverse complement strand
GGCAACGGAGATCCGCCCATCCGATCTCAGCCACGGCGCCATGTTGTACGTCACGCGACGATTGATCTGACGGCGTCGCACCCATTTCCAGGCGTTCGTCGTGTCGGCCCTCTCCCAGTAGAGGCGGGCAAGGACCAGCGGACCGGTCAGGTGGTTCGCGTCGCCCTTTGGCCCGAGGCTGAAAATCGAATCCAGTCGGGCGAGCTCGGGAGCGGGGGAGATGGCGTAGCGGTCGCCAAGGCGGACGCGCTCGAACATGGCCACGATCATCTCTGTGCAGAATCGAAGACCTCTGCCGGTGTCCCCCTCTTTCCACGCGAGAAGGGTCGCGATGCTCTCGACGGTCCGCGACGTGTCGCCCTGAGCCACGCGTGCGAGTTGGTTGGGGCAAAGCCGATTGAACGTGCTGTTCCACCCACCGTGGGGGTCGTACACGGCGGTGTCCGGGAACGAGTACATCCGATCCTCCAGCGCCGACAGATACAGAGCCGGCCCGGGTTCGAATGCGGCGGCCTCCATGGCCTTCGCGAGGAAGTACCAGGGAGTCAGGCTCGTCTGGAGGTTGGCGTAGTCGACGGCCGACATCAGCGCCGCCACGGAATCAGCGAAACGTGCGGCCGCCTCCGGACGCCCGGTGATTCGGTCGTAGGCGAAGCGCTCGTGTGCCCAGACCAGCTGATCGTTGAACGTCCTGGCCGCGTCGCGCTCCACGTCGAGGCTGGGCTCCCAATCGGTGATGTCGAACCCCCACTGCACGTCAAAGTACCGATGGCCGAGCGGCCCTCCCACGTTCCGAGCGCCCTCCGCCCGCAGCCTCCGAAGCTCTGCGGCATCGCGGCGCCAGGTGGCCCGCTGGAGGGGGTCACTCATCTCCGGGCAGTGTGCATAGTCGGCCCAGCGCTCTTCGGGCACGTCTTGCAGTCGAGCCAGGACCCACACCTCGGAGCAACTAACCCCTCCCTCGAGGTCGTCCAACTCGGCCATCGCCCGCATCGTCGGGAGCAGCTCCTCCGCCCACCCCTCGACTCCGGCGTATTCGCCGCGATAAAAGAGTTCGTTCTCCAGGCCTTCGCGTAGCCAGACCGCATTCGGGAAACGCGCGATCGCGTCCCGGTATCGATCGATCGCGACGGCGACAAATCGGATCTCGCCTTCCCGACGCAGTTCCAGTCGCAGACGATCAGCGGCGGGAAGCCTCTCTCGAAACCGCCAGGCCAGGTCTCTTGCGGCCCCGAAGTCGTACGTGAACCGTTTCTCCGGAAAATAGAATCCGGCGTTGCCCAGCAGGTTCGCGGCGATGGCGAACGTGCTATCGATGTCGAGCGCGGTCTCGAACCGGCGGGCGCCCTCGATCCACTGCCTCTCCTCTCCCTGGGCCCATTCGGCCGCGCAAAGCGTCACGATGCCTTGGAGTGTCGCGGCGACGGCCGCGGGCTGCGTCTCCGCGATGATGGTTCTGGTCGAAGCGTCCAGGGTCAGGATCGACAACTGGAGCGCCAGGCGGCTGGCCAGGGCCGGGAGGGAGTCCACAGGCCCCTCCACGATCTCGCTGGCGAGCAGGCGGCCACTTCTCGTGCCTCGGTTCTCGGCGCGCACGGTAATCCGGTCCGGGCCTCCGATGATCGACCCGGTGATGACGTT
>JBGMQU010000299.1:0-1674 GCA_048060725.1 Gemmatimonadota bacterium | reverse complement strand
CATATCCCGTTCGGAGCGTCTTTCGAAAGCAGTCGTTGTGCGTCTTCCGGAGGGCTGAGGTCCGGAGGGTTGATCTCGAAGCGAGATGCCTCACGACCGAAGACGCTACGATCGAGTACGACTACCTCGTGCTGGCTCCCGGAAGCGTGCCCAACTTCTTCGGGGTCGACGGCGCGGAAGAACACGCCTTTCCGCTTCGCACCATGGATGATGCCATTCCTCTGCGGTATCACGTCCTGGATTGCTTCGAGCGGGCAGCGCAAGCAGAGGATGCCAAGACGCGTACGGCGCTCCTTCGTTTCGTGATCGTCGGGGGTGGGCACACCGGGGTCGAGTTCGCGGGCGCGCTGGCGGAGTTGATTTACGGACCGCTCCTGGAGGACTATGCGGAGATCTCGAGAGACGAGGTCGAGGTGCGCCTCATCGAAGGAGGGGCGCACCTCCTACCGGGGATGGCACCCCGCCTTCAGGAGTACGCCCACACGCGCCTGGTGAAACGGCGAGTCGGGATTCGCCTTGGCGCACAGGTTCAGGCGGTCGATCCGGGCCGTGTGGTGACGAGTGCGGACGGAGCCCTCGCGACCCACACGGTGGTGTGGGCCGCCGGTGTGAGAGGAGATCCAGCCGTGGGCGCGTGGGGCCTTCCGATCGGGCGCGCCGGCCGAGTGCCGGTCGAGGAAACCCTCCAGGTTCCCGGCCATCCGGAGGTCTTCGTGGTGGGGGACCTGGCGTACCTCGAGTCTGGCGGAACACCGCTCCCTCAGGTGGCCCAGGTCGCACTGCAGCAGGGAGCCACGGCGGCCGACAACATCGTCCGGCTGCGCGAGCGGAAGGCGCCCCGCCCGTTCGTCTACAAGGACCTCGGCGTACTGGCGGTCGTGGGGCGTAACGCCGCCGTCGCACAGGTGTGGGGTAGGACGTTCACGGGGTTGCCGGCCTGGGTGCTCTGGCTGACGATCCACCTGGCTTGGCTCATCGGCTTCCGGAATCGGCTGCTGGTGCTGGTCAACTGGGCATGGAACTACATCTTCTACCGGCGGGCCGTGAGGCTTATCCTCCCCGATGCCAGAGGTCGGCGCACCAATGGGGAGGCAGGGCTCGGCTAGACGCCGCGGTCGGTCGTAGTGGTGAGGCACCTTGACGAACGGGGAGACGTATGGAGAATCTGACTGGGATGAAGTGCGTCGCGTGCAACCGCGACGCGCCACGAGCCACCGCGGAGGAGATCGAGGCCTTCAGCGCCGAGATCCCGGATTGGAGCATCATCCCGCGGGACGAGATCGATCGGCTGGAGCGCGTATTCTCGGTGCCAGATTTCGTGGAAGCCTTGGCGTTCACGAACCGGGTGGGTGAGCTCGCTGAGGAGGAAGGACATCACCCGGCGCTACTCACCGAGTGGGGACGGGTCACCGTGACCTGGTGGACCCACAAAATCCGGGGCCTACACCGGAACGACTTCATCATGGCAGCCAAGACCGACCAGCTCTTCGGCGTGCACCTCGGCTCGTAGATGGGCGAGGCCGACCGGGGCGCTGCCATGGCCACGTCGTTGGTACGGGCCGCCCGGGCTCACGGCCCCCCTCCCGACGCCATCGATCTTCTCGGCAGGGCGCACGCGCTCGCGATGAAGCCCCGTGTCGATGCGCTCGACGACGACCACCACCCGCTGTACCT
>JBGMQU010000298.1:0-1695 GCA_048060725.1 Gemmatimonadota bacterium | reverse complement strand
CGTGACGTACAACATGGCGCCGTGGCTGAGATCGGATGGGCGGATCTCCGTTGCCGCGGGGGACCTCGATCGCGCCAGGCGCATGTATCGGCGGTTCCTGCTCCTCCGCGAAGACCCCGAGCCCGGGGCACTGACTGCCCAGCGCGATTCCGTCATCCAGGAGCTGGCCTGCATCGATGACGAATTCATCGACTCGCGAGATCCGGAAGTGTGTCGTGCGCTTCTGGGGACGGCGCCCGGATAGCACCGCGGTGAGGTGACCGACCCTCCGTTTACGTGTTCCTTGACGAAGGGCCGTCTTGTAAGGCGGTCCCGGAAACACGTACCCTCAGGGAGGTCGGGACACATTGCGACGGGGCGTCATGTCCATTCCGCGGGAGCGACTGGAAGAAGCGTTCGCCGACCGCTTCGAAATCGAGCGTGAGCTCGGTCAGGGCGGCATGGCCGTCGTGTATCTCGCGTTCGATCTGGAAGACAATCGCCAGGTGGCCCTCAAGGTCCTCCTGCCGGAGCTGGCCTCATCCGTCGGCGGTGACCGCTTCCTGAAGGAAATCGAGATCGGGCGGCGGCTGTCCCACACCCACATCCTCCCGCTCTACCGCTCCGGGCAGGCCGGAGGCCTTCTCTACTACACCATGCAGTTCGCGGAAGGGGAGACGCTTCGCCAACGGATGGATCGCGAGCGTCAGCTTCCCATCGAGGACTCGCTCGACATCGCGCGTGAAGTGGCCTCGGCGCTCGAGTACGCCCATCGACAGGACGTCGTGCACCGGGACATCAAGCCCGAGAACATCATGCTTACCGAGGGTGGCGCGGTCGTGATGGACTTCGGCATCGCGCGAGCGCTCGACGAGGCGGGGGCGGAGCGTCTCACGAAGACGGGTCTCTCGATGGGGACGCCGGCCTACATGTCGCCCGAGCAGGCGGACGGAAACTATCTCGACGGCCGGGCCGATCAGTACTCGCTCGCGTGTGTGCTGTACGAGTTGCTCGCCGGTCACTCCCCATTTCAGGGGACGAGTACCCAGGCGATCCTGAGCCGGCATGCGCGCGACCCCGTGCCGCCCCTCAGTTCGGCCCGACCGACGGTGTCGATTCCGATCGAAACCGTCATTGCCAAGGCCCTGTCGAAGGTGCCGGCCGATCGCTTCCGGACGGCGGCAAAATTCTCCGAAGCGCTCGACATGGCGGAGCAGGGCGTCACGCCCCGCGGCGTGACCCCCTTCGACAACCGTGCGATCCGGCCTTCCGCCTCGTTGTGGGAGGAGTTCAAGCGCCGCCGCGTTTTCAAGGTCGGGGCCGCATACGGCGTGACCGCCTTCGTGGTCCTGCAGGGATCGGAAGCTCTCGGGATCATCCTGCCCGAAGAACTACAACGGTGGGTCATCTACGCCACCATCCTCGGATTCCCGGTCGCGTTGCTGCTCGCCTGGTGGTTCGAGCTCACTCCACAGGGCGTTCGTCGCACCCAGTTCGGGATTCCCACTCCCGCCACGGGGGAGCAGCTTGCCCCGAAACACCGCCGGATCATGTGGGCGGCGGTCGTCGGGTTCGCGCTCGTCGGTGGCTACCTGGCGATAAGCGAACTGGTTGTCGGAGGGGGAGGATTCACGTTCGACCTCACGTCCGTGCGACCCATCGACCTGGAGCCGCGCGATTTCGTCGTGATGCCGTTTCGGGTCACCGGATCCGAGC
>JBGMQU010000297.1:0-1701 GCA_048060725.1 Gemmatimonadota bacterium | reverse complement strand
AAGGCGAGCGCGGTGAGCCGCCCGTTGGAGGTGGGCGGGTTGCTTCGTGATCCTCCCGGTGGCCGCCTACGATCTCCGAAACCACGGACAATCCGACCCCTGGGAGTGGCGACATGAGCGACGCGGCGGAGGCCCAGGCATCCCTGGAGGCGGTTCTCAAGGATGAGATTATCCGCATGTACGAGGATGTGGCGGCGAATCCCGAGGGAGACTTCCATTTCTTCCACGGTAGAGAGGCCGCCGAGCTATTCGGCTACGAGACCGACTTGCTGGACCGTGCCCCCGCCGGCGCGGTGGCTTCCTTTGCCGGCGTAGGAAATCCGCACCTGCGGAGCGATCTCCAAGAGGGCGAGACGGTCCTGGATCTGGGGAGCGGCGCCGGCTTGGACGCGATCATCGCCTCGTGGGGCGTGGGCCCCACCGGCAAGGTCATCGGCGTGGATCTCAACCCCACCATGTGCCTAAAGGCCCAAGCCCACGCGGCGGCGACCGGAACGACCATGGAGTGCCATGAGGGGAGAATGGAGGACATCCCGATCCCCGACGAGACGGTCGATGTGGTGATCTCCAACGGCGTCATCAACCTGTCGTTTCGGAAGCGGAGGGTGGTCGAGGAGATGTTCCGGGTCCTCAAGCCCGGTGGCAGAATCTCCATCACCGACATCGTCAGCGCTAAACAACTCTCTCAGTCGATCGTCAACGACCCAAAGCTCTGGGCTAGCTGAATCGGAGGTGCTCTCCTGGAAGGAGAGATGTTCAGACTCCTGGAGGAGTCGGGGTTCACTCGAGTACGCTCGGCGGTGGTACCGCAGTTCAGCTTCCGGCACGCATCAACCCAGAATTCGGCGGAGGCCTACGGTGTGAAGGCGGTGATGATGACGGCGCTGAAGGCGGGGGAAGAGTAGATGCCGAGGGCGGCCGTCATCCAGACGCTGGGAGAGAAAGCCACATGAACAGGACCAAGCTCCTTATCGGAGTAGTCGGGCTCGCAGCCGTCGTGCTATGGATGAGGTCCTCGGGCGGTGAGGCCCCGCTCCGCGACGGCCTCTCGCTGACGTTCGAGTGGGGCGGGACGCTCACCCGCGCGGGATTCACCGAGGTGGAGGGCGACCTGTTCCGGGTCGAAGTCGAGATCGCGGACCCCGACGGCACCGTCTGGTCAGGCGCCGACGCCGCCGGAAACGGCGCCATGGTCACCTCGCGGCTGCGAACCACGGGGGGAGGCATCTTCGAGTTGGGATCGTTCGGTCCCCTTTGGATACCACCGGGGCAGGTCAAAGAGGGCGGGCGCGCACACGGCACCCGCGTCGCCGAGGTCCGCTCGTGGCGTGGCTGGGAGGTCGGCGTCGTGCGGGCGAGTGTGGGGATGGGCGCGGCCCTTCGCGGCGAGTGGTACTACGACAAGACCACCGGCTTCCTCGTGGGCGGCACCAAGAGCACCGCGTTCACCGGACCCGATGAAGGTCAGGTGTTCGCATTGACCGAAAGCAACCTGGAGGGCCTGGGCCCGTACTAGGGGCCGGTCGCGTCATCCCGCCCCGATCATTTCCTCCAAGCGGTCCAGGCCCAGCCGCACGTTGTCCTCCGGGGGCCCGAACGAGAACCTGACCCACGACCGGAAATCGCCCTCGGGCCGCTCGTTTCCCGGGTTTACGTCGAAGAAACGTCCCGGAACAGTGAGCACCTTGCGCTCCAGCGCGC
>JBGMQU010000296.1:0-1758 GCA_048060725.1 Gemmatimonadota bacterium | reverse complement strand
GAGACATGCCGTTCAGGTACGCCTCGTAGGCCGCCGGATCGACCGGGGGAGCGCTCGCCAGCCGTGCGGCGACTTCGGGACTCAACGTCAAATCGATCTCCCGAGCGATCACGCCGGTCACCTCCCGGTAGAGTCGGATTATGTCGCGGGCTTCCATTGCGAACGAACCATTCCACAGACTCGCCTCGGTCGTGCCATCGACCAGGCGGACCCGGATCCCGACCGAGTCGCCCTCGCGGAACGCGAACCCCTCAATCACCGCGTCTGCATTCAGCTCCCGAGCGATGTCACGCACTGGCGTCACGTCGTCCCGGTAACGTAGCACCGAGCGGCGGCCGATCACCTCGATGCCGGCCTGACCCATCTCGGTGATCAGCGCGTCGTGCATGCCGTCGATGAAGAAGTCCTGCGTCGGGTCGTTCCTCTCGTTCTCGAACGGCAGCAACGCCACCCGCTCGATGCTCGGACCGCCCAGCACCGTCGTGATCCACAGACCTCCGAACCCCAGCAGCGCGACTCCGGCGACCGCTCCGAGCACGCGAAGCCGTCGGGAGGTCCGCCGTCGGGCGGCCGCTTCCTCGATCGCTTTCGTTGTAATGGCCGTCTCGAGGTCTTCTGCCAGGTCCGTTGCCGTCGCGTACCGGTCCTCGGGCGTCGCAGCCATCGCCTTGAGGACGACCGCCTCGACCGTGGCCGGCACCGACGTAGCGTCGGAGAATTCCGGCACCGCCCCCGTGATTTTGTTCGCCATGATCGCCTGCGGCGGGCGCCCGGCAAACGGCGCTTCTCCCTCCAGCATCTCATACAGCACGCAACCGAGTGCGTACACGTCAGTGCGTGCGTCGAGGTCCGTGTCGCCCATGGCCTGCTCCGGGCTCATGTACGCCACCGTGCCTACGGCGACCCCGGTCTGCGTGAGCCGCGCCTCTCCGCCCTCACTCATCCCACGCGCGATGCCGAAGTCCGTAACCGCCGCGTGGCCCGATTGGAAAAGGATGTTCTCCGGCTTGATGTCCCGGTGGATCAGGCCACGAGCGTGCGCGTATTCGAGAGCGTCGGCGATCTGTCCTGTGATCCGCACTGCCTCGTCGAGCTGCAGTGACCCATCCCGTCGGAGCCGGCCCCTCAGGGACACGCCCTCGACATAGGGCATCACGATGTAGTGAAGGCCATCCACCTCGCCGGAATCGTACAGCGGAAGGATGTGGGGGTGGGCGAGCTTGGCAGCGATGTCGATCTCGCGCAGGAACCGCTCTGAACCGAGCGATATGCCGACATCGGGCCTCATCACCTTCAAGGCGACCTGGCGGTTGTGCTTCAGATCCTCGGCGAGGAACACGACCGCCATGCCGCCCTCACCGATCTGGCTTTCGATGCGGTACCGATCGAGGGCGGTCTCGAGTCGCGTTCGAAGATCGAGCATGGATCCAACATGCACTCTGCTAGGGAAAGGAAACAGGGGAACTGGGAAAGCGTCAGCGCCACAAGTTGCGAGTGTTAGCGGATTTGCGCCTCCACTCCAAACACGTGGCCCGCAAGGAAGAATATTCCCCTTCCAGGACCGGAAGGTGACGAATCTTGTTCTGGGTCATCGACCTGATCCGCCGTATACGCCGGTCAGTCGTTCAAAGCGGACGTCACGCCGTCGTTGCGGGTTTCGGGATTGCGCGACCCATTCGTGCGAAGAGAACACGCTTCGCGCGGCGCCCGGTGCACCCCACCGGTTCAGAGCCTCCCTAAAAGACGTACGACAGCCCC
>JBGMQU010000295.1:0-1802 GCA_048060725.1 Gemmatimonadota bacterium | reverse complement strand
CAAGAAGCCGATTGACGAGAATCGACGAGTTGTTCGTCGCGTGCGAGGTCGTCACCCCGGCGTGCTGGTCGTCGGTGTACCGGCCGGGCTCGTACGCGGCGAGCCCCTCGATCACCTCGAACGGGCCATCGAACCCTTCGAGGATCCGGTCGTACTCGAGGCCCATCTGCATCGCGAGCGTATACCCGGCGTTGTCGTACGGGGCGATCGGCGGGCCGCCCTCGTACTGAAAATCGTTTGGGTAGTCCTGCGGCTCCATCATGTCGTAGACGTGCGGGGCGAACGCCTGGTCGGTCTTCAGGACGTACGAACCGGCCGGGTACTCCTTCCCGAGAACCGTGAAGCCCTCCGTAGCCCGGTGAACCCGGACTCCGCTTCTCTGCAGCGACCAGATGAACCGGGTCGCCGTGCCGAAGTCGGCCTGGTCGGAGGGGATGATGTACCCGCGCGCGTCACGGTCTTCCGGCTTCCGGAACACGTCGAAGTTCTCGATGGGCACCGTTCGCCCGAAGAATGCGTTGCCGCCCTGCGTGCCCTCGAGCGCTCCACGCTCCTCGAGCTCGGCCTTCGCCGCCTCGATGATCTTCGGGTGGTGCGTCCAGCTGTCCTCGCTGCCCCGTTGAATCGCGTCGCGACCCATGATGTAGCGGTTGTAGAGCACCGTCTCGCGGTAGCGCGACGCGTAGTCGAGGATCGCCCGGTTGGCGGTGACCGAATAGTCGATCACCGTCCGGAAGTGGAGCGGCGCCGGGACGGCAGGAGCCGGCAGCTTCGTACTGGGCAGCTGCGTGTCGGGCACGAACTCGATGACGCTCGGGGTGGGATTGCCGATCGTCTCCGTCAAGATCCCGATCATGTTGTGGAAGTATCCGGTGGTTCTGACGTTGCCGTTGAACCAGGTGGAAAACGACGCGGCCTCCCGCATCGTCGACCCGTACTTCCTCTCAGCGATCAGCCGGTTGTGCATGGCGATTCCGACGGCGTCGATCCCGACGTTCAAGAGCGGGTGAGTGTTGTAGTTGAACGGGTTCCGGAACGGCGGCACGAACATGACCGTGCCGCGCGGTCCGCGCTGGTGGTGGTTGTACATGATCTGCGGGTGCCACTCGATGAACTTCACCCGCGACATGTTCTGCGTCTCGGGCTGGCTCAAGAGATACGAGTCGCGGTTGTTGTCGTGCCCGATGTACTTCTGGTAGAGACGCGGGATGCCCCCGGTCGTGCGATCGAGCGGGTCTTCGTGCCGCATGTACCAGTCGGAGACGAGTTCCATGCCGTCCGGGTTGGCCGGTGTCGCCAGGATGATCAGGTCGTCGAGGAAGCGGAGTGTCTCCTCGTCTTCGAGGCTTACGAGCTGGAAGACCGTCTCGATGAGTTGCTGGGCCCCGAGCGTCTCCGTCGCGTGCAGCCCCCCGTCGATCCACACGACGCCTTTTCCTTCCCGGGCGAGTTCGCGGGCTTCCCCATCGGAGAGCCCTTCGGCCAGGGCCAGCCGTTTGGAAATCTCCTTGTAGCGTGCGAGATTCGCGTGATTCTCGGGGGAGGTGAGGATCGCCATCACCTGAGGACGGCCCTCGGCCGTGGTCCCGATCGTGTCGAGGACCATGCGCGGCGACTCGCCGGCGAGGGTCTCCCAATAGTCGAGAAGCCCGGTGTAGTTCACGAGGGAATAGTCGGCGCCGATGTCGTGCCCGAACGCCTGCACGGGCGTGGTGACGCCCGATTGGGCTGCGAGCGTCGCCGGGGCCAGGAGGATTCCAGGGGCTACGACGATTCCGAACGTCAGGGCGGCGCGGAGGGCG
>JBGMQU010000294.1:0-1855 GCA_048060725.1 Gemmatimonadota bacterium | reverse complement strand
CGTCGAGGATCGCGTCGGCCAGAAGCATGGCCTGCGCCTGAGGGTAGTGGGCGGCCCACACCGGGAAACGCTCCTGTCCAAGCCGGGGCGGGAGATCGCCGACCGTGTCGAAGAGGTCCACCGGGGTGGGCCGGATCCGCGGGACGAACCGCCGGTTCCCGCCGTCGATCTCCAGGTTCCCCGTGACCGCCGGCAGAAGCAGGATCGCGCGGTGGTTCTGTACGCCGTTCGTGTGGTGGACGGTGGCATTCGAGGACACCAGCAACTGGGCGGGGCCTCGCGTGCAGTAGAGCCGAGCCGCCTCCCGGATATCCTCGGACGAGACCCGGCAGATCTCGGCCACACGCTCGGGCGTGAACCCTTTTACGTATTCACGGAACGCGGGAAGGCCCCGGGCCCATTCGTCCAGAAACGGGCCGTCTTCCCACCCTTCCTCGAAGATCAAGTGATGGAATCCGAGGGCGAGCGCGCCGTCGGTCCCGGGACGGATCTGCAGGTGGACGTCGGCCTTTTCCGCCATGGGCGTGCGCCGCGGATCCACGACCACGAGCGCGCGATCGTCGTGCTCGCGCATCGCGAAGTGCCGGTCGCGGGGGAGCGTGGACTCGACCGGGTTGGTGGACCAGACGACGAGCGTCCGCGTCTTCGGCGAGTCCGCCCGGGATCCCCCGAGGAAGTACCCGAACTCCTTCCCGAAATTGAGCTCGCCCGCGACGAACGTGGCCGAGAAGCAGCACGAACTTTCCGTCATGAAATTGGGCGAGCCGAACGCGTGGGCCAGGCGCTGCAGGTAGGGCCGCGCCTCCTTGGTGTACCCGGCGACGAACGCCACCGACTCGGCGCCGTACCTGGCCTTCGCGTCGTTCAGCCGGCCGGCGATTTCCTCGAGCGCGGCATCCCAGGAGACCTGTTCCAGCCCGGTCGGCGTACGCTTCAGGGGATGGAGGAGACGATCCTCATGGTACTGGAGGTCGAGTTGGGCCGCGCCGCGGCGACAGTCGGGACCGGTCAGCTCGACGATCCGCCCGTTCTCGTCGATCTTCGCCGTGAACCCGCATTCGACGGTGCACTGGTAGCAGGAGGTGCGCCGCGTCGTGACGGCGCGTCCCGTCGTTTCGCCGATCCCTTCGGCAGTACCTGTGGAGGCTGAGGAAGTGGCCATATCGCCCTCGGAGGCTACTGAAAAACCCGTGTAGTTCACGTTACGGCGCCACAGCCCCGGATGTACAGGTCGAGCACGAACTCCGGACAACCGGCCGCTGGCGGGAACGCGTCCCGCGACCGAAGGTTGGGCCATGCCCGACAAGACCTCTCCAGCCTCCGACGAGACGTCAGGAGCTCCGCTCGAGCGCGCGATCGGCCTCAACTACGCGACCGCGATGGTCGTGGGCACGATCATCGGGGCGGCCATCTTCGTGCAGCCGTCCGAGGTCACCGGGCAGGTCCCGTCCATCCCCTGGATCTTCGCCGTGTGGGCCGTGGCCGGCATCCTCTCGCTCTTCGGGGCTCTCGTCTGCGCCGAGTTGGCGTCGACGTTCCCCCAAACGGGCGGCGTCTACGTCTATCTGCGCGAAGCATTCTCGCCGGCCCTCGGATTCCTCTGGGGCTGGGCGATGTTCTGGACGATGCACTCGGGCATCATCGCGGCGATCGCCGTCGTCTTCGCCCGCTACGTCGGATACTTCCTGCCACTCGGCGACCTGGAGACCCGCGCCGTCGCGGTGAGCGCCGTCCTCCTCATCTCGTGGGTCAACTACCGGGGCGTGCGTCACGGAAGCGCGCTTCAGGCGACGTTCACCTGGGTGAAGGTGCTGGCGATCCTGGTCATCATCGCGATCGGATTCGCCATGGGCGG
>JBGMQU010000293.1:0-1857 GCA_048060725.1 Gemmatimonadota bacterium | reverse complement strand
CCCGAGACCGGCAACACCAACATCCGCCAGAGCCTCGAGCTGCAGATTTTCGGTCAGACGGTGGCGGGTAAGCGGGTCGCGACGCAGGCCGAGCCAATAGCTTTCAATTTCTTCTGCAACGATCAGTAATAGTGGGGGTCTGAAGCCATGAAGAGGTTTATTCCATATTTCGCTCTCCTGGCAGTGGTCGCCTTCGTCGGGTGCACCGGGAACAGCCCATCCGCCCCCGCGGTACCGACGGTGGTTCCCAGCGCGTGGAACATCACCACCCTGAGCGTCAGCGACGCGAACCCCTTCATCGGTTCGCCGGTTTTCGTCCAGGCGGTGGTGACCCGTGACGGGGTTGCGGCGCCGGACGGGACCGCCGTCGATTTCAAGTCGTCGGGCCCCGGTACGCTCTTCGGGTTCACCAGTGGCGATCTCACCAAGGGCTCGTTCACGCTCAGCAAGGACGGGACCGTGCTGACCGAGAACGGGACGGCCTCGGTGTTCTTCCTGGCGGCGGACGATCCCCAAGACTCCAACGACACTCCGGCGGGGACCTACCTGATCCAGGCGAGGGTTCAGAACGTCACCAAACAGGTCAACGTGACCTATAACGACTTCCTGGTTCCCGACCAGCCGCAGCTCCTCGACGTCAACCCGCGGCGGGGCTCGTATGACGGCGGCGAGATCGTGGATATCGTCGGCAGACGGATCGAGGCGCCGGTCGACGTCTTCTTCGACGTCGAAGGCGCGGCCTACCAGGCGGTGCTCCTGAGCATGGTTGATTTCTGCCTCGACGGAAATACGCCTCCGAGCTGCAACAATAATCCTGATCAGCTGGCGCAGAGACTGACGGTGCAGACGCCGGCCTTCACCGGCCTCGACACCTCGATCGACCGGGCCGCGGACATCCGGGTCATCTCCGGGTCGGGCACCGGCTTCCAACAGACGGCGGGGCTGACGCAGATATATGTTCTGGTCCGTGCCCAGGGCGCCGTCATCTACGGCGTCTCCCCGAACTCGGGCCGCTCCTCCGGCGGCGAGATCGTCAACGTTCTCGGCCAGGGCTTCGGATCGGTCGCCTCGGACCTCGGGGTCACCTTCATCGACGAGCACAGAGTGGGCAGGCTCGGAACCGTCCTCGCGGTCTCTCCCGACGGCGCCCAGATCCAGGTGGAGACGCCGCTGTTCAGCACCACACCGCTGGACAAGGACCGCCTCCAGGATGTGCAGGTCTCGACGCCCACCGGCGTCGTCACCCTCGCTGATTCCTTCGTCGTGCTGGCCGACAACCCCCAACCCAAGATCACCTCGATCTCGCCCACCGCGGGGCCCCTCGACGGCGGCACCCTGGTGACCATCTTCGGTCAGGGCTTCCAGGCGCCGATGCAGGTGTTCTTCGGCGACCTCACGGCGCTGGACGTCAACGTCTTCAACGACACCACCCCCGGGGACAACGACCGCATCACCTGCGTCACCCCCGACTACAGCCAGCAGGGCGACGTGCCTCCGGTGACCGTCAACGTACGGGTGCGGAACATGGAGTCGGGCAAGGAGCACACCCTCGCCGCCGCCTTCCGCTATGGGGACAAGCTCTACATCTCCGGCAACAGCCCCTCGCAGGGCCAGCGCGGGGACCTGGTGCTCATCTTCGGATCGGGCTTCGAGGACCCGTTGCAGGTCTTCTTCCCGGAGAACTCGGCCCAGCAGATGGAGGTCGTGAGCGTCACCGGAACCGAGCTCGTGGTGCGGGTCCCCGATAACCTCCCGCCCTCGTGCGCGGACACCGCAAGCCGTTTCAAGGTGCGGATGATCGAGACCAACAACGAGGTCGTCGGCGGAAACTTCACGATCCTCGGCAACGCGCCCCTG
>JBGMQU010000292.1:0-1883 GCA_048060725.1 Gemmatimonadota bacterium | reverse complement strand
TCGAGTCCCAACCTTGTCATGGAGCCTCGCCCATGCCGACCCTCTCCCCCACCCAGCAGCTCTCCCGTCTCTTTGGGCGCACCCCCGTGGCGGACATGGCGGCGCTCGAGCGCGTCCTTCCGGGCCGCTCCAGGCGCAGTCTCTTTCGTGATCTCCACCACCTCGGCTACCTCGCCAGCTACAGCCACGCCGGGCGCTACTACGCCCTGAGCAACCAGGTGCCGTTCGATTCCGACGGCCTCTGGATCCACCAGGGAATCGGGTTCTCCGTCCACGGCACGCTCCGGGCCACGACGGCACACTTCGTCGACGTGTCCGAGGCGGGACGAACCCACGAGGAGTTGGAACTGCGTCTTCACGTCCGGGCCCACAACGTCCTTCTCGACCTGGTGAACGCAGGACGAATCGGTCGCGAACACGTGGGCCCCACCTACCTCTACGTGAACGCCGATATCGAACGCGCCAAGGCCCAGATCGAAGGCCGACTCCGCATCCTCAGCGCCAAGGCCCCACCCCACGCACGACTCCCGGACGCGCTCGTCGTCGAGGTCCTGCTCGAGATCATCCACGGGGCGAAGAAGCACCTGTCCTCCGCCACGAACCTCACCCGTCGACTCAGGGCACGGGGCGTCAACGTGAGGGCCGAGCAGGTGAAGGAGATCCTCGATGAACACGGGCTCGTAAAAAAAGGGCGACACTCCCGTTCTCGGTCCTCGCGTCGCTGAGGCAACACCAGCAACGCCTCCAGTCAAGACACCACCAGGGGGTCCTCGACGCGCGGGGCGTGAAGGTCTCGGCCGTCGCCACGGAAGGATCATGCTCCCTGTGCGACGGCCCCATGGTGGTGGAGAAGACCCGTCTGCACCGCGTGTCGACCTTGTCCCATGGAGACGCCGCGGCCCGGGAGAGTTTCCGCGTGTGTCGGGCGGGATGCACCTACGAAGACGGGACCCTCGTGCGCCGACGCAGCGAGGATCTCGCGGAGGTCGTCCCCCCGGGCGGGGTCTTCGGCTACGACGTGATCGTCCACGTGGGTCTCGAGCGCTTCCTCTTCCACCGCCAACGCGAGGAGATCCGACGGGGCCTCGAGGAGAAGTACGCCATCACCGCGTCCACCGGCGCCATCAGTCAGATGGCACGCCGTTTCCTCACCTACCTCGAGGCTCTCCACGTGGCCCGCGCTCCCCTCCTGGCCCAGGCCCTGGCGTCCGACGGCGGTTGGCCGCTCCACGTAGACGCCACCGGGGAGGACGGACGCGGAACCCTGCTGGTCCTCTTGGCCGGTTGGCGCGGCTGGGCGCTCGGATCCTTCAAGATCCCCACGGAACGGGCCGAGCAGATCCTCCCCTGCCTGCTCGAGGTGGCCGAGCGCTTCGGCGACCCCTGCGCGGTGATGCGCGATCTCGGACGCGCCATGATCCCCGCCGTGGCGAGCCTCTTGAAGCAGAGAGGACTCTCGATCCCCGCGCTCTCGTGTCACTTCCACTTCCTCCAAGACGTGGGAAAGGACCTCTTGGGCGCCGCCTACGGCGTGCTCCGGGAGATGCTGCGCCAGAGTGGCGTGAGGGCACGGCTCCGTACCCTCGCCCGGGACCTGGGCCGTGCGCTCGGCTCGGATATCGACCAGGCCCGGGAGGGTGTCGAGGACTGGAAGATCCAGTCCGACCGTGGCCATCGACTGCCCGAAGACGCGGTGGCTGCTCGAGCCGTCGTGCGAAGCCTCGTCCAGTGGGTGCTCGACTTTCCGGCCGAGAGCACCGACCGGCGCTTCCCTTTCGACCGTCCGCTCCTCGACCTCTACGAGCGCTGCGTCACAGCCGCTCGCGCCACCGACGCATTCCTCCGCCACCCCCCGGTCGACGCACCGGCAAGACGGGCGCTCA
>JBGMQU010000291.1:0-1896 GCA_048060725.1 Gemmatimonadota bacterium | reverse complement strand
CGCCGAGGTCGAGTCCCCCTGACTCACGGAGCCGCCACGGAAGATCGTTGTGACCATCGACCACGATGGCGGCGTGGTGCAGCTCGAGGGGGTCGAGGGGTGCGGGCTCGGGGTCAACCACGGCGCGAGAAAGGTGAGCCCGCCGCGTCCCATCCCATCTCGTCGACCAACATCGGCGGCGCCCCGCTCAGCCCGATGGGATTCGCCTCGTCTCCATGTTGGATCTTCGATCCGAGCCAGGCGGCGTACCCGACGGCCACACTGGCCAGCAACCCCACGATCAAGACGAAGTGCCGGAGCCGGTGATCATCCCTCTCGTGCAGCGAGAACGCAGCGAGTGCGCCCGCGGTGAATACGGGGATGGCGGCCCAGGTCGCGGCAAACCGGTGTGTCTGGACGATCCCGGGACGGACGAACGTCCGGTCGGCCACGACGTCGGCCGCCGCGAGGCCGGTGAAGTACGCGGGGGCGACGAACGCCGCGGCGATGAGCAGCGCGATCAGGCCCCAGATCTCCAGTTCCGGCTTCCCCCTCGCCCATCCGAACAGCCCGACGAGACTTCCGCTCACGCTCATCACGATCGGAAAGGCATGTGCGATGAGGTGCAGGTGCTCCCAGGTCACGCGCGCTCCATGTTTATCGGGGTTCGGGGTTGACACTC
The DNA here is from genome assembly GCA_048060725.1 of Gemmatimonadota bacterium. GTDB lineage: Bacteria > Gemmatimonadota > Gemmatimonadetes > Palauibacterales > Palauibacteraceae > Palauibacter. The sequence continues at coordinate 1,235 of JBGMQU010000291.1, read as the reverse complement.
GCGGGGTGCCACGTAGAATTTCGGTCCCGACAATGCAGGCCCCCTTCGTCTAGTGGCCTAGGATACCTGGTTCTCAGCCAGGAGACAGGGGTTCGATTCCCCTAGGGGGTATGAGCCGCCGGCGTCGAGCCGGCGGTTTTTTTGTCGATAGCTCCCGTCGTTGGCGAAGTTCACGTTGCCGAGACTCCATCGCGGTGGAGCCTGTACACGACGACCCGCTCGACTCCGAGGTCGTCCGTGAGTTTTCCAAGCACGAAATCGGGTCCGATCTGCCACACCCGCAGACCGGCAGGGGTCGCGATCGTTCCGAGCCACACGCCCGACGGGTCGAGCACCTGCCACTGAGCGACGTCCTCCCCCGGCATCGGGTAGCGGCGGGCGAACAGATGGCCGTCGCTCGAAAGCAACGCCGCTATGCGTGGCACGAACTCAGGGTTCTCGGCCTGCAGGAAGGCCTCACGCGTGTCCGCGGCCCACGATGCGTCGCTGTATCCGCCAACGAGCATCTCTACGGCGGATTCCCATAGCTCCGGCGTAACCGGCGCGGGTCGACCGTCGATCCGGAATACGCGCTGCAGAGCCCCTGTCGCCGCGAGTTGCCGAACCTCGAACTGCGGGCCCGCCGCGAGGAAGAGACCTCCAGGCGCCCGAGTCCACGCGGGCCCCGGATCGAAAGGCACGGTATCGAACGAGAACCCGTCCTGGGGGCCTCCGAGAAGCCGAATCAACGACCCTCGTGTGGTGAGGAGGGCCAGCGTATCGCCGGGCTCCCCCTCCGCGGAGTATCGAAGCAGCCGCGACGTGCCGCGTCTGATTCCGTTCTGGGGAGCCTCGCTGACGATGTTTCCGGCCGTCACGAGGACCCCGCCGTCCGAGAGCATGCGGTCGAACATGGGAAACACCCGTTCCGCGGGCGGGTCGAGCTGGAAGCTCCGCACGTACTGCCCCGATGGCGCGAGGACCGAGACCCGTCTCTGGCGTTGATCCCAGGCGAAGACGGAATCTTCGGCGGTGACGTCGAAGCTCCAGAGCGCGCGGAACTCCCCCGGGCCGTCCCCTTCTCCGCCCGTGCTCGAGAGATACTCGCCCTCCGCGGAATAGAACCGCAGCTCGTGCGAGCCCGCATTGGCGATGACGATGCGCCCGTCCGACAACTTCCGGGCGCCCCGTACGTTGAAGAGCTGATACTCGTCGGCCCCGTCCAGTTCTCCGATGGAAACGACGGGGAGGGCGGA
>JBGMQU010000290.1:0-1903 GCA_048060725.1 Gemmatimonadota bacterium | reverse complement strand
GCGATCGGCTGCTCGACGCCTTCGAGCGAGATTGGGACCGCGAGGCTCTGCGAGCCCACGCGCTCGAGCATTCCTGGGATCGAACCGCGGATCGCGTAATGGGGGTCTGGACCGGCGTGATCGACAGCGTCGGGGCCGTTTTGCCCTGACTTGATGCGATTCTCGACCTGTTGCGGATCGCAGACGTTTTCGCAGGGTCCTGAACCCGACTGCAGGTCGGTTGCGACGCAAAAACAGGCTCTGGCCCGAAACACGGCGGATTCACGCGCGGCCCCTCCCCGGCACGTAACTCGCAAAATGCGCCAGTCGCCATCGAGAACCGGATGCACAGGGGAGAACCGGCGGATGCGTAATCAGGACGGATTCACGCTCATCGAGCTACTCATAGCCGTGGCGATCATCGCCACCTTGGCCGCGATCGTCATGCCGAACTTCGTTTCAGTGAAGACGAAATCGTTTGACGGCGCGGCCAAGGCCGATCTGCGCAACATGATCGTCTCGCAGGAGAACTACTTCTCCGATACACAGGCATATACGGATGTGGCCGTGCCGCCTGGCGATCGCGCCGATCTGGACGGGAATGGCACCGAGGATTTCCGCGCCAGCAGGGGCGTGGCGCTCGGGGTCACGGCGTACACCGACGGGTTCCAGATCACGTCCAGCCACAACAGTTCTGGCAACACGTGGTGCGTGAACTCGTCCGGCAGCGCCTCGGTCGCTCCCGGCGCGATCGTGAAGTCCGGGAGCTGTTGAGCCGGGCGTCCCGTCGCCCTCGGTGCTCACGGTATCCGTGAGACGCCACACCGGCCGGCTGAAATCGCCCATCTCGAGTGCCGCCAACGGGTTGCGCGCCACCACTGATTCCGGGTGACGCTCAGCTGACGGAGGCCGGGCGGTCCTCCACTACCCTCACACGAAACGCGGGGTGTGTTAACGTTCGTCCGAGGGACGACGCGGTGTGGAGGTGGTGGAAGGATGAACAGGGTCGAATTCCGCACGTTCGGCACGGCCGATCTGCGACAAGGTGATGGGACAGCCGTCCTGTCGGTGCTCGCGCAGCCCAAGCGCGTGGCGCTTCTCACGTATCTCGCGGTGGAGGGGTTCGGCGACTTCGTGCGTCGGGACACGCTCTGCGGCGCCTTCTGGCCGGACGCCGACCAGGGGCAGGCCCGACACCGGCTTCGAAGCTCGCTCCACATGCTCCGTAAGGCTCTCGGCCACGACGCGTTGGTTCGCCGTGGCGACGAGGAGATCGGTGTGGCCGCGGGCGAAGTCTGGTTCGACGTCGAGGAGTTCGAACACGCGGTGGCCGAGGACCGCCATGAAGAGGCGCTCGAACTGTACCGCGGAGAGTTTCTCGCGGGGTTCCACGTCACGGCCTCCAACGAGTTCGACGAATGGCTGCGGAGAACGCGGGAGCGACTACAAGCGCTGGCGGCCAGCTCGGCAAAGGCGCTCACGGAAGACGCAGTTCTGGCCGGACAGCACGAGGCAGCGGTTCGCTGGTCCGGGTGCGCTCGGGAGATCGCGCCGCTGGACGAAGGGGCCCTCCGCGCCCATATGGGGGCGCTGGACGGTGGGGGCCGACGTGCCGAAGCGCTGCGCGAATACGATGCGTTCGCCGGGCGGCTCGAGGCCGAAATCGGAGCGAGCCCGGCCCCCGAAAGCGCCGAATTGGCACGCCGCATCCGCGACCGGACCGACGCGCGTCCGGACGCGGTTGTAGCTCAGGGGGTCACGCCCGGGTCGCGGGAAGACGCACCCACCCCCCCCGCCGACGTCGTTCATCCGGCGTCGTCGGGCCGGGCGGCCGCGCTCACCGCGGCGGTCGCCCTCGGAGGAGCCGCCTTTTTCGCGGCCCGTGTCTCGAGTAGCGCCGACGGGGCGGCCCAACCGGATGGCG
>JBGMQU010000289.1:0-1916 GCA_048060725.1 Gemmatimonadota bacterium | reverse complement strand
ACCACGGAAAGTGCCCGGTCTACAAGACCGTTGCGGGGTGCATCGACATCACGACCGAGCTGGTTTTCGAGCCCGACGACCGGGACGACTAAAAGGAGATTCGCCGGCTCCGGTTCAGCGGAGCCGGTCCGCGATCTCGCCGTAGAGCGTGGCGAGCGCCGCGATCCCGCTGCGGTACACGCCGAGGTCGATCCACTCGTCCGGCGCGTGTGCGTTCGAGCCCGGCAGACCGAATCCCACCAGAAGAACCGGCGCATCGAACGTCTCCTCGAGCATCGGGACGATCGGAATCGACCCACCCTCGCGGATCATCACGGGCGGCGCCCCGAACCCCGACTCGAGAGCAGCCTCCGCGGCGTCGAACACGGGGTGGCCGGGATCGGCGACCCACGGAGCGCCGTCGTGAAAGCGCTCGATCTCGACCGTCACACCCGCCGGCGCCAGTTCGCGGACTCGCGCTTCGAACGCCTCGACGACGGCGACCGGATCCTGGTCGGGCACGAGCCGCATCGAGACTTTGGCCATGGCCGACGCGGGCAGTACGGTTTTTGATCCCTTGCCCGTGAACCCGCTGAGGAGCCCGTTCACGTCGAGCGTCGGACGATACCAGAGCCGCTCGAGCGTGGTATGGCCGTCTTCGCCCCCGAGTTCGGTCGCCCCGACGTCGATGCGCATTGCCTCTTCGTCCATCGGCAGGCGGGCGAGGTCGTCCTTCTCGCGCTCCGTTATCGGCCGCACCGGGTCGTAGAATCCCGGCACCGTGACTCGACCCTCGGCGTCCTTCAAACCGGCGAGGATCTCCGCGAGCGCGTTCGCGGGGTTCACGACGGCGCCACCGTAGCTCCCCGAATGAAGGTCGTGGTCCGGCCCGTACACGTTCACCTCGGTGTACACGATCCCGCGCAACCCCGTCGTGATGCACGGCAGTTCCGGCGAGAACATCGTGGTGTCGGAGATCAGGACCGCGTCGCACGCGAGGCGCTCAGCGTTGGAGGCGAGGAACGCTCCCAGATTGGCGCTGCCGACTTCCTCCTCGCCCTCGATGACGAACTTCAGGTTCAACGCGACCTCGGCTCCGGTCTGAAGACGTGTTTCGAGCGCCTTCACGTGCATGTGAACCTGGCCCTTGTCGTCGACCGATCCGCGGGCGTACAGGCGGCCGTCCCTGCGGTCGGGCTCGAACGGCGGAGTCGTCCACAGCTCGTCGGGCTCGGACGGCTGGACGTCGTAGTGCCCGTAGACGAGCAGCGTCGGGGCCGCCGGATCGACGATGCGTTCCCCGACGACGATCGGATGACCGGCCGTCTCGATCACCTCGACGTCGGGCACCCCGGCCGCTTCGAGGTGCGTTGCCAGCCACGTCGCACAGGCGGCAACGGCCCCCGCGCTTTCGGGGTCTGTGCTGATGCTCCGCAACCGGAGAAAGTCATCGAGTTCGGCGTGAAAACGGTCGACGTTCGCGTCGATGTAGTCGGAGAATACGGACATGGCTCTCAGAGTAGAGGGATTCAGAAAAGGCTTCCGAGCTCAGAGAATACGATGGGGGGGGCGTCGGAAACTACACCCGCGAGGCCGTAGCGCCCGACCCGTCGGGGTCGGCGGCGGTCTCCTGGAAGGCTGTCTCGGTCACCAGCACCAGAATGCGCGAGTCGGTGTCCAGCTCGAGCAGCGCCTTCGCGGAAGGCAGGTGGCCGAGCACGAGTAACGCCCCGACGCCCGAGGCCCCGGACGGTCCCGCGGTGATCCGGGCCCCCAGCTCACCGCTCGCGAGCGCGGCCGCCCCGGCGTCGGAGACCTCGTCGCTGATCGCGACGCCCGCGTCGAGACACCCCGAGAGAAGTTCCCAAGCCAGCGGTGAAGGGACGGCTGAGGCGAGCCCACCCATGTGCGTTTCGAACGGGCCGTTGACGCTCAGG
>JBGMQU010000288.1:0-1963 GCA_048060725.1 Gemmatimonadota bacterium | reverse complement strand
CTCGCGGCGGGACGCGCCGCCGGCTTCTCCCGCGTGTACCCGGTCGGCTGTATTTCCGTCGGCCGCAAGGGGGAGCGCCTCGCGCTCGTCGGGGAGATGGTCGAGGCCGGCGCGGTGGCGATCACGGACGACGGGAACCCCGTCATGGATTCCGGTCTCATGCGCATGGCTCTCGAGTACGCGCAGACCTTCGGGATTCCGGTGGCGGATCACCCTGAGGATCTGGGTCTGTCGGCCAAGGGCCACATGAACGAGGGTATCGTCTCGGCGCGCCTGGGGCTCGCGGGCAAGTCGAACGCTTCGGAGGACATCCACATCGTGCGGGATCTGCTGCTCGCGGAGCTCACCGGCGGCCATATCCATCTCCAACACGTGTCGACCACGTTTGGAGTCGAGTCGATCAGGCAAGCGAAGGCACGAGGGATCCGTGTGACCGCGGAAGGGTCACCTCATCATCTGGTTCTGACGCACGAGGCGGTCGAGGGCTACCGTACCGAGGCGAAGATGAACCCGCCGCTGCGCACACAGGAGGATGTCGACGCCGTGCGCGCGGGGGTCGCCGACGGCACGCTGGACACGCTCGCGACGGACCACGCGCCACATCACTACGACGAGAAGGAGGCCGCCTTCGCCGAGGCGCCGAACGGGATCGTTGGGCTCGAGACGGCGCTCGGAGTGATCCTGACCCGGGTCGTGGGGGAGGGAGTGATCGACCTGTCGACGATGGTGGAGCGGATGAGCTGCCAACCGGCACGGGCGTTCAACCTTCCGGGTGGCACGTTGGCCGATGGCGGGCCCGCGGACGTCACGGTCTTCGATCCGGCGGCGAAGTGGACGGTCGATCCGGGTGCCTTCGAGTCGAAGAGCAGCAACACGCCCTTCGCCGGATGGGAGTTGACGGGTCGGCCGCGCTTCACGATCGTGGAAGGCCGGATCGTTTGGGGGTCCTGAACCGGACGGGTCGGGTCCCGTACCGGTGTCCAAAAGAGACGCGGGAGATCGACGGCCCCCTGGTCTCGATTCCCCGGTCGCGCGTCCGGCGCCGCGCGGTTACCGAGTCAGGCCAGCGCGTTCACGTGGCGCATGAGGCTGCTCTTGATGCGAGCGACCCGGTTGGGGTGGTACAGACGGCGTGTCGCGGCACGGTCGAGCAGGGCCACGGCGTCGCGGAGGAGGGCGGCGCCCGCTTCGGCGCTGTCGGCGGCGTGAACGTTCTTGATGGCCGTGCGGATACGCGCGCGCTCGGACCGATTCTTGACTCGCGCCGCGCCGCTCAGTTCCATCCGCTTCTTCGCGCTCTTGATGTTCGGCATTGCTTCGCTCTTGGAGCGGTTCTTGACAACTTGTAAGCGCGAAAAGCTAGAGGAGACAGACGATGGGATCAACGGGTAGGGGCTCTGACTCGCGCACGGTAGCTTAGTCGGCCATGAATGCCCTCCTCCTCATAGTGGTCCTGATCTTCTCGGTTGTCGTGCACGAGGTCGCGCACGCGTGGCAGGCGCGGCGCGAGGGGGACGACACGGCCGAGAAGATGGGACGGATCACGCTCAACCCGATGCCACACCTCGACCTCATGGGGTCCTTGATCGTGCCGGCGCTGCTGTATTTCTCGGGGACGGGATTCCTGTTCGGCTGGGCCAAGCCGGTGCCCGTGAATCCGGCCAACTATCGGGACTACGTGGCGGGAGACATTCGCGTTTCGATGGCGGGCATCGTGTCGAACCTGGGGCTCGCGGTGCTCGCCACCCTGCTCGCGGCAGTCCTGGTGAAGGCCGGTAGTCTGTTCGGGCCGCTTGGCGGAATCGTGGGGCCGGCCGTGTACGCGCTCGACTACGCGATCTTCATCAATCTGATCTTGGCGTTCTTCAACCTGATCCCGATTCCGCCCCTCGACGGATCGCACGTCGTGGCCCACCTCCTCCCCCCTCGCTTCGCGTTGCGGTACAGGCTGTTCGGCCAGTAC
>JBGMQU010000287.1:0-2043 GCA_048060725.1 Gemmatimonadota bacterium | reverse complement strand
AGCCCTCGATATCCTTCGGAGGAAACCGGTTGCCGCGATAGTCGTGTGCGTTCGTTTCGATCATCCAAGTCGGCGGAAGCCTGGCTAAAATCGAGGATACCGTTGCTGGCGACACTCTCACGCGAGATCTTTGGTGCACCTGGAGGGGTGGCAGAACGGTTCAATGACCGAAGGGAGACCAAAGCCACCCCTGCCGCCATTTAAGACCCTTCTATCGAGCGATGACGGCGGATGGCTAACGCGCGAATACTTCTGGTCGACGACGACGATGCCGAGCTAGAGCGCTGCCGAGTGGCGCTTGCGGCCCTTCCGCGCATCACGGTCGTCGCGGAAAGCACGAGTTCGGCGGCGGTGAAGCTCCTCGGCTCGGATTCCCTGGATCTCGTTGTGACGGACCTCCGGATGCCATTGGTGGATGGCCTGGACATTCTCCGCATCGCCCACTCACTGGATCCTGAGATGCCCGTCGTGATCATGACCGGCTACCCATCCGTGGACACCGCGGTCGCTGCGCTGAAGGACGGAGCGGCGGAATACCTCTCGAAGCCGGTGAATCTCGACGAGCTCGTGACGGTAGCTAGCCGGTTGCTGGACACGCGCCGTCTTCGGAGTGAGCATCGCTTGCTCCAGCGACACCTCACCCGCGACTTTGACGTCGGGGAGATGGTGGGTGTGAGCCCGGGCATGGCCAAGGTCTTCGAGTCGGTTCGACGGCTGGCTTCCTCGGATGTCGATGTGCTCGTGATCGGGGAGACGGGCACGGGCAAGGAGCTCGTCGCGAGGAGCTTGCATCGCCAGAGTGCGAATCGCTCCGGCCGCTTCGTGCCCGTCGACTGCGCCGCGATCCCCGAGTCTCTCATGGAGCGGGAGCTGTTCGGCCACGAGCGAGGGGCCTTCACCGGAGCGGACCAGAAGAGCATCGGGCTCATGGAGTTTGCGCACCGTGGCACGTTCTTCCTCGATGAGATCAACGCCTTGCCCCTGAACCTGCAGGCGAAGCTGCTACGCTCCTTAGAGGAGCGGCGGTTTCGTCCCGTGGGGGCCACTCGGGAAATCGAGGTCGACATCCGAGTGATCGCCGCCTCCAACGAGGACCTCGCTACGCTCGTGGAGGATAACCGGTTCCGGGAAGATCTCTACTACCGACTCGACGTCGGAAAGGTGGAAATTCCGCCGCTGCGTGACCGGACCGGTGACATTCCGCTTCTGGTGGATCACTTTTTGGAGCACCATCAAGGGGAGACCGACCGAAGGGTGACCGGCGTTTCCTCGGAAGCTTTGCAAGCACTACGGGCCTACTCTTGGCCGGGCAATGTGAGGCAGCTTCGGAACGTGGTGCGCCGAGCGCTGGTGATGGCTTCGGGTCCCATCCTGATGCCTGAGGACTTCCCGGACGAAGTGGTGTCCGAGCGGGACGACGGGGCGACGCCGGGGTCCGGGTCGTTCTTCGAGGTACGGGCCGAACACCAGGCCCGTTTCGAGAAGGAGTACCTCGTAGGGATGCTACGCGAGTGCCTCGGGGAGGTGTCCGAGGCCGCGCGCCGTGCGCGGATGCCCCGTGGTACATTCTACCGTCTCATGAAGAAGCACGATCTGAACGCCGACGTGTTTCGGTTGTCGTGACGACACGTTCTGGGCTTGGTCGTCACGTCGCGAACAGAGCATCGACGGCGGATAGCAATTCAGGTACGTCGAAGGGCTTCGAAAGAAACGGTGCGCTCCTATCGATCAACTCCTGGCGCCCCGAGTCGTTGCCCGAGTAGCCCGATGTAAACAGGAGTCGAACGTCGGGGTGCCTTGCCAGAATAGTGTTGGCCGCCTCTCGCCCACCGAGTCCGGGAAGAACCAGGTCGCACAGGACGGCTCCGATCGGCTCGGAGTGTTCGTCCAGAATGGCAAAGGCTTCGTGGGCGTCCTGCGCCTCGATCACCTCATATCCCTGCAGTTGGAGTATCCGTGAGACCGAACGCCGGAGGATCTCGTCGTCGTCCAGCACGAGGACCGTTCTTCGATGTTCCGTAGCTTTCTGCATCTCTCCTCTTC
>JBGMQU010000286.1:0-2069 GCA_048060725.1 Gemmatimonadota bacterium | reverse complement strand
AAGTAACGCTCGAACTCGGATCCGGCTGATCGGGGAAGTCATGCGACGAAGATGAGTGCGAACCCCTACCCTGCCAAGTGACGCGCCCGCGTCGTCGAACGCAGCGCCTGGCGGGGATCGCGCGGGTGGTTGCGACGCGACCGGCGGGCTACCCTCTTCCACAAGATCTTTCCCCAGGATCGTACTCCTGTGGAGCGTGAAGCCGACGGAGCGTTCTTCTGATGAAAACACTGGCGTCCATTCGCACAATCGTCCTTACCATCCTGGCGCTGGCCGCTCCGCCGCTTACGGCTCAGTCGTTCGACATAGTGATCCGGAACGGGCGCGTCCTCGACGGTTCCGGGAACCCGTATGTCTTCGCAGATGTCGGAATCCGCGGGGACGAGATCGCGGCCATCGGCGACCTCTCCGACGCCACCGCGGGTCGCGTAATCGACGCGGCAGGGAAATACGTGACGCCCGGCTTCATCGCGCTGCACGAGCACATCGAGCCCGACATCCTCGATGGCTACGGCACGCTCCCCAACTACACGACGCAGGGCTTCACGACCGCCGTCATCAACGCGGACGGGTACAACTTCGGGGCGGACCAATCGTTGTGGCCGCTGGAGCGCGAGCGAGCGCTGCTCGAAGACGCCGGCACCGCGCTCAACCTCGCCCTCCTCGTCCCGCACGGGATCCTCCGCCAGATGGTCATGGGGACGGCCCCGGAGGAGGTGATGCGCTATGCGACGCCGGCCGAGCTCGATGAGATGCGTGCGCTCGTCAGGCAGGGGATGGAAGCGGGAGCCTTCGGGCTCTCGACCGGCCTCGAATACACCCCCATGCGCTACTCGTCGGAAGAGGAGGTGCTCGAGCTCGCGAAAGAGGTGGCCCCCTACGGCGGTCACTTCCAGGCTCACATGCGCAGCCAGGGTCGGTATCCGAAGTGGCAGCTCCCGAGCCATATGGATCACCCTACGCAACGTCACGTAACCTGGATGGATGCGATCGTGGAGATCCTCACCATCGGTCGCGAGGCCCGGATCCCCGTGATGATCGATCACATCCACCCCAAGGGCCCGCGCGAGTGGGGCATGAGCAAGACCACGACCGGACTCATCGATAAGATGTGGGAGGACGGGTACCCGGTCTATCTCAACATGCACTCCTATGAGGGCTACTCGGCGTACGTCACGCTCATGCCGCGGTGGTCGCTCATCGAGGGCGAGGTTCCCGGGCAGAGCATGGCCGACGACTTCCCGCCCGTCGAGTACGGCGACATGCTGGCCAACCTCGAGGCGCGTCTCGCGGATCCCGAGACACGAGAGATGATCCGCCGGGACGCGGAGTACGAGATGATCCGACAGGGCGGGGCGGAGAACCTCCTCATCACGGACTTCCCGGACAAAACGCTCGTTGGGAAGACGCTGGCGGGACTGGCGACGGAGCGGGGCGAGACCCCCTTCGAGACCGCGATCTGGCTCCAGATGAACGGGTTTGATCGACCGGGCGGCGTGTTGTGGATGGCCCAGGCCGTCAGCACCGAAGACATCGTGGAGTGGATGGTGCAGGATTACACCGCCGTTACGCTCGACCGCGGCGGCGACCGACCCGACATCCGGTCTGACCCGGCGGTCCATCCGGGCCAATACGGGACATCGGGGCGGCTCATCCGGGAGCACGTGATGGAGCGGGGGACGATCACGCTCTCACACGCCATCCGTTCCATGACTGGTCTCGCCGCACAGATCCTCGGCCTGCACGATCGGGGTCGGCTCGTCGTGGGGATGAAGGCGGATGTGGTCGTCTTCGATCCCGAGACCATCAAGACGGAAGCGACGTACCTGGACCCCTTCGTCTTCCAGGAAGGGATGACGCACGTTCTGGTGAACGGCGCGTTCGTGGTGGATGAAGGCGAACCGACGGACGCCCTCCCGGGCCGGGTCCTGCGCAGGCCGGGCTCGGCATCCGACACGACGAGCGAGTAGCTGCTCCCGCATAGGAGGGTGCTGCCCTCATAGGGGACGCTACTCGGGTCCGGGCGCCTCGATCGGAATCTCGAGCTTCGTGTTCCCCCAGTGGAACGC
>JBGMQU010000285.1:0-2069 GCA_048060725.1 Gemmatimonadota bacterium | reverse complement strand
CGAGGCTCGGAAAGGTGGAAATGCGGCTCATCGCCCTGGAGATCCGCGTCGGTGGTTTGGAGGATCGCGTCGGCGCCCTGGAGACCCGGATCGGCGGGCTGGAGACCCGGGTCGGCGGAGTGGAGACCCGTGTCGGCGGGCTGGACGGCCGTTTCGACCGCTTCGAATCCCTCTTCCGTATCGAACGTCTCGATGTCCAACAGAGATTGACAGGTCTCGAGAACTGAGGGAGACTTCACGATACGTCGGATCCCCGCCCAGGAGGTTAAGATGACCACGCCCCGTTCCCGTTCCCGTTCCCGCCACGTGGTGGCCTCCGTCGGTATCCTCATCCTCGCCGCCCTCCTGAGCACATCCCCGCTCCTCGCGCAGGGTATCGCCCAGTGGAATCCCCTGAAGCGTGGGAGCGACAACATCGAGGTGCTCGGCCACCTGCCGTTGGGGCCGCACAACAATCTGGCGGACATGGAAGTCGAGCAGGAGCTCAGCCGCCCCTACGCCTATGTGGCCAGAGCCCGCTATGACGGACTCGGCCCCGTAGGCATGGCGATCATCGACATCTCGGATCCCGAGCGCCCGACGAAGATCACCGAGTGGCAGATCGAGAACCAGGATCTGCACATCGGCGGAGCCCGAGACGTGAAGTACTTCAAGTGGAACGATCGCTACTACGTGGTTCAGAGCCTTCAGTTCAGGCAAGGCGGCCCGAACTCGGATCTGGGCGCGGTGGTGCTCGATGTGACCGGCTTGCCGGATCCCTCTTCGGTGAGGGAGGTAGCCCGCATCCGGGAGCCCGACCTGCCCGGGGGCTTTCACAACATCTTCATCTACAAGCACTCGAACGGGCGGGTCTATCTGATGACCACCGTATCGGGTCCCTTCGCCAACCTCTACGACCTCGGCACGCTGGTGGAGGATGGGCCGGAGAATGCGTTCGCCGGGCGGGTGCCCGTTCCGCAGGGCGGCCCAAACTCCCGCGGCTACCACGACATCTACGCCGGATACCATCCGGACACCGGCCAGGACCGATTCTACGGCGGCGGGACCGGCGGGTACTATGTCTACGACATCACGGACCTCGACGACCCGAGCCTGCTGGTCACGCTGACCGGCATCAACGGAATCCAGCGCGGCCACACGTTTACGCCCTCTCCCGACGGGCGTTACGCGATCGCCGAATCCGAGTACCAGTACGCGCCGCTTCGCATCTTCGACATGAAGCCGGCCCTGGATGGCGAAGTCACGAACATACGGAGTCCCATCGCCGGATGGACGGCCGATTGGGAGAATCTGGTCCACAACCACGAAGTACGCTGGCCCTTCGTGTTCGTCTCAGGCTACCTGGATGGACTCCAGGTGTTCTCGATGGCGGACCCCAAGAACCCACAGACCGTGGCGTTCTACGACACTTACCTCGGCAGCACGGCAACGAACAAGGGGTCGGTCATGGGTGGCGCTTTTGGCGTGGACGTCCGCAACGAAGACGGCTTGATCCTGGTCAGCGACCAGTCCACCGGCCTATGGATTTTCCGGATGGAGGGCTTTCAGGGCTGGAACGGAGAGGACTGGGGCATGCCCGACATCTCGAGCGTTCAGAAGTGGGACTCCCCGGTGCCGGGACGGCCTATCAGTTAGCCGGTCAACTTCCGGCCAACTGCCGGCCAGCCGGCAGTCAGCGCGGCGGGGACCCGCTTACACCACATCCCTGACGACACCCGCCCGCAGGAACATCAGCTTCCCGGCGACGTCGCCTGCGCCCAGCCGATACTGCTCCCGGACCACGTCGCGGTACGCTTTGACCTGCGGTCCGTAGCGCTCCGTGAGGGCGGCGAGCAACGCCTCGTCACCCCCATCGACGGCGTCCGTCTTGAAGTCCAGGATCTCGGCCCGCCCGACGCGGCCGCCGCTCTGGATCAGTACCAAGCGATCGATGAACCCCTCCTGGATCTCGTCCCCCAGTCTCCGGACGAAGGGGAGTTCCTTCTCGACGCGAACGACCGTGTCCGGCTCGGATGGGAAGGCAGCCCGGCTCAAGGCGGCCCGGATGGGCTCCGCCTCCAGCCATCCGC
>JBGMQU010000284.1:0-2070 GCA_048060725.1 Gemmatimonadota bacterium | reverse complement strand
GCGGATACGGAGGATGATGACCGCATGAGTGGACGTGACAGCGTGCCGGAACGGGTCTATCGGACCGAACTCAGTCCCCTCGAGTTCCTGCGGCGTAGCGCCACCGTGTTTCCGCGGAAAGCAGCGGTCGTGCATGGCGACCGGCGTTACAGCTACGCGGAATTCGAGGACCGCGCGCACCGGCTGGCGAACGGGCTGCGTGCCTCGGGTCTGCGCAGAGGCGAGCGGGTCGCGTTTCTCGCGCCGAACATCCCGGCCCTGCTCGAAGCCCACTACGGCGTCCCGGCCGCGGGCGGCGTCCTGGTGGCCATTAACACGCGACTCTCGAGCGGAGAGATCGGCTACATCCTCGAACACAGCGGGTCGAGGAGCCTCTTCGTCGATCGCGAACTCATGGGGCTGATCGAGCCGCTCGACACGAGTTCTCTTCAGGTCGTCGAGATTGCGGACACCGGCTCGGAGGAGGACGATCCGTACGAGCGCTTCCTCGCGGAGGCATCCGACGATCCGCCTCCGCGGGTGCCAGAGGATGAGGAAGAGTCGATCTCGATAAACTACACATCGGGAACGACCGGCCGGCCGAAGGGGGTCGTCTACACGCACCGCGGCGCATACCTGAACGCCCTCGGCGAGGTGCTCGCGTCCAGCCTGACCGCTGACAGCGTGTATCTGTGGACGCTTCCGATGTTCCATTGCAACGGCTGGTGCTTCACCTGGGCCGTTACCGCGGTCGGGGGAACGCACGTGTGTCTCCGGCAGATCGAGCCCGACCGGGTCTGGGATCTCCTCGAGGACGAGGGCATCACGCACTACAACGGGGCGCCAACCGTCCAGATCATGCTGGTGAACAGCCCCCGCGCCCGCCGGCTGGACCGGGAGGTGGTCGTCACGATCGCCGGCGCGCCCCCGTCTCCGACCCTCCTGGCCACGCTACGCGACCTCAACCTGCGGCCCGTTCACGTCTACGGGCTCACCGAGACCTATGGCCCGACCACCGTCACCGAGTGGCACGCCGAATGGGATGCGCTTTCGTCCGAAGACCAGGCTGCCTGGATGGCGACCCAGGGGCAGGCCTACGTGACGTCGGATCTCGTGCGGGTGGTGGATGAAGATGGGGTCGACGTCCCGCGCGACGGCGAGACGATGGGGGAAGTCGTGATGCGCGGGAACATCGTCATGAAGGAATACCATTCCGATGCGGACGCGACCGCGGCCGCGTTCCGGGGCGGGTGGTTCCACTCGGGCGATCTCGCGGTCTGGCATGTGGATGGGTACATCGAGCTTCGCGATCGGGCGAAGGACATCATCATCTCCGGAGGAGAGAACATCTCGACGATCGCGGTCGAGCAGACCGTCGCGAGCCACCCGGCGGTGCTGGAGTGCGCGGTCGTGGCGATCCCGCACGAAAAATGGGGCGAACGGCCGAAAGCCTTCGTCACGCTCAAGGAGGGGACGGCCGCGACGGAGGCGGAGATCATCGCGCACTGCCGCGAGACCCTGGCGAAGTTCAAGTGCCCTGAGGCCGTCGAGTTCGGCGACCTGCCGAAAACGTCGACGGGCAAGGTCCAGAAATATGTTCTGCGCGACCGGGAGTGGTCCGGCCGCGAGAAGCGCATCAACTAATCGACGGACAGACCGTTAATCGACGGCCAGACCGTCCTACTGGCTCGACACCGTCCTACTGGCTCGAGCGGAGCACCGTCGCCGGGTCCACGCGTGTGGCGGACATCGCCGGGATGTAGGTCGCAGCGAACGTCACGCCGAGCAGGAAGAGCGCGAGCCCGCCGTACACGACGGGGTCGACCGGGCTCACCTCGTAGAGGAATCCGCGCAGGAGTTGGGTGAGCCCCAGCGCCGCCACGATTCCGATCGCGATGCCTACCCCGGCGAGCGCGAGTCCCTCGAACGCGATCCATCGGCGAACCGCGCGTGCGTCGGCGCCGAGCGCCATGCGGATCCCGATCTCGCCGGTTCGCTGGACGACGGAGTACGAGAGCACGCCGAAGATCCCGATCCCCGCGAGGAGCATGGCGAGCCCGCTGAACGTGGCGAGGATCCCGCTCATGGCGG
>JBGMQU010000283.1:0-2089 GCA_048060725.1 Gemmatimonadota bacterium | reverse complement strand
TGCTGCACCGCAAGATCGCGACGGCCCTCGAGGACGAGCTCGGCTCGACCGCCACCGACAACATCGAAGAGATCGCACACCACTATTCCCTGGCCCGCTCCAAGGAAATCGACCCTAAGGCGGTGGAGTGCCTGTGTGCCGCGGGGAGGCGGGCCATGGAACGGCACGCTTCCGAGGAAGCCATCCAATACCTTTCCGCGGCGGCGGACCAGATAAAGGGCAGCGATCCCGAACAACGGGCCGAGTGGACGTGGCTGGGGTCGCTGGAAGAGGATCTGGCGCACGCGTACCAGCGAGTGGGCGACTACGATACGGCCAAGGGCCTCTGGTTGGCCCGGCTGGCAAAGCTGTCGGGAGACGGCCACCGCGAGTTGACGGCTCGAATCCGACGGCGGCTCGGGCAAGCAGCTTACTGGCAGGGCCTTCACGAAGAGGCGCTTCTCCACTGCGAGGCCGGACTCGAGGAGGTCGACGCGCTACCGCCCGAGGAAGGCGCCCGGCTGAGGCTGCTGCGGGGAATTACGCTCGAGGCGCTCGGCCGAGGGGCCGAAGCCCGGGAAGACCTGCTGGCCGCACTTTCGATCGCGACGGAAGTCGGTGACCAGGTGCTCCTCGCG
This sequence comes from Gemmatimonadota bacterium, assembly GCA_048060725.1. Taxonomy (GTDB): domain Bacteria; phylum Gemmatimonadota; class Gemmatimonadetes; order Palauibacterales; family Palauibacteraceae; genus Palauibacter. The sequence continues at coordinate 1,472 of JBGMQU010000283.1, read as the reverse complement.
CGGGCGCACAGGGGCCTCGCGATCATCTACACCTGGTCGGGGCATCCCGAAAAGGTGCGGGAGCATGCGGCCGCGACGATCGAGCTGGGTGAGGCCGCGGGCAATCGACACCTGGTCTATTGGGGGCACTGGGCGCTTTCGGTCATGGAGGGCTTCATGGGCGATACCGAAAGTTTGAAGGCACACATGGAGGAGTGCCGACGCCTGGCGGACGAACTGCACTCACCGATCCTCGACGTGTGGACCTCGGAGATGTCCGTGGAGTTGGCGTCGGCTTCAGGTGACTGGTCTCGCGGGATCGCTCTCGGGGAGCAAGCTGTCGCACGAGCTCGTGCTCTGGGCCAGCGTACGCTTCTGCCACGCCTTCTGGTGTGGTTGGGCCTGATCTACCTCTGGCGGGGAGATTTGGAGCCAGGCAGCGAGTGCGTCGAGGAGGCATGGACCCTCTCCGGTGCCGGAACGGACGGAGCAACCGAGATCCACACGGTCCTGCCCGCCTACATAGGAATGTGCGCACGGCACGCGGCACGGGGCGAGTGGAGAGCAGCCATCGAATTGGGTGAACGCGGACTCAGGCTCGCGGAGGACACCGGCTACATCATCTGGGCGCTTCACCGGCTGCTGCCAGCCATCGCTGAATCGTACTTCCGCTTGAACGATGTCGAGGGCGCCCGGGCCATCGGTGACCGGATGCACGAGTTCGCCAAGCGAACCGGGCACAAGCTCGGGCACGCCTGGGCCGACGGGTTCGACGCACTCGAGGCCTGGCACAACGGTGAACTCGAACGTGGTGCCCAGCTTCTGCGTAGCGCGGCAGAGGCGCTCGAGGCAGTCCCGATGATCCCCGACGCCGCCCGCATCCGCCGGCAGCTCGCCGGACGGTTGGCCGACATCGGAGATCGCGAAGGTGCGCTCACGGAGCTTCGGCAGGTCCACGACATCTTTCTGCGCATGGGTGCGAGAGACGAGCTTCAGAAGACGCGGATTCAGTTCAAGGAACTCGACGCTCGTCCACCTGTCATGGCGTCCGAAGGTGGCGAGCACGGCCTGACCGGCCGCGAGCTCGAGATCGGCTTACTCGTCGCTGAGCGCATGTCCAACAAAGCGATCGCCAAAGCGCTCGGCATCTCGCCACACACAGCCCGTACCCACCTGGCGAACATCTACCAGAAGCTCGGACTCAAGGGTCGGGGCGAGTTGGCGGATTTCATTCGTGAGAAAAGAATCACTCGCGGCACTCGCGCCACGGGGGGTTGAGTTGGCCGATAGGCCCCGCCCCCCATTCACCGTGCGTTAGGCGCCATGCCGAACTCACCCACGGGGCTACCTCACAGCTCCTTCGACCTCGACGACGACGACTTCCGGCGGCTAGGCCGGGAAGTGGTCGAGCTCATGCTGGAAGCGTTGAGCGCGGAAAGCGCCGACCCGGTCCTGCGCCAGGCCAGCGGTGCGGATATTCGCGCGCTGCTCGA
>JBGMQU010000282.1:0-2109 GCA_048060725.1 Gemmatimonadota bacterium | reverse complement strand
GACAACATGTCGGAGTTCATGGGCGTCCGGGTCGACGCGACGGGCGAGGCGGTTCATGCAGCGACGGCGGTCGTGGCGGACATCCTCGCGCCGGTGGGCGAGGTCACGAAGGGTTCGCACGGATACGTGGTCAACGGACTCGAGAACGCGAGCTTCAAGGCGATCAACCTGCTATGGAACGCCGGCGTACCCGTGCGCCGCGTCGACGACACCGTGTCCATCGAGATGGGGCAACTCGATCCGGGCGACTGGGTGGTATCGGCCGTCGCCCCGGACGACGTCGTCGCGGAGATCGCGGAGTCGACCGGCATCAATTTTTACCCGCTCGAGCAAGACATCACGTCGAGGAGCCGTCCGGTCGAGCGCCGGCGGATCGCCATGTACCAGCGGTATTTCGGCGGCAACTCGGATGAAGGCTGGACGCGCTGGTTGTTGGAGGATTTCGAGTTTCCCTACACCTCGATCTTCGATGCCCGGATCCTCGAAGACGACCTCATCGACGACTTCGACGTGCTCATTCTGCCGGCCGACGGCGTCGCCCGCCTGACTGGCGAGACCGACAGCGAAGGCGGTGGTGGTGGGTTCGGTCCTCCGCCGGCCGCTCAGTACCCTCCCGAGTACCGGAGCGGGTTCGGACAGGCGGGCGTCGACGCGATCAAGGCGTTCGTCGAGGCAGGCGGCACGCTGGTCACCTTCGCGGAAGCCGGCGATTTTGCCATCCAGAAGCTCGATCTCCCGCTTCGAAACGGCGTGGCCGGGCTCCCGAGCCGCGAGTTCTGGTCGCCGGGGTCGACGCTCGAGGTCCGGGTCGACAACACGAACCCGTTTGCGTACGGGATGCCCGACCGGACGCTGGTCGCGTTTCTGGCCGGGAGTCAGGTGTACGAGGTGGTCCCGGGTTCGCGGAACCACACGGTGACGCGCGTCGTCGAATTCATCGACCGCGACATCCTGCGTAGCGGGTGGCTGATCGGTGAAGAGCACCTCTCGAACAAGGCGACGATGGTGACGGTGGACGTGGGCCGGGGAACGGTCGTACTCATCGGGTTCCGCGCCCAACACCGCGCTCAGACGCACGGAACGTTCAAGCTCGTGTTCAACGCGCTGGTGAGCGGTCCGGAATGATTGAAGCGGTAGCCGTTCTACGAGCCGCCGGTGACGGCGACGCAGAGATACTGCAGCGACTCCTCGAGCAGGAACGCGAATGCGCCAATGTCATCGGCTTGAACCCGTATTGGGGAGGCCGGGTGCAGCCGCTCCACATGGCGGTGACCTGGGGCCAGGAGGAGTCCGTCAGGATCCTGCTGGAGGCGGGCGCGCACCCGTCGGGCGAGAACGAGGGGTACGGAGGCTGGTCTCCCCTCATGCTCGCCGCGACCAAGGGGCTCGACGGCATCGTCACACGGCTCGAGGACGCCGGGGCGTACATCGGGCTCTTCGAGGCTGCGGCGCTCGGGCGCACCCGGACGGTCGCCGAGATCCTCGTGGGCAACCAGGAACGGGCCCGGCGCGTCATGGTGGACGGGACGACTCCGCTCCACATGGCCGCGACAGGCGACATAGCGGATCTACTGCTCGATGCCGGCGCGATTCCCACGTTGCGCGATGGGTACGGAGCAACACCGCTGGACGCGGCGTTGGTACGGGCCGGTCGCGGAGCGCAGGGCGCCGACGAAGTGGCGGAACGGATCATCGAGGCGGGCGCCGAGGCCGACCTGATGACCTTCGCCGCGCTCGGCGACGAGATTCGTCTCGCCCGTGAACTCGACCGGGCGCCACAGGCCCTCGACGAACAGAATCGCGCGGGCACGACGCCCCTCCTCGCGGCCGTCGCGCACGGACGGCTCGAGACCGTGCGACTGCTGCTGTCCCGGGGTGCCAACCCGAACCTGCCCGACAGCGACGGCATCCAGCCACTCCATTGGTCGGCGCGCGCCCCTCGCGACGATCTCGCAATCGCGCGGGCGCTGCTGGCCTCAGGAGGAAATCCGCGGGGACGCGACGGCCAGCACAAGACGACACCGGCGAGCTGGGCCGAGTTTCAGCGCCGTCCGGAACTTGAACGGTTGCTCCGCACCGCCGAGACGGCCCCACCCGTAACGCCCTGAA
>JBGMQU010000281.1:0-2119 GCA_048060725.1 Gemmatimonadota bacterium | reverse complement strand
GGACCCGCGAAGCGGGTAGCGCGCGGTGCACCCTACTTGTGCAGAGGTTCCCTAGCTCCCGTCGGACGGACGTCCCCTCACGCGGGAGCACGCAGCCAGGTCGTCCGCCGGCTCGTAAAGATCCTCCGGGAGTCGGCTTTCGATCGCCAGGAAAACCGCGCGTGTCCAGTCTCTGGCCGAGACGTCGAGCGCGAAGATCGGACGGCTGACGACCTCGAGGGCCCACACGGCGCGCCCCTGGCCGTCGAGGCTGTCGCGCTCGAGGAACACGGCGACGCGCTCGCCGGCGTGCGACCCGAGGACCATTTCGGCGGGCTCCTGCGCTTCGTCCTTGTACGTGCGCGCGACGATGATGCCGTTCTCGCGGTTGGCGCGCTCGAGGACGAGGCCGAGGCTGCGCACTCCGCTCTCGGCGGCGGGCCACAGGATGTCGTACGGCGCGATGTAGCAACGCGTCTCCCCGTCCCCCCGTGAGTCGGCGATGTTTCCCGCGGACGCGCAGGAGGCGACCACGAAGCCGAGGGACGCGAGGAGTGAACCGCGGGCTGCGGACCGAACGCGATTCGCCATCATTCGTGCCCCAGCCACACCGTCTTCACGTTCACGAACTCGCGCAGCGCGTGCGGCCCGAGTTCTCTTCCGTAGCCCGACTTCTTGACTCCTCCGAACGGGACCCGAGGATCCGAGGCCGACATGCCGTTGACGAACACGGCCCCCGCGACGATGTCGCGCACCGCTCGGTCGCGCTCCCCCTCGTCACGCGTCCAGATCGCGGCGGAAAGACCGTAGTCGGTCGCGTTGGCCCTATCGATGGCATCATCGAGATCGGCGACGTGGAAGATGCTTGCCACCGGACCGAACAACTCCTCGTCGCTGGCCGGACAACCCTCGGGGATGTCGGTCAGCACCGTTGGCGGATAGAACCACCCCTCGCGCTCGGGCACCGTTCCGCCCACGGCGGCGCGGGCGCCGGCCGCCACCGACGCCTCGACCTGAGACGCGACCCTGTCACGCAGGTCGGCGCGGGCGAGCGGCCCAATCTGCGTGCCCCGCGCCTTCGGGTCGCCCATGGTCAGGGCAGACACCTTCTCGATCATGCCGGCCTCGAACGCCTCCGCGATCGGTTCGTGAACGAGAAAGCGTTTCGGGGCGATGCATGACTGGCCGTTATTGATCATGCGTGCGTTCACCGCCGTCTCCACGGCCCGATCGACGTCTGCACTCTCCATCACGATGTACGGGTCGCTGCCTCCGAGTTCGAGAACGGTCGTCTTGATCCGTCGGGCGGCCTCGGACGCGAGGGCGGCTCCCGCGGCCACCGAACCGGTGAGCGATGCGGCCTGAACCACGGGATGGTCGAGCACCCCGGGAAGGTCTTCGATTTCAACGAACAGGTTCTGGAAGACACCGGCCGGGAACCCGGCGCGGGAGAACAAACCCTCGATCGCGACCGCGCACTGAGGCACGCACGGCGCGTGCTTGAGGAGTACGACGTTTCCTGCCATGAGCGCCGGTGCCGCACAGCGGATGGCCTGCCAGAACGGGAAGTTCCATGGCATGATCGCGAGGACGGCGCCCAGCGGCTGATACTCGACCCAGCATTTCGTCCCGGAACTCTCGAGATCCTGCGGAGCGAGGTGTTCGGCCGCCTCTCCGGCGTAGTAGCGGCAGACCCACGCACACTTCTCGATCTCGGCGACGGCCTCGGCGAGCGGCTTTCCCATCTCACGGGTCATGAGGAGGGCATACGCCTCTTTCCCCCGTTCGAGGAGCTCGGCCAGCCGAAGGAGCCGCTCGCCGCGCTCGCCGATCTCTGTCAATCGCCACGCCGCGTACCCTTCGGCCGCTCTATGGAGTGCGGCGTCGATCTGCGCTCGATCGAGGGCGGGGAAGCTCGTCAGGACCTCCTCCGTGGTGGGATCGACGCTCTGGAATGGCATTCACACGCTCCCTGGAAACCTCATGGTCGCCGACCGATCGCGACGGTGGATCGTCCGCCGGCACTGGCGCACCCGCAAGCCCTTGCCTCACGATCCGGCAGGCGAGTAGTTACTCTCGTCGTCGAGCCTGAACACCGACCACCAGCACACTCCGGAGTGTCCATGACAGGATCCGCCGC
>JBGMQU010000280.1:0-2219 GCA_048060725.1 Gemmatimonadota bacterium | reverse complement strand
GAGGTTGCCCGAGGAGTCGTAGGTGCGGGTCTCCACCGCGCCGCGTGCATCCTCGCGAGTCATCAAGCGCCCGGCGTCATCGTAGGTCAACGAGGTGACACCGGTGACCGGTGAGGTGATGCGGAAGGTGTTCCTGAAGTCGTCGACCGAGTAGTCGGTTGTGCTGTAATTTGCGTCCTCCACCGAAACCAGGTTTCCCCGGGTGTCGTAGCCGTACGAGGTCGATACCCATCGGGCCTCCTTATCGTCGTTGTCGGCGAGCTGGCGCACCTCGGTCAGGCGCCCAAGGGGATCGTAGGCGAACTCGACATTGGCGTCGTCGTGGACCCCATCCTTGAAGGTCACGGTGCGGCCCATCGGGTCGTAGTGGTACTCCTCGACCGCGGGAACGGGGTCCGATTCCACCGCCGGTCGAATCACTCGTTCAAGACGCCCCGCCGCGTTATACTCATAACTCTTCGAACTCTCGACGGTCCACAAACCTCCCGGCTGACCAAACAATGCCTCCGAGGTGACCGCACCGGTGCCAGGTTCACGGCCATATCCGATCTTCTCCTTCGTCTCCTTCGAGGTGCCTCTCTCGGACCAAACCAGCCGCCCCCATGGTGAGTCGTACGAGCTTTTCGTGGTCAAGCCGGAGGGTCGGGTCACGCTGCTCACCCGCGGGGTCGTGCCTTCGTACTCGTATTGAGTCTGGAGGTTCTGGGCGCAGAGCGGATCCTCGTCGAAGCCGAAGGCGGGGTCGCAGTTGGCCAGAAGAGTAGTCGACCTGAGCCTCCCAAGCTCGTCATACACCACGTCGGTGATGACGCCGCGGGGGTCGATGACCCGGATGGGGTTGCCGAGAAGGTCGTAGTCGTCAAACACCGTCACCAGGTCGTCCCCCGAAAACGTCGGATCGCCTGCAGGGTCCTTGCGGGCGGCAAGCCGCCGCCGCAGGTGTGCCGGCGCTGCGTCTGGGTAGTAGACGAGCTGGGTGACGTCCGGGTCGGATCCGGCCGTGCCGAGAGGGCCGTTGATCTCCTTGACCAGGCCCTCCGGTTGCGCGAGGGTGACCCACCCCTGCTGGAACTGGATCTCGCTGTGGAAGGCGGTCGGGTCGAAGACCGCTCCCTCGGCGCCGGAGTAAAGCTCGCGTGAGGTGGTGCGGGTCTGCCACTCGGAGGCGCCGAGATCGTGGTTCCAGGCATAGCCTTCGCGGCTCGATGCCAGCACCGCCCCCGTCTGGGGATCGTAGGAGTAGACCCCACACGCCTGCTGCCCGGGCTCGACGACGCTCGAGCTGCACACCGAGGCTGGCTTGTTGGTCCACACGGCATCGTAGGTGTAGTCCGTGGCGGAGAGCGGGCCATCGGCGGAGAGGGCCGCGCCGCCGAGCTCGTCGGCTGTCAGCCGGCATGCTGCCGGGTCGTCCGGGTACTCCGCCGGGTCGCAGTCGTCCCTCTTGTGGCCGCGCTCGACCCGCTGCACCCGGTTTTCGCCGTCGTAGTCCCAGACGGTGATGTACCCCATGGCGTCCTGCTCACGCACGACCCGGCCACTGCCGTCAAGAGCAAAGGCCGTGTACTCTCCGCCGCCCGGGCACCCGCAGTCGCCGCGGATCTCCACTACCCGATGCGGCGCCGCGCCCACGGGGCGGATGTAGTAGTCGGTGAAGCGGCCGGATGCCCAGGTGACTCGTGCCGCATACTCCCCGGCCGCGAAGTTGAGGGGCCGAGGAAGCTGGCTGGACAGCACATCGTACTGGATATTGGTCACGTGCTCGTCCGAGGTCTGCGAGCTGATCGCCCTGCCGGTTGTGGGAGAGTACTCGTGGGTCACCACGGCGTATCCCTCGCCATCGGCGACCTCGTACAACCGGTCCTCACCGTCGTACTGATACGACCTCCACTGGCTGCCGTCGACCGTCACCCCGGTGAGGAGCTGGTTGGAGTACGTGAAGACCCAGGTGGCGTCGGCCGAGACGATCGTGCCGATGCGATCCGGGTCTGCTGGATCCGGAGTGATTGCCCAGGCCCATGCGCCGCTGTCGTCGGCGACGTCCGTCGGCATGCCGGTTGAAGGGTCATACTCGATGGTCACCGTCGTCTGCTGCGCAGGGACCTCGAGACGGGCAAGACGCCCGTCCGATACCCGGAAGAACCGGCGTAGGCGCGCGCCGGGATCGGTGTAGCGGTAGTAGTCGGTTCCCCCTTCGTTGACAGGGACGAGCTCACCGA
>JBGMQU010000279.1:0-2243 GCA_048060725.1 Gemmatimonadota bacterium | reverse complement strand
CCCGGTCACCTGTGGGGGGGGGGTGGGGACCACCTCCCAAATGCTGCGAACGGGGCGAGAGCAGACATGTCGACGTCCAGCTGCGCAAGGAGGGAGTCGCCGAGCTCGGCGAGGCCTGCCAATTCCCCGGTATAGATCGTCTGGAGGTGGATCTTCGCCACCGTCGCGCTCATCAGCCGCTCGTCGGCTCTCATCATGGCCAGTCGTTCCGGGCCGCCAACCATCATCAGGGTGATGAGGGTCGGTCTCAACCCTTCGGGCGGGGCCAGATCCGCCACGTGTTCTGTCTGAAGCCCGAGAACTTCGCGACTGGCATTCCAGAGAACCGCGAGCTCCTCTCCGGCGTCGAGGAAGGCGGTCTGCCACTCGGTCACGGCCCTGCGGACCCGCTCACCCTGTTCGGTGACGGCGGGGCCGCGGGCGAGAAAGCTCGTCGTCGCTCCGACCGCCGGATCGAACGTGAACGGCGCCCAGATGTCGACTGCCATTTGCGCCGCCTCCTCGGCCGGCATTCGTCGGACGTCGGCCGGGGACGCGCGGAAGAACTCGCCCACGACTTCCATCGCCTCGAAGTTCGTCAGGATCCTCTCGGCGAGCCGTTCCCGATTCTCGAAGAATTCGCCGCGAAGACCCTCCAGCGCCGCGAGCTCGGACCGGGTGGCCTGCTGGTCATCCCACCACGCGTCGATGCCGAACGCCGCCAGGATGGAGAAGATCACCGCCACGACCTCGACCCCGATACGTAGCCACGATTTATTGCCCATGCCGTCCTCGGTGTGTGTCATGCTCGAATCTGACATCTGACGGGCAGGAGTGGACAGTCCGGGGCGGCTACGCGCGACAGCGATTGTCGGTGCGCCGGTTACCCTCCGCGCTCCAGCAACGCCCGCTGCACGACAGGTCGAAGCAACTCCGCCAGCAGCCGTTCGCCCTCGGCGTTGAAGTGCGTATCGTCGATCAGGTAACGCTCGGACAGCAGCGTGTCGATCTCGACGAACGCGAGCTCGTAGGCGATGGCAAGCTCGCGCGCGATCTCGTTGTTCCGCTGGACCGTCTCGGCGACGACGTCGACCACCTGCGCGGTAAGCTCCGGGCCGAACAGGACGCCGGGCAACGTTCCGGAGCGGTAGCCGGGGGCCCGGAACGGCACCTCGACCAGAACGGGCGTCGCGTCATGCGCCAGGACGAATTCGATTTCCGCCGTCAGATTGGCCCGCCAGCCGTCGAATCGAGCCGGCACCGCCGCGTTGGACCTCAACCCCTCCATGTCATTCGGTCTATTGTCGAAGTCGACATAGCCGTATACGGGGTCCTCCTCGCGCCGAGAAAAGCCGAGAACGCCTCCGCCGTTGGGCACGAGGACCATCGCCAGACGGGAGAACCGAAATACCCGTTTCCAGGCACGATTGCCTTCGGACATCCGCCAGTCGGGCCTGCGATAGTGAAGGTAGTCCGAGGTGAAGCCGTTGAAGAGCTGCGGAAACGCGTCGTTGCGTCCATCGATGAAAACGACCACGTCCGGTTGGAGCCGGGTCACCGTCTCGCGGAGTCGGACCAGACTCTCGCGGGATGTCCAGCCGGGGACACCGCCGTTGAGCACCTCGACTCCGTGCCCGGGAATCCCATCCCTCAGTAGTTCCTCGAGTACGCTGGCACTCGTCTCACGATCGTCCACGTATATCCCGTACACGGTCGAGGCCCCGACGATGGCGACGCGAAGTGTGCCGGGCGACTTCGTGACGCTGATCTCCGGACCGCGGAACCCGAGCGAGTTGTGAGTGAACGCGCGTTCTTTGGTATCCACGCGCTCAAACGTCGGTTGGAGACGATATCCGATTACGGTGTCCTGGACGTATCCCGCCCGTGAGAAGCGTGGCTCTACGACGTCGGCAACGTCGGCGTCCGTCCATTTGATTTGGACCCAGACCCGGGCCGCCAATTCGATCGCGAGGAGACAGACCACGATGGAGGTCAGTGCGATGAGCCAGTTGATCCAGCGTCTCGGACCAGGCATCCGGTCCTCTCGTGGTCTATTGGGATAGGAGGGGGAGACGCGTCAACAGGACTCGCCTCTCCTGGGGAATCCCAAAATAAGGTGAGAGCACGGCGCGAGCGAGATTGCGTGGTGGAGGTACTGGCGCGGGCTGCGCGCTGTAGACCGGGCCTCCGGCTGTGGACAGGCGCCCTGGCTACAAAAAAAGACGGGCCGATCCGAAACCCGGACCGGCCCGTCTTAGATGAAA
>JBGMQU010000278.1:0-2325 GCA_048060725.1 Gemmatimonadota bacterium | reverse complement strand
GGCGGCGCGCGTCGAACGCGCCCGACGGCCCGCCAGGAGGCTGCCGAACAGAAACCCGAGCAGAAGCGCACCGGCTCCGATCGCGATCTGTTGCGTGACTTGCTGCGAAAGAGGATTCAACGGTTACGTCCCGGTTCTTGTCATCGAGAAACCAACAGATCATGGCGGTGGAGCACCCTGTTACCCAGAATGACTGTTACCCAGAATGATCGGGCGGGTTCACGATCCCGTCGCGCACGCCAACGTTCGACGCGGCGTGCGAGGTCGCGACTGACGTCTCCAATCTACTAACGACGAAACCGCTCGAGAGGGTTCATGAGTGTACGGAACGTCGAGGAGTTCGAGCTACATGACGTGGCGGCCGGAGCCGGGACGCGGACTCAAGTCCTGATCGGACCCGACCAGGGTCCCAACTTCGCGCTCCGCCGCTTTGTGATGGAACCCGGCGGAGGGATGCCGCTTCACACCAACACTGTGGAGCACGAGCAGTACGTGCTTCGCGGTGAGGCGACGGTCCGGATCGGCGACGAGACCCACCGCGTGAAGGCGGGCGACGTCGTATTCATACCCGCCGGCACCCCGCACTCCTACGAGTCCACCGGGGCCGAACCGTTCGAGTTTCTGTGCGCCGTCCCCAATCTCCCCGATACCATAGAGATCACCCACCCCGAGGGGTTGCCATGCACCGACGTCTGAGGACCATCTGCATCGCCGCGTTCGCCGTCGCCCTGTTCGCCGGCGAGTCGCAGGCCCAGAGTCTCCGCGACGTGTTCGATGAGCTGTTCGTGTTCGGCTCGGGAGGCGAGCAGCTGTTTCTGGCGGGGTCGGCGGGCGTTTCTTCGACGCAGATACACGGGGCCCACTTCATTCCCTCTCGGGACGCGGGGAACGGCGCGCTCCTCGACTTCCTGACGAGCGCGATCGCGATCAACGTCAGTTCCTTCCCCCTCCCGTCGACGACCGGAAGCCAGACCTTCAAGTTCGTGGACGGAGTACCGACGCCGACGTCCAACAGCTTCGGTCCGATCTTCGCGGAACGCGTGCAGACCGTTGGGCGCGGCCGGCTGAACGCCGGGATGAACTACTCACGCCAGACGTTCCGGACGCTCCGCGGCACTCGCCTCGATGACGTGGATCTCGCGTTCACTCACGTGGATGTCGATTTCGAGGGCTGCGACGAAGCCGTGGGCGGAGACTGTAGCGAGTTCGGGATTCCGCAGGTCGAAAACGACGTCATCAACCTGAATGTCAATCTCGGGATCGATGCGGAGGTGTTCGCCTTCTTCGCGACGTTCGGTCTCACGGACCGGATCGATTTCAGCGTCGCGGTCCCCGTCGTCAGCCTGTCGCTCGACGGTGTGTCGACGGCGAGCGTCGATGCGAGCACGACCGATCGGGCACTGCATTTCTTCGGCGGAACGCCCGAAAACCCCGTCCTCGAGGCAAAGACGGCTGCGCGGGGATCCACGACGGGCCTGGGAGATGTGGCGGTACGTCTAAAGGGCCAGATCACGAACAATCCGATCTGGAACATCGGGGTTCTGGGGGAAGCGCGAATCCCCACCGGACGCGAGGAGGATTTTCTCGGTACGGGCGACGTGAACGCCCGCGGACTGGTGATCGTCTCGGGTCTGTACGACCAGTTCTCCCCGCACGTCAACATGGGGTTCGAATACAGGGGAAGCGAGTTCGCCCAGAACGAGTTCGACCTGGCTCTCGGCTTCGACCAGTTGCTGTCGAGTTGGGCCACGGTCGCGATCGACCTTCTCGGGTCGTTCAAACTCGGCGACTCGGCGCTCACGTTCCCCGAACCGGTCATCATCACGGCGCCGTTTCGACGCGTGGTCGAGCGCACGAACATCCGCGACCTTCAGGACGACATCATCGATGCGGCGATCGGATTCAAGTTCCGGACGGGTGGCGGGATCGTGCTGATCGCGAACGCGCTGATCGCGCTCAACGACGGGGGCCTGCGATCGGCGGTGACGCCGACGTTCGGGATCGAGTACCTCTTCTGATCTGATCCGGCGAATCCAGCCGGGGATCAATCCCCCGTGATCACCCAGCGACCACCAACCCGCGACAGCACGAAGTCTTGCTCGAACGGCTGCTGCTCCTCTTCGCGATTGTCGTCGAGATAGCGCCACGTGGCCCGAACCCTGACGTCGATCCGGTCGTCGTTCTCGCTGATCGTCGACCACTCGGGGGCGTAGTCGACGCGCAGGTCGTCATACTGCTCGAAGAAGCTCTCGAAGTTCGACGCTTGCTGTGCCGACAGACTCGTCCAGACCCGCCTGACCGCCCCGATGTCCTCTGCGGCCAGCG
>JBGMQU010000277.1:1230-2339 GCA_048060725.1 Gemmatimonadota bacterium | reverse complement strand
TATAGGTTCGGGAGCACGTCCTCGATCCGATCCACGAGCTCCCGGACCTCCGGTCCCGCTGCCGGGTCCTTCTCCGAGGCGAATCTGTAGGTCTGTTCGAGGATGAGGTAGGCCTCTGCCAGGTCCTCGCCGGCGAGTTCAGTCACGCGACTACTCGCCATGACCCTTGCCTCGAGATTTCGCAGCGCGAACAGGGTGGCGTCGCCCGCCCAGTGATCGGGCGCAAAGTGAGCGGCGTTCCTCACGTCCATGAAGGGAGCGAAGGACTCCGCCGGCCGGGCCACCAAGCTGCGAAGCGTCATGAAGGTGGCGTGTCGAGCCAGACCTGCGGCGTTCAGCCCGCTACTCAGGTAGATCGTGGCGTGGTTTTGCGGCTCGAACATCCAACCGGTCCACATCCAGTCGACCCAGTTTTCCAGCCCGTTGGCGGGTGACTCGCGACCTTGCACGATGGAGCGGCGCACGGTCTGGCCGACATCCCAAAACGCATCGTGGACCGTCGGGTGGAGGCCATCCATGCGCCCCGTCCGCAGCATGTGTTGAGCGCCCAAGCTCGCGATCCACCGTTGCACCTGGAAGCACGCCTCGTAATCCACGGGACGGTCGTCATTGAACGTGCAGGGTGCCGCAGAATTCTGAGGGTGCCTTACCGAGTTGCGGAGCCGGTTCACGGCGATCACAAGGCGATGATCCGTCGGCATTTGGTGATAGGCCTCGATCGCCTCCCCGGTACCAGCGAATGCCAGGACGCCCTCGGCGGGGGGCAGGTCCGGCATCCAGTCCACGTTGTCCTCTTCGACGGACCATATCGGCAGATCGAGGGCCACGAGCACCGTTCTGGGATCGATGGCCAGAAGCTCTTCGGGGGTTAGATCCGCAGGCCAAGCGTCCACTCCGAAGAGCCGCTCGGCGAAGACCCGGTCGTCGGAGAGGATGCGATCCCCCGGCTGGAACAGCCGCGTGCGCCGGGTCAGCGTTTCGGCCCCGAGGCTACGAATGTACGCCACGATGTTCAGAGCATCGGATAGCGCCACGTGCCCCAACGCTCGGCGTACGATCGTCGAGTCCGGGAAGCTGAAAAAGGCCAGGTCGAAGCCGTCTCCAGACGC
>JBGMQU010000277.1:0-1130 GCA_048060725.1 Gemmatimonadota bacterium | reverse complement strand
ATACCGCATAGGAGTCAGCCATCGCCTCGATGTGCCGGTGGTCGGTGCCGCAGCACCCTCCAAGAACGTTGAGGTTGCGGAGCTTGCCCTTCAGGGCCCTGTACTGGGCCGCCAACTCGGTCGGGTTGCCATCGTCCAATTCTTCCGCCTCGTCCAACTCCGCGTGGCTCTTCCGTGACGCGTTCGCCCTTACGCCTTGGATTCTGTCACACCACGGCTCGTCCTTCGGTAGTTGGTCTGCGAAGTGGTCGGGGTGTGCGCAGTTGATCATGTAATAGGCGGCATACCCGTCCGTGGCAGCGTCCACCTCTTGGATCGCCTGGCCCAACGGCATCCCTGTGGGAAGCCGGCCGTCGGTCTCGACCGTGAACGACAGCACGACGGGCAGTCCGGTCTCGGCGCCTGCTCGGGCGATCCCGATCGCCTCGTTCGTGTTCGTCATGGTGATCGCAGTCGCGAGATCGGCCGCCGTGTGTGCGAACCATCCGATCTGTTGGGCGTGGTAGGCCTGCGCTTCGAGAGGCGTCATGATGTCGGCGGGAAGGTAGCCGTCTCCGCGGGGGCCGACGCAGCCGCTGATGACCATGGGGCTGTCATCACTCTGGAATTCGTCGCGAACTTCCTCGAGCAGTTCGATGCTCTTTACGTTCGCCTCGCCGAGGGCCTCGCTCGAATAACCGAGCCCTGTCCCCCAGTCGGCGTTCGAGCGCCAGGTCGGGCTCTCCAGGATGAAGCCCACTGCCCGGTCGCTGGCGATCGCAGCGTAGCGTCGGAAGTAGTCTCGGAGCACCTGGGTGCCGGTGGCGTCCTGCAGAAGGTGGAACGCCGCGAAGTCGGGGAGGTCCAACCCCTCGTGGAAGATCAGAGTAGTTTCGAGGCCGCCATCGGTAAGAAACAGCCCGCCCCCGAGTTGGGGTAGGCTGCCGCGATACAGTGCCACGTCTGCTCCTCCTACGACAACGGTTGGCCAGCCTCGGCGTCAAGGTGTGAACCCCCGTGGCGCCTCGCAACCGGTGGGGGCGTTGAGCCGGCTCGGAAGCTACTGGGTCAGTGCCTCGTGGTCTCGCGGCGGCGAGCGAGTTCCTCGTCGAACTCGATGAGGTCGTACGCCTCCTCGTAGTCGACCCGTC
>JBGMQU010000276.1:0-2365 GCA_048060725.1 Gemmatimonadota bacterium | reverse complement strand
GCCCCGGCGGGTTCGCCGGCCTCACCGAGTTGTGGGACCTCGACAAGCCGGTCATCGCCGCGATCAATGGCGTTGCGGTGGGTGGGGGTTTCGAGCTGGCGCTCGCATGCGATCTCATCGTCGCCGTCGAAGCCGCGACGTTCTCGCTGCCGGAGACATCCATCGGGGTCGCGGCCGACGCGGGTGGAATCCAGCGGCTCCCGCGTCGAATCCCCCGCAACATCGCGCTCGACATGCTCCTCACCGGCCGGAAGATGGACGCCGCGGAGGCCGCCCGCTGGGGTCTCGTGAACTACGTGGTCGACCGCGAAGACCTCCGACCGAAGGTGTACGAGTTGGCCGACGCGATCGTCGGGGGCGCGCCCCTGTCCGTCCGGGCGATCAAGGAAATCCTCAGGGGTACCGACGGGATGAGCGAGCGCGAGGCGTTCGAGGCGGTGAACCGCCGCGACTTCCCCACCCACGAGCGGATGCTGCGCTCGGAGGATCACGAGGAAGGCCCCCGGGCGTTCGTGGAGAAGCGAAAACCGAAGTGGAGGGGGCGGTAGGGAGGGAGCAGGCGAGAGCAGGCGTTTCCGCGGAAACGTTTTCGATCCGGGATACCCGTCTCCGCTGAAACGTCTGCGTAATCCGAGTTCGAGCCGGCATCGCGCTCAATTCCCGCCCTCGCCGAGCCGGGCCTTCATTTCCTCGAACCAGTTCACGACGATGAACGCGCTCGGCGCATCGTCCGCCGCCTCTTCGTCCGCCCCGTCCGGGGCCCCCGTTTCCTCCTCGGCCTCCTCCTCCACAACGCGCAGGATGAGAAGACGGCCGTCGGGCGCGACGTCCGTGAACCTCTGCATGGGAAGGACGAGAAGCGGGTCCACGCGCTCGACCCCGAACGCGTCGTCGGCCTGGACGCGCGCCGCGTAGATCGTGTCGCGCTGCCGGTAGTAGAGCACGCTCCCGTCCGGCGACCAGTGGGGGGTGGAACCGCCACCGGGCGAGACGCGGGTCTTCGGGCCGGGTGTGGGGAACGAGCGCACGTAGATGGCTCGCGCCCCTCCCTCGTTGGAGATGTACGCCGCCCACGCCCCGTCGGGGGAGATCACGCCGCCTTCCTCCGCCCAATCGGCGTCGAGATAGCGGGTGAGCTGGGGGTCGTCCCCGGTGCTCAGGATCGACAGGTTCGAGTTGTCGGCGCCAATCCCGCCGGGGATATCCATGATCATCAGGCTCGATCCGTCCGGAGACCACGATGTGGGAATACCGATCCCATCGTTCTCCCAGATCCGGACCGGCGCCTCGCCGCTCTCGACATCTACCAGGTATACGCCGGATCCTACGCTTCCGGTCGCGCCGCCGAACGTCCCGAACGCGAGCGAGCGGCCGTCGGGGTGCCAGTCCACCGAGAACGTCAGGTCGACGGTCGTGGCGACCACCCGATTGGAGCCGACGATCAGGTCGTAGACCATGGTGTCGTTTCCGTCGATGTACGCGAGGTACCGCCCATCGGGCGAAATCTGCCCCCCCGCGTACGCGTCGCCGGGGGGAAGCCCCACGCCGGACTCCACGCCATCCGCGTCCAGGAGGAGGTACTCCAGGTCGCGCGGCCCCGATCCTCCGCCCGGCGTTCTCAACGAGTACACCGCGTGTCCGGCGGCGGATACGTCGAACGACCCGATCCAGCCGAAGCGATTGACACCAACCGAATCGAGGACCGGCACGGGAGGGCCCGTGACCTCGAGCTGCCCGAGATCGAACGGCGCCGCCAGAAGGACCTGATCGGGGCGGACGAACAGCAGGTGACCCGTCGCCACGTAGCGGGCATCCGCCCCGCCGGCGATGATCTGCCGCTCTTCTCCGGAGGCCAGATCGAGCAGCCAGACCTCGGGGTCCACGGCGCCAAGGCTGGCGCGAGTGTAGAGGAGCGCCTCCGAGCCCGGGAGGAAGCGGGGGGATCTGCGAAGGAGCAGGCCGTCTTCGGAGATGCGTTCCGGCGCGCCCTGTCCCGTCCACGGCACCACGTACATGCCATCCAGCGAGAGGAACACGATGGAGCCCCCGTCCCCCCAGTAGGGGAACAGGGCGGGAGACTCGGGAGACTCGTAGATCGTCGTCGGGGCGCCTCCCGTGACGGCCATGCGTTGCAGGGTGTTCTCATCGTTGACGAACAGGACCCATGCGCCGTCGGGCGAGAACGAGGGATAGCCGATCGATCCGGGTAGCAGGAGCGT
Source organism: Gemmatimonadota bacterium (assembly GCA_048060725.1). GTDB lineage: Bacteria > Gemmatimonadota > Gemmatimonadetes > Palauibacterales > Palauibacteraceae > Palauibacter. The sequence continues at coordinate 146 of JBGMQU010000276.1, read as the reverse complement.
GGCGTCGGTCTCCGCCAACCGCTTCAGGTAGAGACCTTCCCCCTGGATCGTGTAGCCCACCATCGAGCCGTCGGGGGAGATGCTCACGCCCTCGTGCGGGTCGATCCCCAGCGGCGCGCGAATGACGGCGCGGCTCGGGGCCTCGT
>JBGMQU010000275.1:0-2367 GCA_048060725.1 Gemmatimonadota bacterium | reverse complement strand
AGGATGCCGACGATGACCACGACGAGCTCGGCGGCGAGGGAGGAGAACGACCGTCTCGATTCTCTGGCAGTCAGCTCAGCCTCTTTCCAGTTCAGCCAACGCCGGGCCCCGGTCGCGCCGACGAACCGTTCGTCCCGATGAAGTCGAGCAGGAGGCGCGCCAGCTCCTCCCCTTTGTCCTCCTGGAGGAAGTGGCCGGCACCCGTGATCGTCGTGTGCGCTTGCCCGGACGCGCCCGGCACCTGCGACTGAAACGCCGCATCTCCGCCCCGGGTGATCGGGTCGCCGTCGCTGAAGAACGTGATGAATGGCTTCTCCCACTCTCGGAGCCGCTCCCAGGCCGCCCGGTTCGCCGGAACCGCCGGGTCGTCGGAGGTCACCGGCACCAGGGCGGGCAGCACGCGCGCCCCGGCCTGATAGCTGTCATCCGGGAACGGGGCGTCGTACGCCGCGACCTCGGCCGGCGAGAGCGTAGAGAGGGTGGCCCCCTGGAGGATCTGTCCCGTCGGGAACACCGGCATGGTCTGCGAGGTCTCCACCCAGGCTTCGAACGCCTCGCTGAGGGGGCCCGTACCGATCGGCAGGCCCGTGTTGCTGACGGCGACCCGTGCGAACCGATCGCCGTGCTCCGCCACGAGACGCAGACCGATCAGCCCGCCCCAGTCCTGCGCGAACAACGTGACGTCGCGGAGGTCGAGGTGATCGAAGAGGAGCTCGCGGATCCAGCCGACCTGCCGCTCGTAGCTGTGGTCGGCACGGTCGAGCGGCTTGTCCGACCGGCCAAACCCGATGAGGTCGGGCGCGATGACCCGGTGTCCCCCTTCAACGAGAATCGGAATCATCTTCCGATACAGGAAGCTCCAGGAGGGCTCGCCATGCAGGAGGACGACCACCGGTCCGTCCGGGGGCCCCGCGTCCACGTAGTGTATCCGAAGGTTCCCCGCGACCTGCGCGTAGTGAGGCTCGTAGGGGAAATCCGGAAGATCGTTGAAACGCTCATCGGGCGTCCGGAGGAACTCGATGTCCTCGATCGCCCCGGGCTGATCGTCGGTGGATTCCACAGGAAGATCCTCCTCAGGCCGGTCGTCCCCGGACCGCTCGTCCGCCGTTTCCGTCGTACATGCCTGACCCGCCACCACCAGAACGGCGACGGCCAGACGCATCGCTCTACGCATCATCTCACCCTCAACGGAGTTCTCTATCCACGCCGAAGCTTGGCGTTGCGGCGGCTCGCCACCAGTGGAGGATCGGGGCAGCGGTGCCCAGCAGTTTCTCACGGAGGCGGGAACCGGAGGCGGGGTTGCCGGCCGAGAGCGCTCGATGAAGTCGCGACGAGAGGAGGAGAAGAGTCCTTAGCGTCAGGTTGCCACCGGGCCCGACGTCACGCGATTCCGCCGCGAGGCAACGTGGTCGCGATGCGTGGCCCGCGCGACCCGTAGCTTGCGCGGCGTGGGACTAACCAGTCTCGCTCCGGGCCCGGGTTTGCATGGCATCTACGTACGAGCGCAACACCGCGTTGATTCGGGTTTGATATCCGGCGCCACCCTGTCGAAACCACTCGAGCACGTCTCGATCGATCCGCAGCGAGATCGGCTCCGATCGTCCGTTATCGAAGCGCGCCCACGAACTTCGTCGGGTCGATCTCGAATCCGGGGAAGACCGCGTCGAGGCCGCCCGGGTTGAGCTGATCAGCCCCGAGGTGTCCCATAGCCACCTCGGCAAACACGTCGCGGAAGTCCGTTGTGATCGCCAGGTCACGACCTTCGTATAGCTGCTCTCTTGCGAGCCCGGGCCACCAGCCCAGCACCTGGCCGCCAGCGGCCGCTCCCCCCAGCACCATCATGCAGTTCCCGTGACCGTGGTCGGTCCCGCCCGATCCGTTCTCGTGAACCGTTCGCCCGAACTCGGACATTGAGACGACCAGCACGTCCTCCATCAGGTCGTCCAGGTCGTCGTAGAATGCTCGCAGGCCGCGTCCGAGCTCGGTGAACCGGTTGGCGAGTTGCCCGTTCGCGCCGCCCTGACCGACGTGCGTGTCCCAGCCGCCGATATCCGTGAACGCGACTTCGACGCCCGCGTCGGCTTTGATGAGTTGGGCGATCTGCCGCAGCGATCGGCCGAAATCGGTGCGGGGGTACTCGACGCCGGCGCGCGGGCTGTACGACAGCGGGTCGGTGCGCTTGATCACCTCGATGGCCTCGAACGAACCGTCCGCCGCGTCGGTGAGCAGATCCATGGTGCCGCCGGGCGAGTCGTTGGTTCGGTACAGCCGATCGAACGCCCCTTCCAGAGAGGCGTCGCGGCCTCCCGCCACCCCGAAGCGCTCGAGATCGGGGATCGCGACCGTCTCGTACCGACCCCGTAACGC
>JBGMQU010000274.1:0-2376 GCA_048060725.1 Gemmatimonadota bacterium | reverse complement strand
GGTTTTCGCACTTGAGCCAGACCGTGTCCGGCGCGTCTGTCTGCGGACGCCCACCCGCGACCGGCCACGGCGCCGCGACGAGCGGTGTCGTCCGCACGGCATCACCGAGGGCCTCCTGCGCGCGCCGGACGTCTGTCAGCGTGACCAGGACGTCAGGCATCACTCCGCGGATTCGTCGCCACGTCCGGGTTCGTCGTCGCTGTCGACCGGACCGGCGTCGCTGTCGACTGGACCGGCGTCGCTGTCGACGGCATCGGCGTCGCTGTCGACGGCATCGGCGGCGCTGTCGACGTCGTCGTCGTGCTCCGCGTCTTCCAGCGGATCCACGTCGTCTCCAATCACCCGCGCGACGTCGACCAGCTCGTCACCCTCGTCGAGCGCGATCAGACGCACGCCCTGTGTGTTCCGGCCGATCACCCGGATCTCGCCTGCGCCCTGTCGATTGATGACCCCGTTTCGGGTCACCAGCATCAGGATGTCATCGTCGGTGACTTCTCTCACGGCCACCACGCGCCCGGTCCTGGCCGTGGTCTTGAGGTTGATGAGACCCTTCCCACCGCGTCTCTGCGAGCGATAGTCATCGACGCTGCTCCGCTTGCCCATGCCGCGCTCGGTCGCCGTCAACAGGCTCCCACCCCGACGCACGATGACCATCCCGATCACGGAGTCGTCCGCGGCGAGGTTGATCCCACGAACCCCCTGCGTCGCTCGGCCCATCTCCCGGGCGTCAGCCTCCGGGAAACGAATCGACTTCCCGTTTCTCGTCGCCAGAATCACGTCGTTGGTGCCATCGGTGAGCTTCACATCGATCAGCCGATCCCCCTCGCGAATATTGATCGCGTTGATCCCTGTCGACCGCACGTTGCCATAGTCGGCCAGGCTGGACTTTTTCACCTGCCCGCCCTGTGTCGCGAACATGAGCGATTGATCGTCCGTGAACTCACGCACGCGGACGATCGACGCGATCTCCTCCTTCTTGTCGATTCGGAGGAGGTTGACGATCGGCTTCCCTCGCGCCGTGCGGGCGGCCGGCGGAATCTGGTACACCTTCAGCCAATAGACCTGGCCACGCCGCGTGAAGATCATCAAGTAGTCGTGGGTGGACGCGAGGAAGAGGTGCTCGACCCAGTCCTCCTCCTTCGTGCCCATTCCGGCGATCCCCCGCCCGCCGCGGCGCTGCTGCCGGTAGGCCTCGGGCGCGATACGCTTGATGTATCCCTGGTGCGAGACGGTGATCACCATCTCTTCCTCGGCGATCAGGTCCTCTTCCGTGAAGTTGGCCGCGACGTCCACGATTTCGGTGCGGCGGGCGTCTCCGAACTTCTGGACGACAGCGTCGAGCTCCTCCCCGACGATCCCCATGCGGACTTCGCGCGACCCGAGGATCCCTTCGAGCTCCTGCACCTTCGCGCGGACCTCGGCGAGTTCAACCTCGAGTTTCTCGATCTCGAGACCCGTGAGCCGGGCGAGACGCATGTTCAGAATTGCGTCGGCCTGACGCGCGCTGAGTTCAAACGTCGCACGCAACTCCGCCGCGGCCGTCTCGGTGTCGTTTGCACCACGGATGATCTTGATGACCGCATCGATATTGTCGACAGCGATCTTCAGGCCCTCGAGGACGTGCTCTCGCTCCTGTGCGGCCGTGAGCTCGAACCGGCTGCGCCGCTCGACCACTTCGTGCCGGTGCTCGAGGAAATGCCCGAGCATCGTCTTCAGGTCCATGACCTGCGGGACTCCACCGGCCAGCGCGAGCATGATCACGCCGAACGTGGACTGCATCTGCGTGTGCTTGTACAGCCGGTTCAACACGATCTGGGGGATCGAATCGCGCTTGAGCTCGACCACGAGCCGGATGCCCTGGCGGGCGGACTCGTCCCGCAGATCGGAAATTTCGGTGACCTTCTTGTCGCGTACGAGCTGGGCGATCTGCTCGATGAGGCGGGTCTTGTTGACCATGAACGGGATCTCGGTGATCACGATCTGCTCACCGCCCTTCTTCTTCTCCTCGATATGCGCCTTCGCGCGCATGATGATTCGACCGCGTCCGTGCATGTAGGCCTCGCGGATGCCTTCGCGTCCGAAAATGAAGCCTGCCGTAGGAAAGTCGGGGCCCTTGATATGCTCCATCAGGTCCTCGACCGTCGCGTCCGGGTTCTCGATCAGCAGCTTACACCCGGCGACAACCTCCCGGAGGTTGTGCGGCGGGATGTTCGTCGCCATCCCGACGGCGATCCCGGAGGATCCGTTGATCAGCAGGTTCGGCAGCGTCGACGGCAGCACGGTCGGCTCCTGAAGGCGATCGTCGAAGTTCGCCGTCGTGTCGACCGTCTCCTTGTCGATGTCGGTGAGCATCTCGCTCGCCACGGCGGCGAGGCG
>JBGMQU010000273.1:0-2449 GCA_048060725.1 Gemmatimonadota bacterium | reverse complement strand
GCCACGTCGACGATGATCTTCCCGATCACACCCGCCTTCTCGAGCGTCTCGTGCGCCGCGGCGGTTTCCGACAGCGGGAACCGCGCCCCGATCCGGACCTCCAGCTGCCCGGCATGGAGCCAGGCGTTGAGATCGCGGATGGCCGAGCGCCGCGCGACCGGCGGCAGCAGGTAGCCCTGGAGGAAGTGGATCCGGACGTCCTTGAACGCCAACGGATAGTAGGAAACGACGGGGGCCGGGTCGGAGGAGCACGAGAAGGAGGCGATGCGTCCGTTGGGTTTGATCGCCTCGACATCGACCGCCAGGTTCGCGGCGAGATCGACTTCGATGATCCGGTCCACACCCTCGCCGCCGGTCAGATCGTCGAGCCGGTCGCCCACCGTTTCGACGCGGTAGTCGATGGTCGCGTCGGCGCCGGCCGAGGAGGCGATCTCCGCCTTGCCCGCCGAGCTCACCGTCGCGAGGACTCGCGCGCCGCCGAGCGTCGCCAGCTGGATCGCGAGGTGTCCGACCGCGCCGGCCCCGCCCTGGACGAGGATCGTCTGTCCCCCGACCGGACCGTCGCCGAAGACGGCGTAGTGCGCCGTGCACCCGGGAACGCCGAGGCCCGCTCCGACGCCGAAGTCGACCCCGTCGGGCAGGGGGACGGCAAGCTCTTCAGGGAGGACGACGAACCCGGCGGCCGTTCCGTACGGTCGAGAGCCGCCCTGCGCGTTCCACAGCCAGACCCGCTCGCCCAGCCGCGACTCGGAGACGCCCGCCCCCACGGCGTCGATCGTTCCGGCCCCGTCGCTGTGCGGGATGACGCGCGAGTGCACCATCTCGAGCCCGATCCATCCGGCCCGTCTCTTCGTATCCGACGGGTTCACGCCCGACGTGCGCAGCCGCACGCGCACCTCGCCGGGTCCGGGAGTCGGCGTCTCTACTTCCCCGAACTGCAGGACCTCCGCCGCAGGGCCCGTCCGCTCATACCAGATCGCCTCCATGGGACGATCGTAGCCGTTCCTCTTCGCGGAGCGCCACCGCCGCGGCCCACGTCGGACGAAATGGCCGGCGCAGTGGCTCCGAGTCCCGAACCCGGCTTCTCGCGGTGGCGAACGCCTCGCGCGCTCGCCAACTTCCGGCGATGCAACTCCTCGACACGGTCGCGCTCGTCACGGGCGCCGGTCACCGGCTCGGACGGGCCATCGCGCTGGGGCTCGCCGACGCGGGCTGCCACGTCGGCGTCCACTACGGTCGGTCGCGCGAGGCGGCATCCGAGACGGCCGACGCGATACGCGCCCTCGGTCGCGAGGCGTTCACCTTCTCGGCCGACCTCGCCAGACCCGACGAGATCGAGGCGCTCTTCTGCGCCATCGGCGATCGTTTCGGGAGACTCGACGTGCTCGTGAACTCGGCCGGCTCATTCGAGCGCGGGGTGTTCGACGAACTCACGGTCGAGCAATGGGATGCCTCGCTCGCCGTGAACGCCCGTGCGCCGTTCCTCTGCTCACAGCGCGCGGCCCGCCTGATGAGGGAGGCCGAGGGTCGGGTCGACACGAAGGGAGACCCCGCGCCGGGATCGATCGTAAACATCGGCGACATGTCCGGCGTGGTCACGTGGCGCGGCTACGCGCAGCATGGCGTGAGCAAGGCGGCCCTGCTCCACCTCACGCGCCTGTCCGCGCGGGAACTCGCCCCGGCGATCCGCGCGAACGCCATCGTCCCGGGTCCGATCCTCCCGCCGGCGGGCCAGGATCTGTCCGGGGAGGAGTGGAGGAAGAAGGGCGAACGCGTACCGCTCGGGAGGGCCGGCGACCCGTCGCAGATCGCCGACTCGGTCGTTTTTCTTTCAGCCAACGACTACGTGACGGGGGACACGCTCTTCGTCGATGGCGGCGAACACCTGCTAACGGGAGGGAGACGGGATGACGACTGACGATCTCATCCTGATCCGGGACCTGCGGGTCCGCGGGATCATCGGGATCAACGACTGGGAGCGGAAAAATCCACAGGACATCCTCATCAGCCTCGAGATCGTCGTCGACGCACGTTTGGCGGGGCTCACGGATGACATGGACGACTCGCTGAACTATCGAACGATCGCGAAAGACATCATCGCGTATGTGGAATCGTCAGAGCACTTTCTCGTCGAGGCGCTGGCTACGGAAATCGCCCGGATCGTCACGATCGGGCACGGTGCCTCCAGGGTGATGGTGAGGGTCGAGAAACCCGGCGCCCTGAGATTCGCGGAATCGGTCGGAATCGAGATCGAGAGGACTCCGGACGATTTCGACTAGTACACCGATGGAGGATCGTCGCGGCTCTACCGATCGCATCGTCTTTCTGACGCTGGGGTCGAACATCGATCCGGTCGAGAATCTCGTGAACGCGGTGCGCGAACTCCATCTCGTCCTGTGCGTGGACCGCGTATCGCTCACGTACGAAGCCGAGCCTGTCGGTGCGCCCG
>JBGMQU010000272.1:0-2462 GCA_048060725.1 Gemmatimonadota bacterium | reverse complement strand
CAGGAGGTGGGGAATTTCAGTGAGCAGGTCTGGGGAGTTTCAATGAGCGTGGTCAATATCGGCAAATCTTGTGGATGGGGTCGGGTGTTTGGGCGGCGTCCCTTGATCGGCGGGTCCTTCTGTCGATGCGGTTTCCGTCTTTGAATTCGATGCCGGCTCGTACGAGGGCGACGAGTTCGGGCCTGTTGACTTTCCGCCATCGGTCCTCGGCGGCGTCGAGGAGCTTGTAGGTCGTCACCAGGCCACGTTTCCTCGTCTCGGCACCTTTCGTGACTCTGGTGCGGGCCCTCGCGGTTGCGAATGTCGACTCGATTAACCTGCCAACGGGGTGGGGTCGAGGCGGATATTCATGTTGAGGGTGTTTGACGAAGGCGTGCCAGGTGGTTCACGAGTGTTCATGTCCCGAACCCCGCACATGTGCTCATCAACCGCGGTGCCCGGGCGAGGGTGTCCAGCTCAGCGTCCACGCCGGGTCCTGTAGGATTCGGGCGCTTCTTACACCGCTCATCGCGGACGACCTCGCGGCTAGGCAATGGATCTAGCGCGAACCACGCGCACCTCTTGGAACCAATCATCTAGTGGTAATATCGATTCGAAAATCCCGGGATTTCGGCCCGTAAGGAGTCAAATTGACTATCGAGTTGACGCCGCTTGAGCGGAATTCAACTGTTGCCCAGGTGGCACGGATCCTCCGCGAGGGGATCATCGGGGGCCGGGTAGAGGTCGGTGCACAACTTCGGATCGCAGTCATCGCCGAGATGCTCCAAACTTCCCAAGGCACCGTACGAGAAGCGATCCGCGAGCTGGTCCAGGAAGGACTCGTCGTGCATCGGTTACATCGCGGTTCGTTTGTCCGCGTCCCTTCAGAGCGGGACAGCCTTGACGTCTACGTGGCCCGCGAGGTGATCGAGACATGGGCGGCCGGGAAGGTTGTCGAGAGTCGTGAAAACTTGGACTTTGCAATCATCGAAGCAGCCATTAGCCGAATGCGGACCGAGGATCCTGAGGACGAGCACCCTACCAGCGCAGTCATCGATGCCGACATGGAGTTCCACCACGGACTTGTCTGCCTCGCAGGAAGTGAACGCCTGATAGCGGTCCACAAAACCCTCGTCGCCGAGACAAAGATCCTAATTCGGGTCCGTTCGCCGTGGCCGGGCCGATCCTACGAACCCATACACCAGCAGATCCTCGATTCGCTCGTCCGAAAAGATCCCAACGCACCAGCGTTGGTCTCTCGCCACCTTCGAATGGCCTCTCAGCTGATAGGGATACCTTCGGGTGAATACGGGCATGAACGCGATCAGGCCAATCTGCTCCCCGGACACGATGAGGAGGCACCGTTGTGACGCGTCATTCAAAGGCTGCCGCCTCGGGCGCGGCAGAACCGCGTATCCAGAGAGTCGCCAAGTATCAGACGTCCGGGATTTCTAGCGAGTCGACCTCGATATCGTCGCCGGCGAGTTCGTCAGCCCACTCGATCCTTCCAGCAACGGAAAGCTCATCCTGCTGCGGATCGTCGCCGGTGTGGAGACCCAACTTGCGGTGATGTGTAAGCAGAGCAGCATCACCCTTCCTGTGACGGAGAGAAACACCTCAATGCCACCGACCTCCCGGCTGCGACCAGATCGAGGGCTCTGCGACGGAACTCGGGTGGATAGCGAAATGGCATGCGTGACCCTCCCATGGACCTCGGTCGCCGTCCGCGAAGGAATCAGGGGACCGGGGCTCAAGGCCTCAAGTTCGAGTGCCTTCCCCGGGGTCGAAACGAGATCTGCCTGACACCGCGCTGTGGATATGGCTCTCGAGATCGACGAGGTGTCAGCAGTCGGCGAGTGCACCGAGTGCGCGGCAGATCTCTCGTCGTGGTTGTGGTATCGATCCCGCCTTCTTGGTCATGAACGTCCTTCGAATGGGTTGGAGGTTGTCAAAGGCTGCTACGCACGGAACAGTCATGCCGGATTCGGTATCGAGAAGAACCTCAGTTGGTATTCCGCGAATGGTTCGCGTGACGGGGGCTACCACGATCCAGGTCAGAACGGGTATCGCTTCGGTACGAGTTACCACAAGGACGGGGCGGCGCTTGTCTTCGGCCTCTGCCCACCAAATGTCGCCCTGGGCCGGCGTCACCACGGGTCATCGCTGATCATGCGGCGAGTGGCCTCGTCCGTCCAGCCGACCTCTTCTTCGGTTTGAGGCGTGTCTGCGTATCCGCGGATGATTGCCTCGGCCGTCTGACGGCGGCGATGGTCGTCGATCAGAGCTCGAAGGCCTCGACGCACGGCGTCAGATCGAGACTCGAACACCCCCTCTGCCACGAGTTCGTCGACATGGGAGGCGAGATCCGCGTCGATCCTGGTAACGAGTTGTGCCATGCGTTGAGTATAGCGAAATGCAATGCGTTTGCCTAGGAGCGTGGGTCAGTATCTGCCTGTGAGGTGATCTGCTGGGGTTGTTTCGTC
>JBGMQU010000271.1:0-2481 GCA_048060725.1 Gemmatimonadota bacterium | reverse complement strand
CATGCGGACGAGATCAAGGGCGTCCTCGCGTTTTCGCCGGCCGGCGGCGACGCAATGGGCGAATGTCCGTCCAGCCGGTTCGCGGCTGATGTGACGCAGCCCACGCTCGTCCTGCGCCCGCGGTCGGAGGCGGAGATCGATACCGTCGCCGATCAGATCGAGCGCTTCGGACGCCTCGGGTTTCTGATACACGTGGCTGACCCCGGTCAGCATGGCTCGAGCATGCTGAACCCCGACCGCGTTGAGGGCGCCGTTGAGCCGACGTGGGAGGCCGTGCTCGAGTTCCTCGCGACCGTCAGCGCAGGCTGACCGCCTGCCTGAGGGACAGGATAACGGCTTAGTCATTGGGCGCGTAGGCAGTCCGCGTAGCGGGCCGTTTCGGGGCGTGTTAAGGTTGAAACTCACGGCACGCACCTCTCGCGGAGTCTCACGAATGTCCAATACCCTGAGCCCACCGACCCTTCTCATTGCCGCCGTCGCGCTCCTGCCGACTTTCGCCAGCGCTCAAGACGTCACGCGGGGCCCCGATTTCGCGGTTGAGCGGGGTGAGCAAGCCGCGCGTGAGGAATTCTATTCACCCTTCGTGAATCAGGGCTTCCCACAGCGGGTGTTCTGGGGTGACAGCCATTTGCACACGTCATACTCGTGGGATGCGGGGCTGGTCGGTAACACACTCGACCCGGACATGGCGTACCGCTTCGCTAAAGGCGAACAGATCACGGCGAGTTCCGGCCAGCCGGTCAAGTTGGTCCGCGCTCTCGACTGGCTGGTGGTGGCGGACCACGCCGAGAGCCTCGGGGCGGCATCGCTACTCGCGCGGGCCGATCCGGCCATCTTGCAGTCCGACCTCGGACGTCGGGTCTACGAGATGTATCAAGCGGGAGACATATACGGGGCCTTCGAAGCCTGGGGCTACGAGGCCATCGTGAGCGGGGTGGATCCTCTCGACGACCCGGCGCTGGCCCGGCGCATGTGGGAGGAGGTCGTGGACTTCGCGGAGGATCACAATGATCCCGGCCGGTTCACCGCATTCATCGGGTACGAATGGTCTTCGGCTCCGGGCGGCAACAACCTACATCGCGTCGTGCTCACCCGTGACGGAGGCGACGCCGGGAAGCGTCTGCTGCCGTTCGGCTCCTACGATTCCAGCGATCCGGAGAGGCTCTGGGATTGGATGGAGAACTATGAGAACGTGACGGGTGGTCGGGTACTCGCGATTCCCCACAACGGCAATCTTTCGAACGGCGTGATGTTCCAACTCGAGTCGTTGAGCGGAGGGGCCATCGACCGAGAGTACGCGGAGCGCAGGGCTCGGTACGAGCCTCTGTACGAGGTCACTCAAATGAAGGGCGACGGTGAAGCGCATCCCTTCCTGTCACCGAACGACGAGTTCGCCGATTACGAAAACTGGGACCGGGGGAATTGGGCCGGGGAACCCAAGACGTCCGATATGCTGCCTCAGGAGTATGCGCGTGGGGCGCTGAAGCTCGGCCTTCGGGCCGAAGCCGATCTCGGGGTGAACCCGTTCAAGTTCGGGCTCGTAGGGGCGACGGACTCGCACACATCGCTGGCTACCACGCGCGAAGACAACTACTGGGGCAAGGTCTCGATCATGGAGCCGAGCCCGGATCGCTGGGACGCGCAGATCGTGCCTGATCCCGAAGGCGTGGGAACTGGAACCTACGAGTTCGAGACGATTGCTTCGGGCCTGCAGGGCGTGTGGGCAGAGGAGAATACGCGCGAATCACTCTGGGACGCTATGGCACGAAAAGAGACGTACGCGACCACAGGTAGCCGTATCACGGTACGTGTGTTCGCCGGTTGGGACTTCGGCGAGGACGACGTGCTGCGGCCAGATTTCGCCGAAATCGGGTACCTCCGGGGCGTCCCGATGGGCGGCGATTTTAGGGCTCCGCCAAGCGGGGCGTCTCCCCGGATCCTGGTTCGGGCACTGCGAGACCCGGACGGGGCCAATTTGGATAGAGTGCAGGTGGTCAAGGGCTGGCTCGACGCATCAGGTCAGCTCCACGAACGCGTCTACGACATCGCGTGCTCAGACGATCGACAGTTGCGAGACGGGGCCTGCGACCGGCCGGTGGGAAACTCTGTAGACGTCGAAACCGCCACGTATACAAACGGCATTGGGGATGCGCTCCTGATGGCATACTGGGAAGATCCGAACTTCGATGAACGCGAGCGGGCGTTCTACTACGTGCGCGTGCTCGAGATCCCGACACCCCGCTGGACCACGTACGACGCAGCGTTCTACGGACTGGATCTTCCAGAAGGAGTTCCCGACGTCCAGCAGGACCGGGCCTACACATCTCCGATCTGGTACACGCCGGGGGGCTGAGACCGGGGGGGATCCGTCGAAGGCGGTCCATCAGCAGACCAGCCGCGCGACGCTCCGGCGGCTACCGGAGTCTGAGGACTTCGGTCTCGAAGAACTCGAGGAAGTCAGGCGCCCAGGATTGGGTCCGA
>JBGMQU010000270.1:0-2592 GCA_048060725.1 Gemmatimonadota bacterium | reverse complement strand
GCAATCGCGGCCGGGAGCCCGAGCGCCAGCCCGATTCGAAGGTGTCTCCGGCTGTCGCTGACCGCATAGATAGCTGCCAGGGGGATCAGCGCCCCGAGACTCGGAAAGAGGACCGCCGAGCCGGGCAGATAGGAGATGACGGGCGACAGGAGCAACAGCGCCAGGATCACGCTCGCGAGGATGGTCAGCCGGAAGTCGCTACGCGCGAACCGCCGCGCCCTCTCGGTTAGCGCTGAGATCATCGGGTGCCCTCTGTTTCGGCCCTATCGCATCGGGTTTCGGGTCCGTCTAGGTTGGCTCCCGCGAATCCGGGACACAACCGCCGCATCTTCCACTCCGTGGCGTCGTCGATGACAAAAACTCCAGCGGGATCTTCGCGGCGCTCGACCCTCGGGTCGTACGCGGAGGAAATCCGCGAGCTGCTGTGGACACGGACGCGCCTCATCTGTCTCCTGGGCATCGGGCTCAGTGTGCTCGCCGTCCCGTTGACCCTCATGGTCGAGGGCGAGTCGCTCGCGGCCCCGGCAACGTACCGCGCTCCCCTCATCTACGCGCACTTCGTGCTTTTTTCGCTGGGGTTCGCGTTGATCCCGGTCCTGAGAAACCGGGTTTCGGCGGTCTGGCTGGTGGTTCCTCTGCTCTCGCTCAATCTTGCGGCGAGTATCACGCGCGTGTCCCTGTTTCAGCCCGACCAGACGGCGGACCTGGGCATCGCCGTGATGCTGTTTCTGCACGCGGCGTTTCTGCCGTCGTACGGCTCCCAGATCGCGTTGTCGATCATCGCCGTGATCATGTCGCTGGGCATCCCCGTGCTCACGGCGACGCTGAACCCGAGCGTCGCGGCCTTCTGGGACGGGCCCGTGGCCCGCGGGTCGTTGGGGACGTTCTTGCTGAGCCAGGCCACGGGGGCGGTGTTTCTGGCGATCATCGCGACCGTCGCGAGTCGGACGCTCTACACTTTGGGACGGGCGGCCCACCGGGTGAAGAGGCTCGGGAGCTACGTGGTCGAGGGGAAGATCGGGTCCGGCGGCATGGGCGACGTCTACCTGGCTCGGCACGCGATGATTCGCCGGGCGACAGCGGTCAAGGTGCTCCGCCACCAGGCGGGCGCGTCAGACGCGCTCGAGCGATTCGAACGGGAGGTCCAGGTGTCCGCCGCGCTGACCCACCCCAACACGGTGCGCGTATTCGACTTCGGTCGGACTCCGGACGGGACGTTCTACTACGCGATGGAGCACCTCCTTGGGCTCGATCTACAGCAGATGATCGATACGCACGGTCCCGTCGACCCGGCCCGGTGCGTCTTCATCGTGAAGCAGATCTGCGGTTCGCTCGCCGAGGCGCACCGCCACGACGTCGTCCACCGCGACATCAAGCCGTCGAACGTCTTTCTCACGGAGCAGGGCGGGCTCTACGACTTCGTGAAAGTGCTCGACTTCGGTCTCGCCAAGAAGGTGAGCCCGGGAGACGATGGCCTCACCAGGGCAGGGGCGCTCTTCGGCACCCCGACGTGTTTCGCCCCCGAAGGTATGATGGGGGTCGAGTCGCTCGATGGGCGCGCCGATATCTATGCCGTCGGATGCGTGCTGTACTGGATGCTTGTCGGCGAGCCCGTCTTCCCGGGCACCAACGCCATGGAAGTCATCATGGACCATGTGAAGAAGACTCCCGAACCCCCCGGGGAGCGCGCGCTCGTGAACGTGCCCGAGGCGCTCAGCGACATCGCGATGAAGTGCCTGGAAAAAGATCCGAGGGACCGTTTCCAAACGTTTGACGAACTCGCCGGTGCCCTCGACAACGTCGACATCGTTCCGGAATGGGATCGGACGCGGGCGAAGGCGTGGTGGGCCGCCCACCCCGTCGAGCAGCCGGCGCTGGAGGACACCGGCGAGCTCGAAATCGAGGGGAGGGCGGCGGGAGCCAACTGACCGCGGGTCTTGAACGGTTCGGGCCCACCGTGTTACCGTGGGAGAGCATCACGACTGCGGGAGGCGCATTTGCTGGAACGCATCAGGGTGGGAACCGCGGCTGGACTGGCGGCCGGACTTTCGGTCGCCGTGATGATCCTCGTCTACGACCTCGTGAAGCTCGAGCCGTTCGCCACTCCGACGCTTCTCGCCGGGAATGTTCTGGGGACACCGGCCCGGCTCGACTCCGCTCTCGGGCTTCTCGCCTCGATCGCCGCGGGGTTGAAGATCGCCTACGGTCTCGCCGCGTACACTCTCGCCCACTTCTCGGTGTTCGCCCTTGTGGGGATCGGTGCGGCGTTCGTGTTCAGCTCCGCGGTGGTCTCAGGCAACGTCGTGACGGGCGGTCTGTACGGGATGCTCGTCGGCACGGCGGTCTTCTACCTGGGCCTGGCGCTCGTCGCTCCGGCGTTCGTCTCAGTTCCCGACTGGCGCCTCGTCATGCTGACGAACGCGGTCGCCGGGGTCGTGATGGTCTCACAGATCGTCGATCGCCCGGAGCCCGCACCCGACGCCTGAGGTCGCTACCGGAACATGTCGGGGTTGATTTCCATGGAGATTTCGGAAATGCGGTTCGCCGGTATGCCCGTCCTTTCCGCGTGCTCCATGACGGCCTCCGGGCTGG
>JBGMQU010000269.1:1295-2594 GCA_048060725.1 Gemmatimonadota bacterium | reverse complement strand
GCGTGTTCGAAGTCTCGCTCGAGCGAGTCTTTCGGTACGGCGACTAACGCGTCCACCCACCGCGCCGTCGATGCGACGGGTCAGAGAGGGGCATTCTAACTCAGGGCGGCGAGAAGACGTCTTCCCCAGCGGAAAGAGTGACGAAGCCGCGGGCGAGCGTCTCGTTGTGGTGCGCGATGATCTGCTCGGCGGTCAGGGTGTCCGTGTCGCCCGTCGTGTGCGCGTCCTCGACCAGCGTGACGCGATACCCGAGTCCGTGTGCGCGTCGGCACGTCGTGTCCACGCAGAACTCCGACTGCATCCCGCACACGATGAGATCGGTCACGCCTCGGGCCTGCAGTTCCTCGTGCAGGGTAGTGCCGAGGAACGCGTCCGACTCCAGTTTTTGAATCACCAGCTCTCCCTTCAGGGGAGCGATGGATGCGTGGATCCGGCAGCCCTCGGTGCCGCGTTCGAGCGCAGAACCGGAAGGGCCGCAGTGTTGCACGTACACGACCTGTACCCCTGCCGAGCGGGCAGATAAAATCAGATCGGAAACGCGTGACAGGAAGTCGGCGGCCCCGTGGACGCGGAATCCCTCGAGCGTGAACATCCCCTCCTGTACGTCGATGACGAGGAGGGCTCGCTTACCGCCGGGCAAGTTCTTCATCGGTGCGAACGTGCTCAAGCCTGCTCCCTCAACACACGCAACATCCCCTGGATTCGATCGATCGCCCCCCGGATGTATCGATAGTCGGTCAGGACATCGCGCTGTCGGACCAGTACGTGCGCGAGGTGGTTCAGGAGTACATCCGACTCGGCCCAGGAAATGGCCTGTTTGGGACTGACATCGTCCGTCGCGCGTCCAATCTCTGGAAGATCGCGGTGAGTCCCGACCAGCCGGGCATACGTCTCGGAACTCATGACCCCCTCCTGGGTCGACAGGAGAATCCCCTCCGAGACGCGCATGTCGTCGAATGACCCGAAAAAGTCGGCCAGTTCCGTCTTCAGCGCCTCGTCGTCGATCAGTTCGATACTTCCGGACGCGACCAGGGCATCGTAGGACCCGGTACTTGGCGAGAAAACCTCGTAGAACATCGCGTCTCTGATCCTGGCCATCCCCGAATCCGCGGCGGTCTCCGGTTGTGGCCCGGTAAGCTGCTCGAGCAGCGTCGTCCCCGCAGCCACCGCCCTCGCAGCGTTGTTGTAGGAGGAGTCCGCGCGCTGCGCCATCTGCTCGAAGTCGCGGGCCAGAGCCACGAGTTGCTCCTCGGCCTGCCGAGCCTCCCCTCGCGAGGCCAGCCAGGCGTCCGCCGACAG
>JBGMQU010000269.1:0-1195 GCA_048060725.1 Gemmatimonadota bacterium | reverse complement strand
GTCGATGGCGCGCTGATCGAGCGGGCCAAGAGGTTCTCACGACGCAATCAGACGACGGTTTCCCGTCTCGTGTCCGAGTTCCTGGGATCGCTGGAGACGGAAGCCGAGGTTTCCACGCCGGTAGTCAGTCGACTGCGAGGGGTGTTGCCGTCCTCCGCCTCGCGTGAGGAGTACCGAGCCCACCTGGAAGCCAAGCACTCGTGACTCGAGTCCTGATCGACATCAATGTCGTTCTGGATGTCCTTGCAGACCGCGAGCCGTTCGCAGATGAGTCTGCGGCGGTGCTGGCCCAGGTCGAGGCGGGGAATCTAGAGGGCCTGCTGGCGGCGCATACCATCACGACCCTCCACTTCCTGCTGGCCAGGCATCTGGGAAAGAGCCGCACCCGGAAGGTTCTGACAGATCTCCTTCACCTCGTCGATATCGTGCCCGTCGATGAGGACCGGATTCGTCATGCGCTCTCGGCGAATTGGTCAGATTTCGAGGATGCGGTACAGGCTGCTTGCGCGGAAAAAGCGGAGGCGACGTATCTCGTTACGCGGAACAAGCGTGACTTCAAGAAGTCGGCGGTCACTCCCGTGACCCCTGCCGAGTTATTGGCCCTCCTCCCCTGAATGGGGTCAGGCGAGTCCTCTGCTCCGCACCCCGCGAAATCCAGCGAGCTGCGCCGCAGCGGCGGCAACGACGAAGACGAGGAAAGCCGCGACCCAGCCCCAGGGCCTCGCCTCGATCGCGAACTGGTAGATCACCCCGTGCAGGACCAGCAAGACGAACGCAGCGTCGGTTAGCCACCTGGCGACCGAGCCCGGTCAAGGGTCAGGACGTCGTCCGACGTGAGTCCCGTCGGACGCGGCTCATCGTTGCCGGGCGGCCCGGGTTCGAGATCCATCCGGATGACGTTCGCGCTCTCGAACTCGACGAGTCCGTACATCACCATTCCGGTCAGCGGTCCCGTCTCGAATCCGGACAGGTTGAGGAGGAGCCGCCCGTCGTGTGCCACCGCGACGTAGGAGATGTGCAGCGTTTCGGGTCCCGTAGGCACCGGTACGACCCAGGTGACGGTTCCATCCGAAGAGAACCGGAAAGACATCGATCCGCGAGTGTCGTTTTGCCCTTCCCACGAACCGATCAACTGCTGCACCAGGTCGTCGGCCGGAGCCCCCGCGGCGGCAGGGGCCGGGGCAGCGGCAGGGGT
>JBGMQU010000268.1:0-2604 GCA_048060725.1 Gemmatimonadota bacterium | reverse complement strand
TTCGAAGCCTTCCCGCCGCGAGATCCCTTTGAATTCGGCTCCGCGTTTCAACGTTGGACTTTATGATGCGACTTGACTCCATGACTTTCCCACTTTCAGTCCACCTAAGTGAACCGCCACTACTTTCCTACCTTTATGGCACTCCGCGTTTCACAATTTAAGCACTTAACGCGACAAAATAACACTTAAGGCGTCATAAGTAACACTTAAGTGTACGGAGATTGACCACGAGCCCTTCACGTCACATGCTGCCCGAGGCGTGGAGGAAGAGAGACGTACACCGCTCCACGCGCGGTTGGGCAGTTCCTTTCATGAGCGGAGCGGCTGAGGGTGAAGACGTTGGGCGATCGCAGCGTATCGATTCCGTTGGCCAATTCGTCGTGTCGTTGATCGTTACGGAGGCCTGGATAGCGGCCTGGGGTGTCTTCTTCACGCTGGCGGCGGCCGGTGATTTCTTGGTGCTGTGGTTGATCCGTGACCTCGAGCGGGCCACCTGGATCATCGATCACACGTCCCGATGTGGATGCGCCATCGTAGAGGGGGGAGTCGAGCCCTGAGGGTCATACGGGGGAAATTCGCCGGGCGGGACCTCGTCTCCCCCGGTGCGCGCGTACGCTCCACCTCCGAAGCGGTGAGAGACCACTGGATCACGGCACTGGAGGATCACCTCGAGGGCGCCCGAGTGCTCGACCTCTTCGCGGGATCGGGCGCCCTGGGCGTCGAGGCGTTGTCCCGCGGCGCGGCGCGCGCCGACTTCGTTGAAAACGGGACGGCGAGTCTTCATGCCCTCAAATCGAACGTGGCGGCGCTCCGCATGAAGAACCGGACTCGAATCTTCAGGCGTGATGCCATTCCCTTCGTCGAGGGCCTCGCGGAGAACGCCTACGAGATCGCGTTTGCAGACCCGCCGTACGGATCCAGAAAGCTCGACCGCATCATCGCGCGATGGACGGAGGTCCGCTTCAGTCGGATCCTTTCGGTAGAGCACCGGGCCGACCACGAGGTTCCGGCGACGGGCGTCACGCACGATCACGGTCCAACCCGGGTCACTATCTTCGGCCTTTAGGATCCTTCGGCGCCCGCCGGCGGGTCATGGGGTGCTACGAGCCGGCCTTCAAGAACTCACCCGCAAACGCCTCCAACACGCGAGCCGCGATCTCGATCTCGCTGGTCTCGATCCACTCGTCGGCGGAATGCGCCTTGGCAATGGACCCCGGACCGAAACAGACGGCCGGTACCCCTGCCTCGTTGAGGAACGCGGCGTCCACCCATGCGGTCATCCCCTCCACCTTTGGCGTCTGGCCAAGAGCCTCGTTGGCTCCGAGCAGCCCCCTCACGAGCTCGGACTCGAGGTCTACCTCGGTGCCGGGTCTCGTGAGGCCTCGAGTGATTCTGGCCTCACCTCCGGGCCCGGGCAGATTCGTGAGAACCGCCTGGAACTCCGCCACGACATCATCCGCCGACTCTCCGGGAAGCGTTCTGCGCTCGATGACCAGCTTGCAGCGGTCGGGATAGACCGACGGCGCGGAGCCCCCTTCGATCGTGCCCGCGTGAAAGGAGCCATGACCCAGCAGCGGGTGTGGATCCCTCGCCGAGATCGTCTCCCGAAGGCCGTCCAACGCGACCAGGTACCGGGCCGCGTGCTCGATCGCGTCCACACCTTCGGACGGGCGAGATCCATGAGCGGCGCGGCCCTGGAATTCGGCCTCGAGCCATACGAACCCCTTGTGCGCCGGCATCACCGCCAGGCTGGTCGGCTCGCACACCACGGCTGCGTCCGCACGAACACCGGATTCGACCAAGGCAGCCATGCCGAGGCTGGCATGCTCCTCGTCACACGTGAGTGCCACGATCAGCCGGCCGGGAATCACTCCCCGTGATAGCGCTGCCGAGGCCGATAGGAGCGACGCGACGCCGCCCTTCATGTCACACGCGCCGCGGCCCCACAACCGCCCGTCCCGCACCTCGGCGTCGAACGGCGCCACGGTCATTCCCTCGACACCCACCGTGTCCAAGTGGCCGTTGAGGATCAGGGTCCGCCCACCTCCTCCAGAGCCGATGGAGCCCACCACGTTGAACCGGCCCGGCGCCACCTCGGTACGTTCGACCTCGAAGCCCCAGGATCGGAGCCACCCCTCGGAAATCCGACCGATCGAGTCCTCTCCCTGGCCGCCGGCCTCGAGCAGGGGGTTCACCGAGGGGGTAGCGACCAGCGCCCGGGCCAGGGCCAGGGCGTCGCCGCCCGCCGCATCGCGCAGCACGTCTGTTGGAATGTTGTCCATGGCCTCCTTGGGCGCCCAAGGTATGACTCTCGCCGAATCTACCCGGGAAGCCCCCACGCGCGCACCTGTCGGGCGCGCCCAAAAGGGGACACCCTGAAGAGATTTCCGGAACCTGCAGGACGGACTCTCTGGATATCAGGAGGCTCAGCCCTTGAAACAGATCCACCGGTGCGGCGTATTCTCATGTCAGACGCGCATTTAAGCGCGTCGGACAGCATTTCGCGTGAGGGCATGATTCGTGCAAGGGGCGATGGGTGGGAGTATCATCCGAAAGGACCTGGGAGGGGACCATTCGCAAGGTAACGTACAGTCTATTGGGGGC
>JBGMQU010000267.1:0-2614 GCA_048060725.1 Gemmatimonadota bacterium | reverse complement strand
TCGGTGGGGCTCGGCTTCCTCGTGCTCCTTTTGGCCGGCGGTCAGCACATCCGCCGCTTCGGCGGTCTCAGCTCACTCACCATGTTCGTCGCCGCCGCGCTCACGCTGACGCTCCTGCCCGCGCTCTACCTAAGGATCCGTCCCCGGTTCCTGGCGCAGGAGGTTCCGTCGGCCACGCACCGTGCGGCGGAGGAGGAGGCATAGATGCGATTCCAGATCAAGTGGGCCACGGCTGTACTGGCCCTCACCACGGCGATGGTCCCCGGGACGGCGTCGGCGCAGGACGGGAATACAATGCTGGCACGGGTGGACTCGGTCATGAACGCTCCACTGGACCAGACCGCGGTGGAGCGCATGACGCTCATCGACCGGGACGGATCGACGAAGGAGCGCGAGCTCCGCTTCTACCAGAAGGGATCGGAGAAGCGACTCGTTCGGTTCGTCAAGCCGGCGGACGTACGCGGAGTGGCGTTCCTGCGGTTGGCCGACGATCGGATGTACCTGTACCTCCCCGCCTTCCGTCGGGTGAGGCGGATCGCCTCGTCGATCAAGAATGAAGGCTTCATGGGGACGGACTTCAGCTACGAGGACCTCTCCCAGACCAGCTACTCCGAAGACTTCGAGGTGACCGCCGTCTCGAAGGGGAGTGGGTCGTACACCCTCACGTTGGAGCGGAGGGACGGGGCGGACGTGAGCTACGCCCGCCTCGTAATGGAGGTGAGCGACGCCGACTGGGTCGCGAGGAAGATCGACTACTTCGACGAGAGCGGAGAGCGGATCAAGACCTACACGGCGACGGAGGTCCAGCAGATCGACGGGTACGCCTACGTCACCGGAATGGAGATGGTCTCGTGGAGGAGCGGGCACAGGACGGTCCTGGAGCTCGAGGAGCTACTCCTCGACTCCGGACTTTCGGACGACCTCTTCACCCAGCGCTCACTCAAGCGCCCGGCTTAGCTTCATGAATACGTCGGCAGATGCTCGCGGCCTCCTCGAACGGAGGTGGCCGCTCCGGGGCCTTCTCGCCTTGGCCCTGGGCCTCACGCCCCTGGCGCCGGCGCCCGGAGCGCTCGCCCAGACGGTGCAGGTGGGCGGCTTCCTCTCCCTCGACCGGCGGTTCGAGATCGGAGGGGACAGCGTGATGGTTGCGGACTTCTACAACCGTTTTCGCCCGGAATTGTCGGTCAATCCCTCGGAAGACGTCTATCTATTCGCCAGCATGGACATCCGGTTCTACGACTTCCCGACGGTGCGTTCCGGGTCGGATCTGGAGGATGTCGAGCGCAACATCCCCACCGACGTGACGCTCTGGGAAGGATACGTGCAGCTGTGGAGCTTCCTGGTGGACGGGCTGGACGTCCGTCTGGGAAGGCAGCGCATCCAGTGGGGAACCGCCGACGAGCTGAACCCCACGGACCAGCTGAACGCGTATGATTTCTCGGACCTGGTGAACTTCACGGCCCGGGTTCCCACCTCGGCCGCCCTGGCCGAGTACTACGCCGGGGGTCTCACGCTCACCGGCATCTGGTCTCCTGCCGTCCGCCCACCGATCATGCCTCGCGGCGGTGGTGCGGGGCTCTTCGGAGGAGGGTTGCCAGTCGATTCCGACGTGGTGCGCATCACCTCCGTGGAAGATCGGATCGAGCTGCCTTCCCGGCGCCTGGCAGACGGACTCTGGGCGTTCAAGATCGCGGGGAACGCCGCCGGAGCGGACTACTCGTTCAGCTACGTGAGCGGGTATGATGGAGTCCCGTTCGTGAGGCGCCTCGACCTCGAAGCCTCGGGCGCTGGAACCGGTGCGGACGGATTCGACGCCCGCATGACGCTGGGATTCGCCAGGACTCGCACCGTGGGTGCCGACTTCGCCACCGAGTTCCGGGGAATCGGGCTGTGGGGCGAGGCCGCCCTGGTCTTTCCGGAGGGCCAGGAGCGCGTGGTCACCACGACCATCGGCGCCACGACCACCGTGGAGCGGGAGGTGGCCCTCGATGATCGCGCCTTCGTCCGGTCTACCGTGGGTCTGGACTACACGTTTCCCGGGGGATGGTACGCCAACGCCCAGTGGGCGCACGGCCTCTTCTTCGAGCGGGGCTCCGACGAGCTACACGACTACTTCGTGGGTCGCCTCGAGAGAAGCTTCCTCCAGGACGAGGTGAAGGCGGCGTTCGGGGGAGCGATGGAAGTCGGAACGTGGTCGGGCATCTCCGACAACCTCGGGTACGGAGTGTTCCCGGAGCTCACCTACTCCCCCGCGGACAACGTCGCACTCACGGTGGGTGCGTTCGTGGTGGGCGGCCGGGGCTCGTCGCTGTTCGGAGCATGGGACGGAACCGACCAGTTGTATTCGCGAGTGAAGGTGAGCTTCTGAGACCGACCGCGGTGAGACTGCGCCGGTTCACGATCCCGGGGTGGCGTTCTCGATCTCGTACCCTTCCTCGCTCCACGCACGCATCCCACCGGCCAGGTTGAAGACGTTCGTGTATCCCAGTGCGACCAGAGCATCCGACGCTTGGCCGCTCATGTGACCGCTCCGGCAGTAGAGAACGATCTTCGCGTCCTTGGCCTCGGGCAGGGCGTCGAGGTTCGCCTCGATCTCGTCGAAGGGAATGCTCAC
>JBGMQU010000266.1:0-2615 GCA_048060725.1 Gemmatimonadota bacterium | reverse complement strand
GGCAACCAGATCCGGTCGCGGGGTGTGGCGCAGGCTCTCCCCCTGGCAGCAGGGGGTGCTCGTGCTCGGAGCGGGAATCGGAGTGACGGTTCTCTTGATCGTGCTTCGCAGCTCTCCGGAGGAGCTCGAGCCGGCGCGACGGATCCCGAGCGTAACCACCGCGACGGTCCAACCGGGCTCCGGTGCGATCGAGGTGCGGGGTAGCGGCACGGTCAGACCCAGCGCCCAGATCAACGTTGCGTCGCAGGTAGGCGGACGGGTGCAGTGGGTCGCTCGGTCCTTCGTCAGCGGCGGTCGATTCGAGACGGGCGAGGCCCTCTTTCGCATCGATCCCGCGGACTACGAGAACGCGGTCGAGGCCGCGTCCGCGGACGTCGCACAGCGGCGGGTCGGTGTTCTCCAGGCCGAAGAGGAAGTGCTGATCGCGCGCGACGAGTTTCAGCGATTGGCCCGAAGGGAGGGGCTCGACCCCGAGGCGGCCACTTCGCTGGTCTTACGCGAGCCGCAGCTCCGCGCCGCGGAGGCCGCCCTCCAGAGCGCCGAGGCGCGGCTCGAGGACGCGGAACTGGCCCTGTCGCGCACGTGGGTGCGCGCGCCGTTCGAAGGGATCGTCCGCGACGAGGTGGTCGATGTCGGCCAGTTCGTGTCTCCGGGGCAGTCGGTCGGACGCATATACTCGACGCGGACAGTCGAAATCGTCATCCCCCTGAGCGATGACGAGGCGGCGCGCATCGACGCACTGTGGGCGACCCGCGCGGGAGATGAGCGGACTCGCATTCCGGTGTCGATCGAGGCCGAGTACGGCGGACACGTGTTTGCGTGGACAGGGTTCGTCGACCGGGCCGAGGCGGCGCTGGACGAGCGGACGCGCACCGTGAATGTGGTGGTTCGCGTGCCCGATCCGTTCGTTCCGACCGACAGCCAGCCCGATCGCCCCCCGCTTTTGATCGGCACGTACGCGACGGTCGACATCGAGGGAACGTCGTATGACCGCTACCTGACGGTGCCGAGCGCCGCGCTTCGCGACGACGGCACCGTTTGGGTAGTGGAGTCGGACACTCTGCTCGTAATGACGCCGATCGAGCTCATCCAGGAAGTCGAGGATCTGGCGTACATCCTCGCGGACCTGCCGGACGGCGCGAACGTCGTGATCTCGGGGCTCCCCTTCGTGACCAACGGGATGACCGTCCGACAAATCGAGCCTCTCGAATCAGCGGGCGCCCCGATCGTCGCGGGATCGCGATGAGGAATGCGATCGCCTGGATGGCCCGTAACGGGGTCGCCGCCAACCTGTTGATGGTCTTCATTGTGGTGGCCGGGATTCTCGCGGCCATGAACATCCCGCAGGAGGTCTACCCCGAGTTCTCGCTCGATATCGTGCAGGTTCGGGTGGAGTATCCGGGCGCTTCGCCGGACGAGGTCGAGCAATCGATCGTGCAGCGCATCGAAGAGCAGATCAGCGGAATTTCCGGCGTTCGGCGGATCATGTCGACCGCGTCCGAAAACGTCGGAATCGTGCTCGCCGAACTCGCCCTCGGAACGGACGTGTCGGACGCGGTCGACGACGTAAAGTCGCAGGTAGACCGAATCGTGAGTTTCCCCGTCGACGCGGAAGAACCCGAAGTCACGAAACTCGAGGCCGATAGCCAGGCGATGCAGATCGCCATCCACGGCGCCGTGCCCGAGCGTACGCTCAAGGAACTCGCGAACCGGGTGAAGGACGATCTCTCGAGCATGCCGGAGATCTCTCTGGTACGGGTCTCCGGTGTTCGGGATTACGAGATCTCGATCGAGGTCTCGAAGAACGATTTGCGCCGCTACGGGTTGACGCTCGATGAGGTCACGGCCGCGGTGCGGCGAGGCAGTCTCGACCTTCCCGGGGGGAGCGTCGAGACCGATCGCGAGGAGATCCTCGTTCGAGTTCAGGGACAGAACTACACTCGGGCCGACTTCGCCGAGATCGTGGTGCGTGGCGAGACGGATGGGGCGACGCTTCGCCTCGACGATGTCGCCCGGATCTCGGACGGATTTGAAGACACGGACATCATCTCCACCTACGACGGCGAGAACACCGCGTTCGTGCGAGTGTTTCGAACAGGCGACGAACGGGTGCTGGACATCGTCGACCGGGTGCAGGCGTATCTGGACGACGAACTCGCCGCGATGATCCCGCGCGGTGTTCAGGTCGACATCTGGCGCAGCGAGGCGGAGTATCTCCAGAGTCGGCTTTCGCTTCTCATAAAGAACGGCCGGCTCGGGCTGCTGCTCGTGATCGTGGCGTTGGCCCTGTTCCTCAACCTTCGACTCGCGTTCTGGACGTCGGTCGGGATCTTCCTCTCGTTCACGGGAGCGTTCGCGATCATGGCCGCGCTCGACGTGTCGATCAACATGATGTCGCTCTTCGGCTTCATCCTGGCGATCGGGATCGTCGTCGACGATGCCATCGTGGTCGGCGAGAACATCTTCACCGAACGAGAGCGAGGGACGCCGCCGCACCAGTCGGCCGTTCGCGGCGCCCAGCGAGTATCTGTTCCGGTCACGTTCGCCGTGCTCACCACGGTGGCTGCCTTCACCCCGTTGCTGTTCGTTCCGGGGACGATCGGGAAGTTCCTGTA
>JBGMQU010000265.1:0-2619 GCA_048060725.1 Gemmatimonadota bacterium | reverse complement strand
CCGCTGGATGAAGCCGCGGAATTCTTGAGAGGTCTCCAATCGTTCAGGGGATACAGGCTCCGGGCCCTGAAACACACCGCCGGATTCTGGCGGAGATACCGGAAAATCCTGACCAGCGATCAAATGATCCTGGCGACAGCGAATGGAGCGCTCTGCGCCGCACCCCTTCTTGCGACCGTGCCGACGAAGCTGGGAGGCAAAGGGGCACGGCGCACGCACATCAGCACCACGGAACCGTTGGATCGCTTCTACGTGCCGGCGTTTCGCGTCGATGCACGCTACGCCGGCCACTTCGAGCCCACGATGCTGACAGACCGCGGCCGTGAGATCTCGGAAGACCTGTATGAAGACGTACACGGCATCGATCGTGCGGGCGAGGCCTCCGTACCCCTTCCGGTGGTCAGCGGGGTCGCCCCGCAGGGGAGCTGAGCACATGCCAATCGACCTGCCCCAGCGCTTCACACCGATTCGCCGGCTCGGTGAGGGGAGTTTCGGTACGGTGCACGAGGCCCTCGACACCACGACGGGTGAGCGGGTAGCGCTCAAGCACCTTCGCCGGTTCGACTCCGACGGGCTCCTTCGTTTCAAGAGGGAGTTCAGGGCGCTCGCTGACATCCGGCACGAGAACCTGGTGCGGTTCGGTGAGTTGGTTTCCGAGGGAGACGAATGGCTCTTCACCATGGAGTTGGTCGACGGAATTCCTCTCCTCGCATACGTAACAACCGAGGGGCGAGCCAGTATGGCGGGCGGCGACTCGTACCGATACAGGTTCGACGAGAGTCGGCTTCGCTCTACTTTTTCCCAGTTGGTCGAGGGGGTCCACGCCATCCACGGGGCCGGATTGCTTCACCGTGACCTCAAGCCGCCGAACGTTCTGGTCACCCCCGAGGGCAGAGTGGTCATTCTCGATTTTGGGTTGGTGGTCCACCTCAGGGAGGACAATGCGACCAGGTCCACGCAGGTGGTCGGGACCCCCGCCTACATGTCCCCGGAACAGGCGAACGGAAAGGGAGCCTCGACTCCAAGCGATTGGTACACGATGGGACTGATGCTCTTCGAGGCGCTCACGGGCGGCCTGCCGTTCGAAGGCTCGGCCTACGAGATGATCGTGAAGAGGCACACCGAGGACCCGCCTCGCCCCTCGGCGCGCAGCCGCTCGGTGCCCAAGGATCTGGACGAACTATGCCACCGGCTCATAGCGCGCGACCCCGACGCTCGTCCCGCCTATGCTGAGCTGAGCGGAGCATTCGGGACTCCGGCCGTTGTGTCACCGGCCCCGAGAGCTAAGGTCTCCGACGACATCTTCGTGGGTCGAGTTCCAGAGCTGGCCCGCCTGCGGGAGGCCTTTCAACGGGTCCAGACAGGGGGATCGGCGACTGTTCTGATCGGTGGAAGCTCTGGAATCGGGAAGAGCGCCCTGGTCCGGCACTTCTTGGAGGAACTCGAGGACCGAGAGCGTGACGTGCTTGTTCTACGGGGACGTTGCTACTGGCGGGAGTCGGTTCCGTACAAGGCGTTCGACGGGTTGATCGACGACCTGACGGACTATCTGAGCCGGTTGGATTCCACCGACGCGGCCCGCTTTCTGCCGCGCGACTGGCCTGCCCTAGCCCGCCTATTTCCGGTACTTCGAGAGCTCGGCGAGCGGGTGGCTAGTCGTCGTGGTGGCATAGAGATCCCGGATGCTCAGGAGGCGCGCAGGAGAGGCTTCGCCGCGCTTCGAGAACTGCTGGGAAGGCTTGGGGACCATCGCCTGCTCGTGCTTTCTATAGACGACCTGCAGTGGGGCGATATCGATAGCGGGCGCCTCTTGCGGGAGCTCACACGCCCGCCTGATCAGCCGCCGATCTTGCTTCTGGCGACGTTCCGTAGCGACGAGCGCGACACCAGCCCGATCTTCGAGGAGATGGCCTGGGGTGGAGTCCACGCGGAGCAGGTTTGGGAAATCGACCTCGGTGAGCTCTCCCGGGGTGACGCGGTCGAGTTGGCGCTCGCTCACCTGGGAGGTGGACCGGAGGCATCGAGGGAGAGGGCGATCGAACTGGCGGAGGAATCCGCAGGGATTCCCTTCTTCATGAACGAACTCATTCATCATGGTGGCTCCGAGGCCTCGGGGGCCACCGGCCCGATGGATACCGTTCGGCTTGATGGAGTGATCGGGTCGCGGCTGGATGGCCTGCCTGAAGACGCACGGAGGTTGTTGGAGTGCTTCGCCGTTGCCGGACGGCCCCTCGACCTCGCGGTCGCGAATCAGGCGGCGGGGTTGGATCCGGGTGACACCGCGACGGTCGACCTTCTACGCGTGCAGCGCTGGGTTCGTGTCCGAGGCGGGAGTGGTCGGGAAGTGCTGGAGCCCTACCACGATCGTATTCGTGAAACCGTGGCTGGGCTGCTTCCGAGCGATACGCTCTCGTCCTACCACGATCGGCTCGCCCATGCTCTGGATCAGGCCGGAGAAGCCGACGCGGAGACGCTGGCCGAGCATTACGCGCGCTCAGGTGACGATGAACTTGCGGCTCGGCACGCACTTCGCGCCGCGGATCAGGCCACGGAGGCCCTGGCGTTCGATCGGGCGGCACGCCTGTATGAGATGGGCTTCGATCTCTGGGAGCCCACGAT
>JBGMQU010000264.1:0-2631 GCA_048060725.1 Gemmatimonadota bacterium | reverse complement strand
GTCGTTGGGTCGCCGAGGCGTCGGCGGAGGTTGGTCAGGGGTAGAGCCTGACGGCCTCCCAGCCCGATCCCGACCGCGTGAACAAGAGGCGGTCGTGCAGCCGGTTCAGGCGGCCCTGCCAGAACTCGATTTGCTCCGGAGCCATACGGTACCCTCCCCAGAACGGTGGGAGTGGCACGTCCGACCCACGGAACTCCTCGTCGTAACGCTCGAAGCGCGCACGAAGATCGTCCGGTGATCCAACCTCTTCGCTCTGCCTCGAGGCCCATGCGCCGAGCTGGCTTCCGCGCGATCGGGTGCGGAAGTAGGCGGCGGACTCTTCAGGCGAAATACGCTCCACGGCACCTTCGATTCGAACCTGTCTCTCGAGGACCGGCCAATACGCCAGCAGTGCGGCGCGAGGATTCTCGTCCAGCTCCTTGGCCTTCCTGCTGCCGTAATTCGTATAGAAGTCGAAGCCGGAATCGCTGAAGCCCTTGAGGAGCACCATGCGCGCCGAGGGTGCCCCGTCTGGCGTCGCGGTGGCCAGCGTTACCGACTCGGGCAACAGAATACCGGACTCCCGGGCCGCCTGGAACCACTCGCCGAACATCTCGATCGGATCGCGATCGACCGCCGCGTCCGGAAGGCCTTGGGCAACGCCCTTGCCCATGGTCATGAGCGAGCGAATCGAGGACTTCAAGGACATCGTGGACCCATTCTCTTCCAGCGAGCGCTCTTCGCCGGGCCCGTGTGCCTCGGGCCCGCCGCGGTCGGGGCGGAAGATGCCGGGCGCCTCACCATCGGGGCAAGGACCGGTGGCTCGATCTCGATCCACCGCGCCGACAGGACGCTGGTTGAATCCGGGGGCGATCCGTGCGCACCTCGGTGTGGAGCGCGGCGGACCACGCTTCCCGGACGGGCCGCATGTTCATCGTGTCGGGAGCGCCCTCGCGGGCTCGCTGACACCGGTCAGCCGAAGCGCAGGAACGACTCTCCCCGCTTGGGTCGTTGGCCGTTTCACGCGCTCTCGAGAGTCTCCTGTTCGAGGTCGATCCCACCGATGTGGGTACCCTGATCCTGGTGTCGGCGATTCTCGGCGGGCCTGCTCTCTTGGCCTGCTATCTGCCGGCGCGGTGCGCTCGGCGTGTTGATCCTATGGCGGCGTTGAGAGAGAACTGAGGGAGCGCTCGCCGTCAGGGCTCCCGCAGCCCGTCCTGCGAGCCCGGTCGTCTTTCCAGGCCGGGCTCGTAACTTGATGTTGTTGTGGATGGTCTTCGACAGGTGGGAACCAGGACGGGAGCAGGCTGATGGCTAGGAAAGCAGTGTGTAGTGTGGTGGCGCTCACCGTGGTGCTTACCTGGCCCACCACGGCGTCGGCGCAGATGCCGTCGTGGAGGGATGTGCAGGTCGCCGACATCGTGGAGATGAAGGACAAATGGATCGCTCTAGCCGGGGTGTTCGATAGCTCGCACTACGACTGGCCAACCCGTGGATGGGGTGCGTTCGGTCCGTGAGGCTCTGGGACTGGCGATCGCCTAGGCCAACCTCTTCCCGACCTCGTCGGGCGCCGAGCCCGGCCCGGGCCGCGAATCAGATGTCCAGGTTCAGAACTTCCGCACCACGCGCACGGTGACCCGACTTCGCGTGACCGAGGAGGGCTCGAAGCGGACGTTGTAGAAGTAGCGCACCGAAAGCGTTGAAGCGCCGACGGCCATGTCCGCGTTCAGATCCGCTCCCAGCGATCGGCCCGACGTGCCACCCTTGAGAGCCCAATCCATGGCCTCGACGCGCCCCTGGAGCCGGATCCACCGACCTACCTTCGACATGCTGGCAAAGACCGAGGACACGGTGGCATTGCCGTCACCCGCTTCGGTGTTGCGGTGGCTTGCCCCCACGAACACTTGGGTCCGCCGCAAGGATGGGAGCGCCAAGCTCGCCGTAACGTCGTAGCTGGTGTGTGCGTACGAAGCCGTCGCCCTGTCCCGCCGACTCCCCGACAGGTCGAGGCGACCGAGCGGAGTCTGCGTGTGCAGCCGGACGGTGGTCGAGCTTTCATCGAGTCGGCCTAGCAGGTCGATGGCTGCGTCGGTGGTCCCACCGTCCCGAAGCGCGCGGCGGTGCACCAAGCTGAATCCCTTCCGTGTCAGCGAAAGCGAATAGGAACCTGTGAAGATGCTCTGCTCGGAGAGCGGCGGCACGGCGTGCTTATAGCTGACGAAGACTGTCATGCCCAACTCAATACGGCTTCCCCCGAGCACGATCACCTGCGTCAAGCCGCCTAGCTGGAAGAGCGTGTAGTCCACCTCGGGAATGAACGTGAAGCCCTCTTGCTCGGCCCGGAGAACCACCGTGCGGTGAATGGCAGTACACACAGACCTCGTCGTAGTCGGCGAGCTGGTTCGCCATGTCGGGAAAGGCGCTCTTCGCCGGAACTGTGAGGTTGTGACGCGTTTGTGTGACGGTGGTTCCGACCGGCCACTGGCCTGACGCGGGCCACGCCGACACCGAGAACGCGAACAGCGCCACCGCAAGGCTCCAGAAGCACCCCCGTCGCGACGCGGTTAGGGCCGGCATTCCTCCTTTCAAGCCGGCATCACCTCCCGGCACCGCGCGATCGCCTCAGTTTCCCTCGGGCTGATCACCCGTTGC
>JBGMQU010000263.1:0-2641 GCA_048060725.1 Gemmatimonadota bacterium | reverse complement strand
ATGAGGGCCTCAACACGGTCCGTGAACTGGCCGACGTACCGAGACTTCCCGCGTCAGCGTTCCAGACGTTCCAGATCAAATACACGCACACGCTGGGGTTCTAGAAGGTTGTTGAAGAAGTACGGTGGGTCGCGCGCAGGGGATGCCGTGATAGCTCCAGGGTTCGACGGCCTCAAGGTGGCGCTGGCCGACCGTTACCGCATCGAACGCGAACTCGGCGAGGGCGGCATGGCCACCGTCTACCTCGCACACGACGAGCGCCACGATCGAAGGGTCGCCGTCAAGGTCCTCAAGCCCGAGCTCGCTGCCGCGCTGGGCGCCGATCGGTTCCTGGCGGAAATCAAGACGACCGCCAACCTCCAGCATCCGCACATTCTCCCGCTGTTCGACTCCGGCGAAGCCAACGGTTTCCTGTTCTACGTGATGCCATACGTGGATGGCGAGACGCTTTACGACCGCCTCGCACGTGACGGACATCTCCCCCTGGAAGAGACGCTCCGGATCGCCTCGGACGTGGCCGAGGCGATCCAGGCGGCGCACGAGCAGGGCGTGATTCACAGGGACATCAAACCCGCCAACATCCTCATGAGCCGGGGGCGGGCGCTCGTCGCCGACTTCGGGATCGCTCGTGCGGCGCGAGCCTCGAACAGCGCCCGGCTTACGCAGACGGGCTCCGCGCTGGGCACGGCCGGCTATATGAGTCCCGAGCAAGCCGCGGGAAGCTCGTCTGTCGATCACCGCGCCGACATATACAGTCTCGCATGCATGGTATACGAGATGCTGGCCGGAGAGCCGCCCTACCCCGGGCCTACGTTGCTGGCCATCCTGATGAGGCAGGCGACCGAGCCGGTCCCTTCGGTGAGGCGGCTCCAGCCAACCGTGCCTCCCGGCCTCGAGAAGACGATCTCGATCGCGATGGCCAGGGAGCCAGGCGATCGGTTCGAGAGTGCAGCCGCGTTCGCACAGGCGATGCTGACGCATGACGCCGTCTCCGTCTCAGCCCAGACGCCCCAGGAAAAGACCGTCGTCGTACTGCCGTTCGCGAACCGGAGCGGGAACGCCGAAAACGAATATTTCAGCGACGGGCTCACCGAGGAGGTGATCTCGGACCTGGCCCGGCTTTCGAGCCTCCGTGTCATCTCTCGAAATTCGGCCATGGCGCTCAAGGGCACGACCAAGGATACGTCGACGTTGGCTCGGGAGCTTGGCGTGAGCCATCTCGTCACCGGGTCGGTCCGTCGCGCCGGGCAGGCGCTGCGCGTGACCGCGGAACTCGTCGAGGCAAAGACCGACACGCCGATCTGGAGCGAAAAATACTCCGGCACCGTCGAGGACGTCTTTGGCATCCAGGAGCACATCTCGAGCGAGATCGTGACGGCACTGCAGGTGACGCTCGCCGACTCCGGAGAGTTGCAGACCGCCGAGCGCCCCATCGCAGACGTCGTCGCCTACGACTGTTATTTGCGGGCCCGGCAGGAGATGTACATCTGGACGCGCGATGCCCAGCGGCTTGCGCTGCGGCTGGTGGACCAGGCGTTGGAGATCGTGGGCGACAGCCCCCTGCTTCTGGCTACGGCGGGTCAGATTCACTGGAGTCAGGTGAATACCAATCTGGTCCCGGCGGAGGAGGGGCTTCCACGCGCTTCGGAACTGGTGAGCCGTGCGCTCAGCATCGATCCGGACTGCCATCTCGCCATCTTCGTGCGGGGACTGGTGGCCGGGTTGCGAGGCCAACCCGAGGTGGCGCTGAAGGACCTCTACAGGGCGAACGAACTCCGTCCCGGCGATGCCAACGTCCTGGCGGAACTCTGCCGGTATTCGAACGTCTCCGGGCTTCCCAGCCACTGGAAGTTCGTCGAACAGCTCTCCCGGATCGACCCGCTGACCCCACTCACTCCCCTCGTCGTGAGCTCGTATCGCTGGATGAACGGTCCCCGCGAGGAGGCCGCCCCGCCCGCGCGACGCGCCATCGAGTTGGCTCCGCAGGCATCCATGCTCCACGTCATCGCGGGGTGGCAGATCGCCGAGGCGGGATTCCGCGAAGAGGCCATCGAAATCCTCGGGAGAGCCGGCGCCGAGATCGTCGACAGCGTGGATGGGGCGATCGCGCGTTTTCTTCGATGCGCCCTCGAAGGGAACGAGGAGGAAGCGCTTCGGCACACGTCACACGAGATGGAGAAGACGGTCGGCAACGAGTTCGCCCGTCGAATCATGGCAGATGGTCACGCGCTGCTCGGGCGCCGCGACGATTCGCTTAGATGGCTGCGTTCCGCGATCGAGGCCGGCTTCATCCACCACCCGTGCCTCGCCCGGGGCGACGTTTTCCTCGAGGCTCTTCATGGAAATCCCGAGTTCGAGAAGATGATGACCGATCTCGAACCGAGGTGGCAGGCGGTCGTCGAGTGGGAGGCCAGTTTGCCGTAAGGGCAGCGAGCGGGGCCGCCACGCGGCCCGGCAAGCTCGCTCGCGTTCTTCGCCCGGTTGCCACCCGGTGTCCCCGCGGTCAGCTTCCGGGCACGCGGTCTTGAGCTGACATACTTTCCGAGCGGTTCTCCGATGGCTCCAGGGTTCGACAGCCTCGAAGCGGCGCTCGCCGACCGCTACCGGATCGAGCGTGAAATCGGTCAGGGCGGGATGGCGA
>JBGMQU010000262.1:0-2722 GCA_048060725.1 Gemmatimonadota bacterium | reverse complement strand
CCTCCTCGTCCTCGAGGAGCGGCCGCGTGCCGAACCCGCCCGGCACGATGAGAATGTCGATGCCGGGCGCCGTCGCGAACGAGTGGTCCGGGGTGACCCTCAGACCCCCGGACGCCGCCAGCATGGTTCCGTCGCGTGACACCGTGAACACGTCGAACGGCGCGCTATCCCGCGACCGACGTGACGCGACGCCGGCTTCGAGCCGGGTCCGCGAGAAGACTTCGTACGGGCCGGCGAAGTCCAGTACCTCCACATCCTCGAAGAGGAGGATGCCCACCGACTGCCGGTCTATCGGGCGTGCCATTCTGCGAGTACCTCGGCCTCCCGGTCCAGCGTGAGCGCGTTTCGGCGCGCGGGGCGGTCCTCCTCCGCCTGCGCAAAGTACGACTCGAGCGTGGCGCGGGTGGTATCGGCCAGCGACCGGAACGTCAGGCCGTGCGCCGCCTCGTTCGCCAGATCAAACTTCGCGAACCCCTCCGCTCCCTCGAACGGCGGCCGCCAGACGGGCAACTCGGCATATCCGCGGATGCCGCGCTCTGTGAGGAAGTCGGTGGCGACCCAGGTGAACGTCGTCTCGGCCGTCGTCACCGCCCGGATCCCGTACACCATCTCCGCCATCGGACGTGGCGTGAGCGGCCCGACGAGGTTGAACTGCTGCCCCCCGTGGCCGGCAGAGGCCGACAGGGCCATGAAGTCCCCGAGATCCCGCACATCGATGACCTGCACCGTATCCGTGCCGTCACCGGGGCAAAGCACCTCGCCGCCCGCCCGAATGCGAACGGGCCAGTAGGTAAAGCGGTATGTCGGGTCGTCCGGCCCGACGATGAGACCCGGACGGAAGATCGCATAGCGGTCACCGAAGATCCGCATGACCTCACGCTCCGACTCGGCCTTCGCGAGGCCGTAGGGCAGGCGGGTAATGTCGGAGTCGGCACGGTCGACGCCGGCCGATTCGTACGTGAACGTCGGCTCGTCCGCTGTCATGGGGACGGTCGCGTGGCTCGCGTACGCGGATCGCGACGACACGTAGTAGAAGAGGCCTACCGATTCCCGAAGGAACTCTCCCGCGCTGGTCACCCAATCGGGCCGGGCGGTCGAGTTGTCGATGCAGACATCCCACCATCGGCCCTTCAGCGACTCGAAGTCACCGTTTCGATCGCCCCGGAGTTCCTCGACGCCCGGGAACATCCCGGGCCTGGAACCGCGGTTGAACAGCGTGACGTCGTGCCCCATGTGGAGCAGCGACCGAACCTGGTAGGGGCCGATAAACCCCGTGCCGCCGAGGATCAACACGCGCTTTGCCCGCGACGATCCGATCAGGGCACCGCTCGACCCGAGACCCAACCCCAGCGCGACCCCGGCGGAAGCGGACAGCTTGATGAAATCTCTGCGATCGGTGGTCATGGTCTTGATTCCCTCTGTCAGGATTCGTCGAGCAGCTCGAACAGGCGAACGACCCCGAACGGTGACACCCCCGGTCCGGTGATGCCGCCAAAGTGCTCCGCGTGCGCCGTCATGTCGATTCGCGCCGCGGCGTCTTCCGCCGAGACGCCCGCCGCGTGCAACGCCCGTCCCTGAGCCAGAAAGTCGCGGAAGTAGTCTTGCAGGTAGCCGACCCGGTCGGGGTCCTGATACGGCATGCCGTGACCGGGCACGATCCAGTCGAAGTCGAGCGATTTCAGGTGCTCGAGGGTCTCGATCCAGTCTTCGACGAATCCGTCCCCCATGTACGGCACGCCCGCCGTGATCAGGTCACCGGAAATCAGCACACGCTCGTTGGGTAGATAGACGACGACATCCCCCTCCGTGTGCCCCCGCCCGAAAAACAGGAAACGGATCTCGCGGTCGCCTTTGTACAGGGTCATGCGTTCCGACAGCGTCGTGTTCGGCGCGACGGGAACGACCTCCTGCGTCTGCGCGTAGTAGATCCGCTGTCGATCGAGCGCCGCCTCCGATTCCGCGCGTGCGGACGCGTCGGTCATCGTGTCGATGGTCGCCTCCATCGCGGCGATTCTGTCCGGCAGCGCCCCGATGAACGAGTCGTAGGAGCGTCCGGAAATCGACCCGCCGGCGGCAATCACGGCGCGTGTGGCCTCGTGGCTGATGATCTCGACTTCGGGCGGGTAGACCTGGTTGCCGTGCGCGTGGTCGAAATGCCAGTGCGTATTGACGACGTAGCGGACGGGTTTGTCCGTCAGCGTCTTCAACTCCTCGAGCAGCCGTGTGGCAGCCGCCGGCGTGATGTGCGAGTCGACGAGCAGCACGTCGGAGTCGTTGATCACGACCGCGGAGTTCGATCCCACGACCAGATCGCCGATGCCCCGGGCATGGTACACGCCCGGCACGATCTCGGTGAACTCGAACTGCGCGTCCCCCGACGCGGCGCCTGCGTCAGCCCCAGGCGCGACGCTACTCGATTCGGGAGGTGCCTCCTCCGCGGGTGCGCACGCGATCGAGATGATGCCAGCGAGAAGAATCAGCGCGGTTACAGTCGAAGTTCTCATCGGTTTCACGTCCTGGTTGGGTCCACGTCCAGCCCTACGCGGTCATGCCTCGATCTCGTGCGCCGCCCCCGCGCCACGCGGCACCCGAATGCTATCGACGAGCTCGCCGATCTCGGGTGGTGGCGGCGGCGTGAAGCGTGAAACCAGCAGGGCGACCCCGAAGTTGATCGCCATCCCGAGGGAGCCGATCCCCTCCGGCGAGATTCCGAACCACCAGT
>JBGMQU010000261.1:0-2726 GCA_048060725.1 Gemmatimonadota bacterium | reverse complement strand
CCGACCGCGATCCAGGAACAGGCGATTCCCGCGATCCTCAGCGGGCAGGACGTGCTCGGCATGGCGCAGACGGGCACGGGAAAGACGGCTGCCTTCACGCTGCCGATGGTGCAGCGGCTGTCGCAGAGCGAACACACGAAAGCGCCGCGTGGTCTCGTCATCACGCCCACGCGCGAGCTCGCGCAGCAGATCGGGAAGGCCGTCGGTACGTATGGCGCGGCGTCCTCGATCGAGGTCGTCGTGATTCACGGCGGAACCCGTCTCGGACCGGAGCGCGAAGAGTTGGCGTTCGGGTGCGACGTACTCGTTGCGACTCCGGGCCGGCTTCTCGACCATCTGAAACGTGGGTTCGCAGACCTGTCCGGCATCGAGGTGCTGATCATCGACGAAGCGGACCGCATGCTCGACATGGGGTTCATCGACGACGTGAAGGAGATCGTCGCCTCCACGCCGTCGGGTCGTCAGACGCTCCTCTTCTCCGCCACGATGCCCGGGGGCGTGAAGTGGCTCGCCCGCGATCTGATGGAGGACCCGCTCGAGGTCCAGATCGGGTTCGAGACGCCGGCCGACGGGATCACACAGGTGCTCCATCCGGTCGACTGGTCGCGGAAGCACGAGCTTCTGAACTACCTGCTCGGCGAGTGGCCGGAAGGGCAGGTGCTGGTGTTCACCCGTACCCGCGATACGGCCACCTACCTGTCCGATTTCCTCCGGGGGCGGAAGGTGTCCGTCGACGGGATGCATGGCGGCAAGCACCAGGATCAGCGCGATCGCGCACTCTCCCGCTTTCGCGATGGGACGACGCGCGTCCTCGTGGCGACCAACGTCGCCGCGCGCGGATTGGATATCCGCGGGATCCGGCACGTCGTGAACTTCGACGTTCCGGAGGATCCGCGGGACTACGTTCACCGCGTCGGTCGAACGGCGAGGGGCGACGAGACCGGTGACGCGGTCACGCTCATGGCGTCGTCCGACTGGGTCGAGATCCGCGCGATCGAGCGGCTTCTGGGAGGACCGATCGAGCGGGCGGTCATCGCCGGATTCGAGCCCGAGGTCGAGCCGCCGCCGCCGGAAGAAGACGCCCAGGAGAAGCGCGAGCCGACGGCGCTCCGGCGCGGGATTCGCAAACGCCGCTAGTCACTGGGGCGTGGTCTCACAGCAGGCTCTGTGTCGGCGGGCGCGGGCGTCACACATCCCTCGGGGAAAGACACGATCCTCTGACCAGGGCTGCTGCGGTGCACCGTTTGTGGAGGATCGAAGTTCCCCTCGGTGATGTGTGACGCCCACGCCCGCTCTGACACCATGCCCGCGCGACACCGCGCGGGCACGGGCATACGGGGTGGGTTTCGGCGATCGTCCGGGGCATCGCATACTTGAGGGTCTCGTGCCAACCCGGAGGTCGTATGTTTCGGTTCCAACCCGCTCGGCTGTCGCGCATCGCTTCGCTCGCTTGTGCCCTCGTTCTCGTCGGGCCCTCCCTGGCGGCGGCGCAGCGCACGGCGAAGCCGGTTCTGCACGGCAGTCACTGGATGGCGATTACGGGCAAGCCGCTGGGCGCCACGGCGGGGGCCCGGATGTTCTATCTCGGGGGGAACGCGGTCGATGCGGCGGCGGCGATGCTGGCGGCGACTTCCACGATGTGGGACGTGCTCTCGTGGGGCGGGGAGACGCAGGCCCTCATCTACAACCCGAATACGGGGAAGGTGATCGGGCTGAACGCCCTTGGGGTGGCCCCGTCGGGGGCGACGGTCGAGCGCTATCTGGCCGAGGGGCTGGAGTACCCGCCGGAGTTCGGACCGCTGGCCGCGGTGACGCCCGGGACACCGGGTGGATTGATGCGAATGCTGGGCGAGTGGGGAACGCTCAGCCTGGCCGAGGTGCTCGCGCCCGCGATCGAGATGGCCGAGGGGTATCCCATCGAGGCCGACGCGGTACGCCGCATCCGCGGGACGCTCGACGAAATCCGACAGTGGCCCTCCTCGGTGGACGTCTATTTCACCAACCCCGGTGACCCCGACGATCCGGGTCCGCGCGAGGGCGAGATCTTCCGGCAGCCCGACCTGAAGCGCACGCTCGAACGGCTCGTCGCCGTCGAGGCCGAGGCGCTCGCTGCGGGCAAGAGCCGCAAGGAAGCCATCCACGCCGCGTACCTGTCGTTCTACGGCGGGGAGATCGGGGCCGACTTCGTTCGGGGGGCACAGGCCGCGGGAGCCTTGATCACGCTGGAGGACCTGAGGAACTGGCAGGTGTACATCGAGGAGCCGGTCTCGACGAGCTACAAGGGGATCGACGTCTACAAACTGACGACCTGGGTGCAGGGGCCAGTCATGCTTCAGGCGCTGAACATGGTCGAGCAGCTCGACATGACGGCGATGGGCTACAACAGCGCGAACTACCTCCACGCGCTGTACCAGGTGATCAACCTCACGTTCGCCGACCGCGACTTCTACTACGGCGACCCTTACTACCCGCCGGAGGAACCCATCGAGGGCCTGCTCTCCAAGGAGTACGCCAGGGCGCGCCTGGGGGAGATCGACTGGGAGAAGAACGATCCCGACGCCGGGCCGGGCGATCCGTACCCGTTCCAGGGCGACGAGAATCCGTTCGTCGACTATCTCCGGAACTGGGGGAAGAAAGACGCGGTCACGACGGAGCAGGGCGGCGGGCTGACGGCGATCGACCACGCCGCGCTCGACGAAGATTTCTACATGGGCACGACCTCGATC
>JBGMQU010000260.1:0-2767 GCA_048060725.1 Gemmatimonadota bacterium | reverse complement strand
AGCCGATCAATGCCTACGGACGTAGCAAGCTCGCGGGAGAACAGTTGGCTCTCGAGGAGTTCGATGAAGCGCTGGTGATCCGCACGTCATGGGTGATGTCCGGGACGCACCGGAACTTCGCCGCCGTGATGCTCGACCTCATCGCGAAAGGTGACGTCAGCGTTGTCGCTGATCAGCGTGGTCGTCCGACGATGGTCCGTGATCTTGTCGTGGGAACCCTCGATGCAGTAGATGCGGGTGCGTCGGGTATTCTTCACCTCACGAACGAAGGCTCGACGACATGGTACGACCTTGCCCGCACCGTGGCCGAGATGTCCGGCCTCGACCCCGACCGCGTGGCACCATGTTCGACGGCAGACTATCCAACACCTGCGCGACGCCCGAAAAACTCGGTGCTTGACTCTGAACGTGTCGGCCACTGGGGCTTTGCGCCCTTGCCCGACTATCACGACGCGCTCGAAGAGGCGGTCCACGCTCTGCTCGCGTCGTAAGCTCTGCCCGTGCGCGCTTGCATCATCACCCCGATCGGCATCGACCTCACCGCAGGTACCGAAGAGCTCGAGGCAATCCTCGCGGCCGCTGGCTGGCAGGTGGAGCGGGCCAACATCGCCTCCGGTACACCGCGCACCAATAAGTCGATGCGCGACAGGATCGCAGAATCGTTCGCGCACACGCCGAAACCCCTCATCGATTCGTGGGACTTCGCGACGAAGGCGCTTGAGCACATCACAGACGTCGATGTTGTCATCGCCGGTGACGGAAGCGGGCTTGCCGGCATTCTCGCGCTCGAACTCGCGAACAACCGCGCGAAATCTCACCAGAGGTTATGGACGATCGCAGGGGACTCCCTTTCCCTGGCACGGCTTCACGTCGCGCGAACGCTCGCTGCGGCGACTCCCGAGGAAGAGTCGATTATCGACTGGGAACTGACCCAGTACAGGTTCTCCGACCGGGTCCTGTGTGTTTCCGATGTCGTGCGTGGACTGCTGTCACAGATGGGTGTCGAAGCTGACGCGCTGCCGATGGCGACACGGACCGCTCAGCCAGCCACACGACGCGCCGGGCGCCTCTACGTACCCGGACCGGTGTCCAGAGTCAACGCAGCGCCGCAGATCCTGCGAACCGTGGCCGACATGGAAGAGGTTTCGGTTGTGTTCGGAATCGGAGACGTGGAAGACGAGTACTGGTCCGGTACGACCTGGCAGGCGTTCGAGGCTGTACGGTCCCTCGAGGGGGATCGGATCTCGCGGAGTGCAGATCGCCCGCTGGATACCGATCTGCTCGTGATTGGGGATCCGTTCGTGTCACACGAGGGTGATATCGAGTCCGCGGTGGCCGATGGCATCGCGATCGTAGTTCCCGCCGGATCGCTCGATGCGATGAAGTGGCGAGGCGTTCACGAGTGGTCATCCGAGGAGGATCTCGCATCCGTCATAACGGGAGCAAGCGTTTCTGATGGATCGATTCCTGCCGCACCGACGTTCGATCTAGCTCACCGGCGGACGCCCGACCCCGAACGTGCTCGGAGGATCACGATCGGAATTCCAGTGTTCGGCGCAAGTCCGTTTCTCGACGACCTCCTCGCGTCCATCGCTAGCCAGACGTTCCCACCCCACGAAGTCATCGTGATGGTCGACGGCCCCACGGCGGGCACCGTCGAGTCGTCCGTCGCCTCATGGCGAGTGTCTTCGGAACACGCCGTGCGTATCCATCAGCAGCCGAACCGCGGCGTGTGTGTTGCGCGGAACGCCATCATGGATGCAATGTCCGGCGACGCGCTGCTTCTCGTGGACCAGGACGACGTTCTCGCGGACGATGCTCTCGAGTGTTTAGCACAGGCCCTGCGAAGTAACCCCGAATGCGATGCGGTCGCTGGGTGGACAGCATTCTTCGGCGAGTACGAGGGCATCGAGGCAAAACCACCATTCGACGCCCGCGTCGGGAGCCGTGAGAACCCGATCGTTTCGACGGCGGTCCTCCTCGACCGAGCCGTCGTGGAGGCAGGAGTGCGATTCGAGCCCGATCTGGCGTTTCTGTATTGCGAGGACTGGAACCTCTGGGCCGATCTCGTGGCGCATGACTACTCGATCGGTCTCGTATCACGCCCGCTGATCCGCCACCGAGTCCATGCAGCCTCGGGTGGTTTCAGACGCGCTCAGCTCGCTCTCGAGGCGGGGAGACGCCGCGCGGTGTCCAAACTCTGTTGATAACCAACCCTGAACAGGGAACCGGGCCTATCGCGAGTAGTCGGCCGCTAGTGATCTGAGGTTTCCGAGCGGGTGGTGGTCGAGTCCCGCGGCGTTCACCGCTTCAGATGTCAGGAAGTTGCGCAGGTCGACGATCGTTGTCCCGGACATGGCGGCCGCGGCGCTGTTCAGATCGACCTCTTTGAACTCCGGCCACTCGGTTGCTATGACGACGGCATCCGCCCCGGCGGCGGCTTCGAGCGCCGAACCGGCGATCTTCGCGTCGAGGTCATCCGGCAGGTCGCTCACGAGCGGGTCGTAGACGACGGCGTCGATTCCGCGCCTCGTCAAGCCCTGGATGAGATCGATCGACGGACTGTCGCGCACATCGTCGGTACCTGCTTTGAAGGTGAGTCCCCAGACCGCGACCCGATCGGGTGTGTGGCCTACCGCGGCGACAACGCGATCGGCTAGCGCTGCTCTTCGGTGCTGGTTCGCCTTGATAGCAGCGGCGAGCACATGACTCTTGGCTCCAGAACTCTTGAACGTGTGGAGAAGCGCCTGGGTGTCCTTTGGAAGAC
>JBGMQU010000259.1:0-2806 GCA_048060725.1 Gemmatimonadota bacterium | reverse complement strand
GACTCGACTTCTCGGGTTCGCGGAACCGGATCGTCGCGAGCGGCGCCGAGTTCCAGACGGTGGGTCACGTCTGGTTGGCGCAGCGGCGATTCGGTGCGGACGTCGACTGGGTGCCGGTGCGTGACGGCGCGATCGAGCTCGGCGACTACGAAGCGCTCGTCGATGAGCGGACCGCCGTGGTCTCGGCATGTCGCGGGTACTATCAGACGGGATTCAAGCAGGACGTGGCGGCGATCGCCGAGATCGCCCATGCAAAGGGCGCGCTGCTCTACGTCGACGCGTATCAGACGATGGGCAGCGAGTCGTTCGACGCCCCTTCGTCCGGCGCAGACTTCGTGGCTTCAGGTAACCTGAAGTACCTCATGGGCATTCCCGGCATCGCCTTCCTCTGGGTGCGACCCGGCTTGAGTGAGCGACTCGAGCCCGCGATCACCGGGTGGTTCGGCCGTGAAGATCCGTTCGCCTTCGACGCGACGCGCCTCGACTGGGGAGCAGGGGCCCGACGCCTCGATACGGGCACACCCCCGATCATGGAGGCGTACGTGGCGCGCGCGGGTATGGCGTGGTTGAGAGAGGTCGGGCTCGATGCCATCGGGGCGTGGACGTCGCACCTGGGTCAACGCTGCGTCGAGGGGGCCCTCGAGCGCGGTCTGACCGTGCTCGGGCCGACCGATGCCGCACGCAGGGCACCCACGACCGCCATGGCGTGCGAAGACAGTCATGGCGTCGAGTCCCGCCTCCGCCGACAGAACATCATCGCTTCGGCGCGAGGGCCGGCGATTCGTCTGGCCCCGCACTTCTACAACACCATCGACGACGTGGATCGGGCGTTGGACGCGCTGGCGGCCGCCATGAGCGCGACGGGATGAGGTCGACGGGCGGCACTCGGCGACGGAATCGGAGCGCATCCGCGAGCGGTGACCGCCCATGACTCCGCGGGAGACCTTCGGCTCACGCCTCGGCCTCCTCGCCACGATGATCGGGCTCGCGGTCGGGCTCGGAAACGTGTGGCGCTTCCCGTACATGGTTGGGAAGTTCGGCGGCGCGGCGTTCATCCTCCTCTATCTGCTGATCGCGGCGTTGGTGGCGATTCCGGCGCTGATGGGAGAGTGGTCGCTCGGTCGACACACCCGGCACGGTACTCTGGGCGCGTACGAATTCGTCGGGCTTCCCGGCGGACGGTACGTCGGATGGTTTCTGTGCCTCATCGTCTGGACTGCGGTCGCCTACTACACGAACGCGATCGGGTGGGTCGTCTATCACGCACTGGCCGAGGCGCTCGTGCCCTTCGGCCGACCGCTCGACCCGTCCCGGATCCTTCCCCCGGAGACCGGATTCTCTCCGGTTTCGATGGGTCTTCAGGTGACGTTCACGGCCCTGGTGCTTCTCGCCGAGGCCGCGATCATCCTCCGGGGTGTGCGAGCCGGAATCGAGCGCGTCTCGATGATCGTCACTCCGATCCTCTTCATCACCCTCCTGATCGTGATCGTGAGGTCGGTCACGTTGCCGGGAGCGGGAGAGGGCATCGCATGGCTCTTCGCCTTCGATGCGAGCGGGATCACGCCGAGCGTCGCAATCGCCGCCCTCGGCCAGGTCGTCTTCTCCGTGGGCCTGGGAGGGACGCTGATGGTCGTGTACGGCTCGTATCTGGGGAGCGACGCGAACATCCGGTCCGACGCGACGTGGACCGTTCTGGGCGATACGGGTGCCGGCCTCCTCGCCGGACTCGCGATCTTCCCGGCGGTGTTCGCCCTCGGGCTCGAGCCCGGTTCCGGACCCGGCTTGCTCTTCGCGACGCTGCCCCGGGTCTTCGCGGAGCTGCCTGTCGGATGGCTCTTTGGCTTCCTCTTCTTCGGCGGACTGTCCGGCGCGGCGTTGCTCTCCGGAGTCGCGGCATACGAGGTCCTCGTCGCGGGCTTCACGGATACCCTGGGCTGGAGCCGCCGCAGGGCGACCTGGACCGTGTACGCTACGTCGATGGCTCTCGCCCTCCCCCCGATGATCAACCTCGAGATCTTCGTGCCGTGGGATTTGACGTTCGGTTCGGGGGGCCAGACGCTCGGCGCGTTGATCGCCGTCGTCACCGTGGGTTGGGTCATGCACCGTGCGACGCTCCTCGAGCAGATCGCCGGCGACCATCCCTCCTTCACGGATCGCGCGCTGATCCATTGGCTCCGGTGGGTCGTCCCCACGGCCATCACCGCCGCCGCGGTATGGTGGCTCTTCACCGAGGTCCTGGGCACGGTCCCGGGCGTGTAGCGGCCGCGGGCACCGCACGACTAGCTTCGCTCGGTAGCGCGGACGGTGACCGCGCCCCGGCACTTTCTTCGGAGACTTCCATGCGCCGCCGCCCGCTCCCGTCCGCCGCGAAGCTGCTCGTCGTCGCCCTGCCCATGCTCGCCGCGCCGGCGCCCGCCGCCGGACAGTCCGACGCGACCGTCGTCTACCTCGTGCGGCACGCCGAGCGCGCCGAGGACGGAACGAGCGACCCGGTCATCTCGCT
This sequence comes from Gemmatimonadota bacterium, assembly GCA_048060725.1. Lineage (GTDB taxonomy): Bacteria > Gemmatimonadota > Gemmatimonadetes > Palauibacterales > Palauibacteraceae > Palauibacter. Next base: position 303 of record JBGMQU010000259.1, on the reverse strand, counting down.
CAACGGATGGGACCGCGCGCGACTCCTGGCGGAGATGCTGCGTGACGCCGGGTTGACGAACATCCACACGACGGACTTCCGGCGTACGCGGAGCACCGGACGGCCGACAGCGGAAGCCACGGGCCTCGCTATGGAGGTCTACGACGCCAGAGACCTCGACGGCTTCTCGGAACGACTTCGGGGGATGCCGGGCCGGCACCTCGTGCTCGGCCACAGCAACACGACGCCTCGGCTCGTCTCCCTTCTCGGAGGTGATCCCGGAAGCCCCATCGAGGAGATGGAGTACGACCGTCTCTACATCGT
>JBGMQU010000258.1:0-2847 GCA_048060725.1 Gemmatimonadota bacterium | reverse complement strand
CTCGGTCTTCACCCACAACTCGACGAGCTGCCAGTCGTCCTCGGTCCCCTGCACTCCGTCCGGACCCATCGACCCGACCGTGTAGTCCCAACGGCTGATCTGCAGGTAATACACGTTGCCCCAGGGATCCTCCGGAGAGCCCGAGTAGTCCCGCCTCAGCCACCCGTCGAACCGATCGGGGAGCCCTTCGGCGCGACTGAGCCGGACGTCCAGCTGATCGGCCATCACGTTGATCCGACGCGGAACGAAACGTCCCGCAACGTCATCCTTCAGGGGCCGAACCGCGTCGGCCATCATGGCCCGCGTCTTGGGCACCGCCATCCCGATCGCCAAGACCACGAAGCCGAACATGAGAAGCTTCTTCACCATTCTCTTCGACACTCCCCGTCTCTTCGACACTCCCCGTGAGTCGCTGCCTACGGCTGCACCAAGCTGTTCCCGATGCAGGAATCTAGCCAGGGATTCCTCGATGGGCAGAATCAGCCGACGGCTTCACCCCCGGGCGGTCGAGCCGCAGCCTCGGCTCCGTCGTGAGTTGTTCGGAGCACCAATTCGGGAATGCGCAGCGACAGAGCGGATGCGACGAGCATGATGAGCGCGGTAAGCCAGTAGATACGGCTCGTCGCCTCCGAGAATGCGGCGCGAAGCTCGGCGGCGATCCGGCCCCCCTCCCGCTCGCCCTCCTCCCTGAGCGTCGCGGCCTCGGGCTCGGTCGGCGCCGCGACGGCCAAGTCGGCATACGCGGCCCGGATCCGGTCGGGTAACTCGGTGCCGCCGGTGGATACGAATTGCTCAGGGGAGGCGTCGGGGGGCGCGAGTAGAACGGCGGGCAGATCCATGGTGGAAAAGGCGGCTCCCAGCGTCGCTACAAGCACGCTGCCCATGACCGCGGCTCCGACCGTGGCTCCCGCTTGCCGAAAGAACTGCGAGGCGCTCGTCGCCTGACCGATGAAGCGCACGTCGACCGCATTCTGAACGGCCAAGGTGAAGAGCGGCATCGATGGACCGATCCCGACGCCGGCGATCACCATGTACAGGGTGACCCGTCCGTACTCGACGGACGGCCCCATCGTCGCGAGCAGGACGGCCGCCCCGAGGAAGAGGAGTCCCCCGCAAACGATCTGTCGCCGGTAACCGATCCTCTCCACGACCTGCCCGGCGAGCGTAGCGCCGAAGACGATCCCCAACGAGAAGGGAATGAGCGCACCACCCGCACGCGTCGCGGAGACACCCAGAACGTTCACGAGAAAGAGGGGCAGGAAGATCGGGACCGACATGAACGCAGCTCCGAAAAAGATCGTCGCCAGGTTCGCGGTTCTGAAGACCTCGTTTTCGAACAGGCGGGGGTCGAGGATGGGACTCGCGGAACGTCGGCTGCGGCCCACGAACGCTGCGAGGAGAGCACTCCCGAACGCGAAGGAGCCCAGCGTCGCCCACGCCGCGACTCCGTCGATCGGGCCACCGCCCAGGCCAGGAAGCCATGGGTACCGACGCTTGTCGAGCTGGAGCGAGAGGATCAGCGGAATCAGGCCTCCCAGCAGCAGCGCCGCACCGGGAAAGTCGGGCGGTAGACGATCGCCCGGAGGGTCGAGGCGCGGCATTCGCCGCACGATGAACCAGAGGGCGAGCCCGCCGACCGGAAGGTTGACGTAGAAGACCCAGCGCCAACCCTCGACGCCTGGAATCAACCCGCCGGCGTGGTCCGTCAGGACGCCCCCGATCAGCGGCCCGAGCACGGAGGCGACGCCGAAGACCGCACCCACGAAACCCTGATACCTCCCTCGCTCCGCGGGCGTGAAGAGGTCGGCGATCACGATGAAGGTCATCGCGAACAAGCCCCCGCCACCGGCACCCTGTATCCCCCGGAAGACCACGAGTTGGGTCATCCCGTCGCCGAGAATCGGCAGTGTGCCGAACTCCCCGGACAGGCCGCTGAGGACCGACCCCCCGAGGAAGAGACCGACGGCCCCGAGCATCACATGCTTGCGGGAGTAGGTGTCGGCCATCCTCCCGTAGAGGAGAGCGAGCGCGGCCGAGGCCACCAGATACGCCGTCGCCACCCACGCATACCGGTCGACACCGTGGAGGTCCTCGACCATCTTCGGCAGCGCGGTCGACACGATCGTCTGGTCGAGCGCCGCCAGAAAGAACGCCATCAGGACCGCCAGATAGATGACCATCCGGTCTCGATCCGAGACCGGCGTGTCGAAGGGTCCGTCGGGGGCTTGGCTCATCGGCAGACACAGTGTGGTGGGCCAACCCGGGCAGGAAGGACGGCCACCCATTTTCCGTCTGGAGGAATGCCCTGTCCAGCCGGCACCTCCGCCGGGCCGGCGATCAGCCTTCGTGAAGGAAGGACGTCACCGCGGTGCACCACGCCTCGGGTTGCTCCAAGTGCACCGCGTGGCCCGCCGACCGAACCACGAGCAGCCGCGCGTCCGGCATCGACCCGGCCATCTGTTCACCGATCGCGACGAACCTCGCGTCGAGCTCCCCGGCCAGGATCAGCGTCGGGATCGCCACGTCGGGCAGGCGCTCCCAGAGCGAGGGGAGGCTGCCCGTGCCGAGACCGCGCAGCGATGCCGCGAGAGACCCCGGATCGTTCGCGAGTCGGCGGGCACGAAGGGCGCCTCTGAGCTCATCCGGAAGAAGCGCCTGCGACGCGAACAACGGCAGCGTTTCCCATTCGTCGACGAAGGCCTCGACGCCCTCCTCGAGAATCCGATCCGCCAGGGCGGCATCGGCGGCCCGCCGGGCCGAACCCTCCTCGGGGGTAGCGGGGCCCCGAGACGACGACTCGAGCACCAACCGGGTGACCCGTTCGGCCCCACGCACCGCAAAGTGGAG
>JBGMQU010000257.1:0-2879 GCA_048060725.1 Gemmatimonadota bacterium | reverse complement strand
TGCCGCCCGGATGAGCATCATGGCCGACCGCATGCTGGTGTCGCGACCTTCTTCCGCGGTGGGAAATGACGCGATACCCAGCGCACCGACCTTCGGCTGACCCGTCAATTCCCTGAGCACGGCCGCCACCTGCTCGGCCGTTGGCCCGCCGGCCGTCTCGAAGAAGCTCCCGGGGATCTCCGCGGCGTCGAGGATATCCAGATCCACATGCAGATAGATGACGTCCACTCGCTCGGCCAGGCCCGCGATGGCGTCCGTCATGACGTCCGTCCGACCGATCATGTCGGCAGCCGACACCGTGGTGATGTCGGAGTCGTCCAGGAGGATCTGCTCCAGAGGATCGACATCGCGAAGGCCCATCATCACGATGTTTCGTGTCGAAATCGGTGGATCGATCCCCGCGGTCAGGCGCATCCGCTGGAGGCTCTGCCCGGCCGCCACCGACACGGGCATCCCTCCCAGCCAACCGCTCAGCGTGGTCTCCGGCGTATTGAAGTCTCCATGCGCATCGATCCAGATCAGACCCACTTCTCGGGGCCCGCCCGCCGGGTCGGAGCGCTGGAGCCCGGCCAACATCCCCCAGGAACTGATGCAGTTGCCCAGGAGACCGAGGACGAACGTTCCGTCCCGGGCCATGTTCGCCACCTCTCGACCTAGCCGGGCGTCGGCGAGACTCACCCGCTGCCACACGCCGTAGCTCGCCGCCTCCTCCGCGGAGAGCTCGACCCGCGCCGTCCGTGGAGTCTGCAACTCCATCTCTTCCAGCAGCGCCAGAGCCCCGGGCTCGAGAAGATCCGGCGCGATCGAGATCTCATCGGCGCCCGGCCGTGCAGTGTACGGCTGGAGCACCAGACCCACGCGGAGCTCCGTCGAGGTCGCACCCCCGGGGGCGGCGCCACCGGCCCCACCGATCCAGCTGAACATCGGCTCGAGCCACTCCTTCCGCGGCTGATAGAACGCGCCGTGCCGCGCGCCGGTGTCGATCCTGACCTCTGCTGTCTCCACGGCGTCGGGCGACCGGTCGAACAACGGCGCGCAGGAGCGGCCGATGGTGTCGCTTGCTTCATGGATCGAGAGAACCCTGCCCGAGAGCCCCGGCCCGTCGTCATCCGACGTCGCGCCGATGCACCCCGCGAGGATCACGTACCGGACGCCGGGCATGCGGAGCCGCGAAGAGGTGGCGATCGCGATCATGCCGCCCTTGGAGAAGCCGGTCACGATGATGTTCTCGGACGGTACGCCTGCCTCGACCAGCCGACGAACCTGTCCCGCCACCTTCTCGGCGTACTCGGCAACCTGCGTGTCGGCCGGACGGACTTCGCTGATGACGTGAAATCCCCGCCCGGCAAACTCCTCGAGGATCGCGTCGTACTCGTAGACCCCGAACTCGGGATGCGTGGGCCGCCGTCCCTGCACCTCGATAATCCGTCCGTGAAGATAGATCAGGTACACCGCCGCAGGATCCACAGTTGCGGGCACATCGGAAGTGATGGCGCCGCTCTGTCCGAGCGTGGCGGCCGGAAACGCGAGCGCGAGGAGCGTGGCCGTGGCAAAGAGCGCGGACGTCGCGATGAGACCCATAGTCGGGAGGCAGCGATGAACGATCACGATCCACGCTAGGGAGGGGCTGCCCACCGAGCAAGCGCGGGGACGCATACAGGGGTCTGACCCTCGACCGTATGGAAGTTTACGAATCGTAATGTTCTATACGGTCGTGGGGGCGGGGTATGGTTCGGGGTCTCCCGGTTGGGCCCGCCACGTCTCGCGATCTCGCCGACCGGCCCATCGTGGCACGCCCTTTGTTGTTCTCAACCACGGATCAAAAGTGGGCGGAGGGTGAAGATGCGCATTGACAGTGGGTTGAGAGTTCCGCGGCTTCGAAGCGTAGCCGAATTGGTGGCGGGAGCCGCGTTGCTTTCCGCCATGGCCTGCTCCACTACGGCAGGACCCGACCCGGCAAACGACCCGAACGACCCGGGGCCGAACCCCGACGCCGGCGTCACGCCGGCCCCCTGGAGTCCCGAAGTCATTTCCGTCCAGTTTTCCGAAGCGGCGCTCCGGAGCGGCGCGCTCGGCGGACAAACCCTCCACTGCTCCGGGCCGCTCCACAACGCGTCCGAGTACGAGGATTACGTGACGGTCTACGCCGAGCGGCCACCGGCCATGTGGGTCACCTACTACTCGCTGCTCGACAATCGATTCACACCAGCCGAGCGACTCGTCGTGCTCGAAGGCCAGATGGAAGAATACGGCGGCATCCCCTTCCTCGGGATCTCCTACACGTCGACGAACCCGGACGGCTCATCGACCGGATGGGACGCGGAGGTGGCGGCCGGTGATTACGACGCCGAGATCCGCGACATCGCGGGCGCGATCGCGGCGGACGGACGGCCCGTCTTCGTCCGGCCCGGGTTCGAGTTCAACGGCGTCTGGAACAACTACCAGCCCGCGACCTACCGCGACGCGTTCATCCGCATCCGCACGCTCTTCCTCGAGGAGGGCGCGGCGAACGCGATCTGGGTGTGGAACGCGCACCCGGCCGGGAACGTCGCGCCGTTCATGGATTTCTATCCGGGCGACGAGTACGTCGACTGGTGGGGCGTGAACCTGTTCGGGAAGGCGTTCGACTCGGCGAATCAGCAGGCGTTCATCGCGACGTTCGTCGAGGGCGCGCAGGCGCGCGGCAAGCCGCTCATCCTCCCGGAAAGCATCCCGCACAAGTTCTACCTGCTCGACAATCCGGAGACCTGGAACGCCTGGTTCGTCCCCTACTTCGACCTCATCCAGACCGAAGGTGTCGGCGCGTTCTGCTATTCGAACCGCGACTACACGAAGGTCCCGAAGTGGTCCGATTGGGGGGATCTCCGTATTGAGCAGTC
>JBGMQU010000256.1:0-2909 GCA_048060725.1 Gemmatimonadota bacterium | reverse complement strand
TGGGGGACGCCCGTGCTTCAGGAAGTCCAGGGGTGTGTTGAACAACCCTGCTCGACGGAATCACCCTCGAGCCAGTGGGAGACGACCTCGATGGTGGAGTTCGAGTACGACGGTCGAGGGCGTTTGTCCCGGGTTATCAGGCCGGCGTACCCCGCTGATCCGGCGCCCTCGGTGGAAGAGCACACCTACGACGCCGATGGCAACCTCCTGTCGTTTACCGATGGCAACCACTTCGGGGGCAGTGAACCGAATATCCACTTCAGCTACGACGCCCTCGGGCGGTTGGTCGCCACTCGTCAGCTTGTTGAAGACGGCCCGTCACCGGTCTTCGCCGAGGTCGGCTTCATTTACGATGCGATGTCGAATCTCCGTTCAGTCATGGACGCCCACGGAAACGTCACGGAGTACGATGTTGACGACTTTCAGCAGACCTACAGCATTCGATCGCCGGTCACGGGGACGACGTCGATGGAGTATGACGAAGCTGGACGCCTGGTGTGGAGCAATGACGCGCGTGGCGTCACGGCGCAGAGGGTTTATGACTACGGCGGACACCTCACCCAGGCGACCTTCGAGTTGGACGGGCAGACGGAGACGGTGAACGCGACCTTCGACCACGGGTTCAGGACTGCGGCGGTCGCAGTCGGCGCCGACGGTCTCGAGGAGCGGGACGAGTGGGTCTTCGACCGGCGGGGGCTCGTCCTCCGGCACGACCGGTATCCGGCGCTGTCTCCACAACAGACGATCACCTTCGAGTATGACCCGGACGGCAACGAGGTCGGCCGGCGTCGGGGATGCGAGTCGGTTGCCACGGAGTACGACTTTGCCGGCAGAGCCAGGCGGATCATGGCGCAACCCGATCTGGGTGACGTCCCCAACTGCCAGCCCGTGCTGTTCACGATTGCCGACACGATCGAGTACGCACCTTTCGGGCCCATGCGGGCATTGAACCGGCCGGGGTTGGCAGAGGAGTACGAGTATGATCTCCAGTACCGGATGACCACCCAGAGAGCATACCTCGGCAGCGGAGACCCCCAGCTTATGTTGGACCGCAGGTACGGAACACCGGGGATGTACGACGGATACGACGCCAACGGGAATCTTCTCCAGGTAGATGACCTCACTCATCCCGAGAGAGCTCGGACTTATACCTACGACGAGCTCGGGCGGTTGACCGGGGCTTCAGCGCCGAGCTCGTTCGGGCCCGCCGAGTACGCCTACGACCTCATTGGCAATCGGGTGTTGCGCCGCATTGGCAGTGGGCCCGGGCACGAGACCACGGAGTACACCTACCTCGAGAACCCGGGCGGCGACAACACCGCCCTCCTCGCGGGCGTGGACGATGGCCAGGGCGTCGTCGCGGTCGAGCACGATGCAGCCGGCAACGTAATTGCAGCCGGTTCCTCGGACTACAGCTACAGTCTTCGCGGCAAGATGGTGGACAGCGGGGCAGTCGAGTTTCGCTACGACGCGGATGGTGCCAGAGTCTGGGCGGAAGGCGGTTCAGGCACGAGCCCTTCGGCGTCGTTCATTTTCGGGACCGGCATGAGACCCCTCGTGGAAACGCGGCGGGAACTGCATATGGGGGTCCTCGTGGAGACCGAACGCACCTTCTTTCACCTCGGCGGAAGGCTCATCGGCATTCTCCATGACGACCCCAGCGTGGAGTACGTGGTATCGGACCACATCGGCTTTCCGCTGGCCGTGTTCGACCACGCCAGCACGTTGTGGCAGGGCGAGGCGATGCCCTTCGGCATGGTACGCGATGTCCTCGAGGGCTCCGTTGACCACGACCCCTTGCGCAGGTACCCGGGCCAGTGGGCTTTCGACCCGGCTATCCTCGGCGAGGAAACCCGCCTTTTCCAGAACGCCCACCGCTGGTACAACCCCGATTGGGGGAGGTATACCCAAAGTGATCCGATTGGGCTTGAAGGTGGGCAGAACCTGTTCTTGTATGCGTTTGCCAATCCGTTGAGGATTGTTGACCCGCTGGGTTTATATGGGACCAACGACTGCTCATACTACGACCGGCGTTGCAGAGAGTCTGGAGGAAGGTACTACTGTGAGGTCGCGCCTTTCTGGTGCGATGATTTCTTCGAAAAGTATCCCGATCCCGACCCTGACTCCGACAACGACTATGAAGGTTGGCCAAGGTGTGTCCGCAAGTGCCTCCAGGATTGCGACGAGGACTACTGGAGAGAGCGCCGTAAGTGTCTGGATTCCTATCCTTATGGCCCAGACAATCCAGATCCCGACTTTGACAACTTCGGGGATGACGCGCATCGAGCGTGTCACGTGAAGTGCTACACGGGATGTGCCTCGTGGCAGTGGGCTGTCGTCGGTGGGGATTGGAGCCCAGAGCCATAGTTGGGAGGGAAGCTGATGGGATCAAGCTCTAGGGAGGATCTTGGCATGACGGTAGTAAGTCGGTCCGCCATACTTCGGCGATTGGCCTGGTACGGCTGGCCGGCAGGTGTGGCGATCATCGTGATCGCGGTGCTCGTAGAGGCAGCACCTCTCATTCTAGGTACAGGTGAGAATGCGATCGTGAATTGGTCGTTCTTCTATGTGACCCTTCGCTTTATTCTGCTACCGGTTGCTTGTGGTCTTCACCTATTTGGCAATAGCGTTCTTTTTCTGACACGTGGTTCGCGACCAAGAGGGCATCGCATCGTTGACCTATGCTCGGTGCTGATTTCTGCCGGGTACTTGGCGTTGTGTTACTTCTATCCGCTCCCCTTTTCAAAACCGTTCATGTGAGCAGACGCGCCGCATACAGAGGTGGACCCCAATCTTCGGACAGGTTCGCGGCGTTTCTAAGGTGGAATCCAGTGGTCGTTTCATGCCGCGCGGTTCCGGGGGGTCATTTCTGGGCAGCCCCCCAGAAGTGGACCGCGCTCCGGGGAGGA
>JBGMQU010000255.1:0-2932 GCA_048060725.1 Gemmatimonadota bacterium | reverse complement strand
GGGCTCTCAGACCGGTATCCCGACGCGCCGCCCGTCACCGTACAGGGCATCCTCACGCACTCGTCCGGCCTGCCCCGGGAGTCGGACTTCGCCTACTGGTCGGCCCCCTACCCGTTCCCGACACGCGCCGAACTGATGGACCGCCTGTCTACCCAGGAAGAGCTCTACCCGGCGTTCGATCGCTTCCAATACTCCAATCTGGGGCTCTCGCTGGCCGGCGAGATCATCGCGGCGACCACCGGCGTCGGCTACCACGACTACATGCGCTCGAATGTGCTCGAGCCGCTCGGGATGTCGTCGACCTACACCGAGATCCCGGCCGAGGAGCGCGGAAAGAAGATGGCGATCGGGTACACGGCCCAACGTCGCGACGGCACGAGGGCCGAAGTCGCGTTGTTCCAGGCGCGCGGGATCGCGCCGGCGGCGGGGTACGCGTCGACGGTGCTCGACCTGGCGAAGTTCGCGAGCTGGCAGTTCCGAACCCTCGAGGGACCTGGCGGAGAGGTGCTCGCGAGGAACACGCTGGCCGAGATGCACCGCGTCCACTGGCTGAACCCCGACTGGGAGCTCAAGTGGGGGCTCGGGTTCGCAACCTGGCGCGTCGATGACCGTACACACGTGGGTCACGGCGGCGGATGCCCCGGCTTCATCACGCACTTCGATGTCGAACCGAAGGGCAAGATCGCAACGGTGTTCCTCTCCAATGCGAACGGCACGGCGAGTTCGATGTTCACGCGCCGGATGCACGAGATCGTGGGGCCGGCGATCCGCGCCGCCATCGCCGACGCGCACGGCGAGCCGACGTCGGACGCCGAAGACGGAGTGTCCGGCGATCCGGACGGGCCCGCCGATATGGATGAGGCCGTGGACCTGGGGATCTACACCGGGACATACGACGCGGCTCCGTGGGGGGGCGAGCAGATCATCGTGCCGTGGCAGGGCGGGCTCGCCGCGCTGTCGCTGCCGACGATGAACCCGGCCGCGGGCCTCGTGAAGCTCAAGAAGTCGGGCGAGCACACCTTCCGTCGCGTCCAGTCCGATGGGGAGCTGGCCGAGGAGTGGCGGTTCGAGATCGGCGAGGACGGACGTGCCTCGCGCGTGTGGGTACACAGCAACTTCAACACGCGGGTCAGCGGCACGCCGTGACGTCGCCTCGGCGGCTCGCCGTTGCGGTGTTCTCGGTCGGCGCGTCCCTCGGGGTGGGTGCCTGCGGTGGAGGCGGGGACTCCGCCGCCGAGGTCGACCTGGCCGGCGGGCCCGATGCCGGCGAGTTCTCGGCCGTTCTCCCGGACTGGTGCGCGAACGTCCCGCGTGCGGGGGTCGCATCTCTCGATCGCATTCCCGTCGCGAGCACCTGGTTCGAGGTGTACCGGGTGGGCGACGGCGTGCTCTCGATCGCCGAGCCGAAACAGTGGCAGGAGGTGATCTCCTACCTGATCCTCGGCTCCGAAGGCGCGCTTCTGTTCGACACCGGGATGGGGATCGGGTCGATTCGCACAGTAGTGGAAGATCTCACTGATCTCCCCGTGACCGTCCTCAATTCGCACACCCACTTCGATCACGTGAGCGGCAACTGGGAATTCGACCGCATCATCGCGATGGACACCGACTACACGCGGGCGAGCGCGGAGGGAACGCCAAACGAGGACGTACGGGATGAGGTGTCCGCGGCAGCGCTTTGCGGTCCGCTTCCGGAGGGCGTGACGGAGGACAGCTACGTCAGCCGTCCGTTCGCGGTGGCCGAGTTCGTGTCCGACGGACACGAGATCTCGCTCGGCGATCGCGTCCTGGAGATCCTCCACATCCCTGGTCACACCGACGACGCGATCGCGCTCGTGGACCGCGAAGCCGGCTACGTATGGACCGGCGACTCGTTCTACGAAGGCCCGATCTGGCTGTTCGGGCCCGGGACCGATCTGGAGGCGTACCGGCGTTCTACCGAACGGCTCGCGTCCCTCGTCCCGGGGTTGACCCGCGTGTTCCCGGCGCACAACACACCCTTCGCCGAACCCCGGCGCCTGGTGGAGTTGCGCGACGCCTTCGCGGGCGCGCTCGACGGTTCGCTGGAGGGGGAGCGTCGCGATGACGGCCTGATGACGTACGACGTCGGATCGTTCTCGCTTCTCCTGCTGGCGCCCGAAGACCCCTGAACTTTCAGAGGCCGACCCACGTAGTTACGGCAGCCTACCCAATTCAACACGAGGTGCAGTGTGATGCCATCCAGAAGATTCCAGCCGCTGTCGTTCCTGCTCGGGGCGGCGCTTTTCGCCGGCTGCGTAAATAGCGACGAGATCGCGACCGCCGAGTACGAGGTTGCGACCGAGGTCGAAGGGATGCCCGCAATCATCCCCGTCTCATCGTTCTTCGACAACCCGGAGATCGCCGGGGCCCAGATTTCCCCCGACGGCGAGTGGCTGTCGTATCTCAAGGCAGTCGACGGGAAACTCAACGTCTTCGCGAAGCGAATCGGGACCGACGATGAGATCCAGTTGACGGCCGACACGGAGCGTCCGGTCACGGGCTATTTCTGGTCGATCGACGCGTCGAAGATCCTCTATGTCCAGGACAGGGGCGGGAACGAGAACTTCCACATTTACGCCCTTCCCGTGGATGGGACGCCGACTCCGGACGCGCGGGACCTTACTCCGCACGACGGCGCGCGGGCCCAGATCTTCGCGGTTCCGGAGGAGACGCCTGACCGGATCTTCATCGGGATGAATCAGCGCGATCCGCAACTGATGGATGGCTACTGGCTCGATCTCGACAGCGGCGAGATGACCATGGTCGCCGAGAACACCGGCCGGCACCTCGGCTACATGCTCGACCACGACCAGAAGGCTCGCGTCGCGGTCGGCCAGAACATGGGGGGCGGGACCGACATCTTCGCGCGCGACGACGAGGACGCGGAGTGGCGGACGATCGCCAGCTATCC
>JBGMQU010000254.1:0-3008 GCA_048060725.1 Gemmatimonadota bacterium | reverse complement strand
TCGGGAGCCTGCTCTCACCAGGAAGTGGGCTTCAAGAACTGGCCGTTCGAGTCCGTGACTTCGACGGGCAACTGACTCCCGCGCAACAGGCCGTTGCTCACGGACCGAGTGAAGCTCGCTTGAGCCACCAGCTGCTTGCTCACTCTCCGCCGATTCTTGCGGATATCGGCCTTCCTTACGGGCGGCACCAGCCCGATCGGACTCGGACGACCCGGCCGGTCCCATCGGCTAGCCTCATCGAGACTTCGGAGGCTAGGGAATGCCCCAGGTGGATCTCGACGCCTCCCGACGCACGTAGAGCACGAAGATAGGTCCGCTGACGTCGCGGTGCGTTTGGATTCCCAGAAGACGGTTCGCAAGAGTACTCCTGGGACCAAAAGCAAAGGCCGACCCTGGGGCCGGCCTCGCGGCCTGACCGCGAACGGTCAGGGGGAGTGGAGTACTGAGAAGAGTATCGCTGCGGCTCAACCGAGAGTCAACGACGGACACGCCAATGACGTATGGTCACTGAGTGTGACAAGAGAAGCAGCTGTCGACGTCGTCCTGGGGGAATCGCGGCGGGCCGGGGAGACCCCCCAAAAACGTTTCAGCTGAAACGCCTGAGCGACCTGACGGCGACCTCGCGCGGCGCCCCTCTCCTAACCGTCCGGACGCACGCGTTGCCGTCGTCCCGAGGAGTCCTGACGCGTTCGGCTAGATCGCGCCGCCACTGCGGGCGAGCGTCATGAAGGCGCGTGGGGAAAGAATCGGAATGGGAGACTCCCCGGCGACCGACAGGAGATCCGCATCGCCGGTCACGAGGATTTGAGCCTCGCCGTCCAGCGCGTCGGCCAGGACCCGTTCATCATCTGGATCCCTCACGTTGACCGGAGACGGGGAGGTCCCCTCGGGAATGATCTCGCAACGCTCGAAGACGGCCTCCACCGCGGACAGGGCCTCGGCACTCAGCTTGAGTTTCTCCTTCAGAACGCGGCGAACCTCGCCGGCTACTACCTGAGGCAGGATGAGGTGGAAGTCAGTCAAGACGAGGCGAAGGAGATCAGCGCACAGGCCCCGTGAAGCGAATGCGGCGACGATGACGTTGGAGTCGAGGCAGACTCGTGTCACGAGAGGATCTTGAAGACGTCCTCGTCGGTGAAGATCCCCTGCGCCTCGGCAAAGGGAATGATCTTGCGCCGCGCTTCTTCGAACAGTTGCAGGGTTAGCTGCCGGCGAAGCGCGTCACGGACGACCTCACTGCGGGATCGTCCCGTGTCGCGGCAGACTCGGTCGAGGAGCTCCTCGAGACTCGGATCCAGCCGGATCGTTACAGCAGCAGTTTTCATGTAGTACAATGTACTACAGCGAGACGACCCCGCGCAACACCTGACCGGACGCCATTGTACGGGGTGCGACGAAGCCTGTCCCGGGGAAGTCGCGTCGGGCCGGGGAGACCCCCCAAAAACGTTTCAGCTGAAACGCCTGAGCAACCTGACGGTCAATCGAGAGGAACCAGCTTTGCCGTAAGGATCGCTGTATCGACGTTGCATCGGTTGGGAACGACCCGCACGTCCGCACGCACCCAGGGTTCGTAGCTGGGGCTCACCGCACTGACCGCATACACCCCTGCCCGTGAATTCACTCCGCGGAACCGCCCTCCTCCGCCAGAGAACAGCTCCTCGATAAAGTCATCGTCCTGTACGAACACTCGCGCTCCCTCCTCGAGGACGGGATCCTGGGTGAGCGAGTCCACCAACGTCACGTCGAACGAAAAGACGCCGATGAGGGAACAGTCTCGTGGCTCCTGGACGGAATCGCACCCACCGATCAACGCGACGGCGGAAAACACCGCAAGTAGACAACAGGCACTGGTTACAGACGATTGACGCACGGTCATTAGGCTCGGAGGCGCTCGGGTCCGGATGCGGGGAGACTACCGTTCACTCCTCGGTCGAAGGGCACCTCGAAGATAGTAGAAGGCCATGGCAACGAGGCGCCAGATAAATGAACAGCACGCCAGTGAGGAGACGCGCGTCCGCCCATGTTCTTCTCCCACGTCAACGTGCGCAGGCCGCCCGGCGGACGCGGCGCGTAGAGAGGCGTCGGACGAACTCGAAATCGTCTTCAGTCCACTTCCGGTGCTTGACGGGGTGCATCACCGAGTTCCTGATCCCACTGGTCGGTGTGCTCCTGATTACGCACGCCGAAGGGGATATGCACCGACGGTGCGACCTCACCAGCTTCTTCGACACGATCCCATTGGTCATCGAAGAACACGTGTGGCTTGAACTCCTTGAGGACACGAGACTTGTCCATGCCACCGAGAAAGAACGTCTGGTCGACGTGTATCCCCCAATCACGAAGCGTATGAACGACGCGCTTATGAGCCGGAGCGTTGCGGGCTGTGACGATCGCCGTCTTTAGACGAATCTTGTAGCTCGGGTCCGCCTCCAGTCGCTCCTTTTCCTGCTTCTGCAGCTCGGCGACTCGTTCGAGGAAGGCCTTCAGCGGACCTGCGTCGAGCGGTTCAGTGGCGTGCTCTGTCTCGTGCTGTTGGTACTTCGCCAATCCGCGCTCGGCATACACTGCTTCTGCCGCGTCATCGACGAGAACGCCATCAAAATCAAAGGCGATGCGGACTTCCTCGTCACTTGAGTCGTCGAGTTCGATACGTCCGTGGACACGGCCAGCGGGGAGCCCTGCTTCCATTGCACGCCTCACGTGGTCTTCGTTGGCAGACAGAAAAAGAACTGCGTTGAATGCTTCCATATACGGGCCGGGATCCTCACCACTGAGAAAGGCGGCCCGAGAGATGTCCAAACCGTGCGCCTCGATGGACTCCATGACCCGGAGTCCCGTGTCAGAGCTGTTTTGGGACAGCAGGACCACTTCGACAGGGTCCCCCTCCAACCCTCTGTTGAGACCCAGAAGTCGCCGAACGAAGGGAAAGGCAATGCCTGGCTCGAGGATCTCTGATTCATGCGACCGCAGATAATCGCGGTACGCTTCAAGATCACCTAGCCGAAAAA
>JBGMQU010000253.1:0-3012 GCA_048060725.1 Gemmatimonadota bacterium | reverse complement strand
GACACCGGCGAGGCAGAGTTTCTGTTCCGTCCGCGTCCGTGGCTGGAAGGGAAGGGTCTCGCCGACATGCAGCCCGTTTCTTACGAAGCGCGTGACGGGCTGACGATCCACGGCTACCTGACGACGCCGCGCGGCATGGAGGCGACCAACCTGCCCATGGTCCTCGTGGTCCACGGCGGGCCGTGGGCGCGCGACGGCTGGGGGTATCAGCCCGAGGTGCAGATGCTCGCCAACCGCGGGTATGCAGTGCTCCAGATCAACTATCGCGGATCGACCGGATACGGGAAGGCGTTTACGAACGCCGCCGTCGGCGAGTGGGCCGGCGCGATGCACGACGATCTCGTCGATGGAGTCGAGTGGGCGATCGCCGAGGGCATCGCCGACCCCGACCGGGTCGGGATCTACGGCGGGTCGTACGGCGGATACGCCACGCTCGTCGGCCTGACGTTTACGCCGGAAGTGTTCGCGTGCGGGCTCGACTACGTCGGGCCGTCGTCGCTCGTGACGCTGATCGAGGCGTTCCCGCCGTACTGGCGTCCGTTCCTCGAGGGCACGTTTTACCGGCATGTCGGAGATCCATCGGACATGAATGATGTCGAGGACATGCAGGCCCGTTCGCCCTTGAACTTCGTCGACCAGATCGAAGATCCGATCATGATCGTCCAGGGCGCGAACGACCCGCGGGTGACCCAGCAGGAGTCCGATCAGATGGCCGCGGCGCTGCGCGATCGTGGGATTCCGGTGACGTACCTGCTGGCCGAGAACGAGGGCCACGGTTTCGCGAACGCCGATAACCGGATGGCGCTCTATCGTTCGATGGAGGTGTTCTTCGGCGAGTGCCTCGGCGGTCGGGTGGACCCGACGGTCGACCCGGCGATCCAGGCGCAGATCGACAAGCTGACGGTCGACCTGGAAGCGCTCGGTGTGCCGAAGGCGAGCGAGCAGCAGTAGCCGTCGGCCGGCAGGAAAGGCACGTCAGGCACGAGGGGGCGTCTACGGACGCCCTTTTGTGCGGCCGCATAGTACGTCAATACATAACGTATTGACATATTCCGGCGCGCATTCGAGGTTGAAGTCATGAGCACGAAGACGCAACAGCTCCAGATCAGGGTATCTCCGGCCCAGAAAGCGATCCTCAAGCGGCGTGCGGGACAGGCCGGCCAGGACGTGTCGAGCTACGTCCTGGATCGGGTTCTACCAAAGAGTCGCGACGAGTTCGAGACGATCCTCGCGGGTCTCCGCGACGCTTCCGCGACCCACGGGGACCATCGATTCGCCCTCGCCGCACTGAACGATTTCCTCTCGGAACTCGGACCCGGTGAACTCTCGGCCGCCACGGCCGAAGGGGACGTACGGAGCCTTTCCCCGTTCCTTCGGAACTATGTCTCGGCGATGGTCGAACAGGTGGCGGCGGTCGTCGGCGTCGACCCCCCCGACTGGGTCACCGATGTGACGCCGCTCGATGAGCCCCATTTCGCGACGTCGCTTCCCGGTCTTCGCGCACACCTCCTGAAGGAGTCGCCCGTCCCCTTCAAGAGGAGGAACCTGTTCATCGATTCCACCGTCGGAGACAGGGTGTGACGCTGGATCAACAGGCCCTCAACCGGGACCAGATGCCCCGGCTCTTCGCTCTTCTCGACGCCGAACTCGCGGCGGTCGACGCCGAGGGTGAGGTGTACCTGGTCGGTGGGGCGGTGATGTGTCTCGCGCTGGACGCGCGACCGTCCACCGCGGACGTCGATGCGTACTTCAGACCCACCGCCCTCGTGAGGGAGGCGGCGCACCGGGTGGCGGCGAAGGCGGGCATCGCTGAGCACTGGTTGAACGATGCGGTAAAGGGGTTTCTGAGCCCTCATGGCGAGTTCGATCCGTTTCTCGATCTTCCCAATCTGCGCGTGTTTACGGCCCGTCCCGAGTATCTGCTCGCCATGAAGAGCGCGTCGATGCGGCTTGGCGAGGAGTTTCATGACCTCGACGACGTTCGGTATCTTCTCCGTTACCTGAACCTGACTTCAGCCGTCGAAGCTCTGGAACTCGTCACGCGATACTTCGAAGAATCGCAGTTGCTCCCGAAGACGAAGCTCGTACTCGAGGAACTGCTGCCCCAGAGAGAGGCCTGACATGAAACGATCGATCACTGCCGCGCTCCCGGTCATTCTGTTTGGACTGGCGATGGCCGCCCCGGCATCGGCTCAGCGCGGCGAGGGGCGCGAATCGGCGCGCTCGGGAATCTGGGGCGGATTCGGCTTCGGTTACGGATCGCTCGGCTGCGAAGAATGCGACGACCGCACAGACGGGTTCTCGGGGATGGGAATCATCGGCGGGACGCTATCCGACGTCGTCCGAATCGGGGGCGGCGGGCTCTCCTTCAATCGAACGGAGGACAACGCCGAGCTCCAGATCAACTCGGGGCTCTTCATCGTCCAGGTCTTCCCGGGGCGTGGGAATTTCTACCTCCAGGGCGGGGCGGGGTTCGCCAGCGCGGACCTGGAAATCCTCGCGGGCGAATTCAGCGACGAAGGTGCGGCGTTCCAGGTCGGCGCGGGGTACAGCGCCAACCTCGGATCGCGCGGCAAATGGGCGATCGTGCCGTTCGCGAACTGGATGTCGACGACGATCGAGTTTCAGCCTGATCTCTTCCAGCTCGGGGTAGGGTTCTTCTGGAACTAGCGGGTCACCGAGGTCCGTCAGGTCGCGGCGCGCGCGTGAAGTCGTCATGAGCGACGGCGTGCGGGTCGAGCGGCACGGGGCCGTGCTCGAGGTCACGATCGACCGGCCGCCGGCCAACGCGATCGACAACGCGACGAGCCACCGTCTCGGCGAGGTCTTCTGCGACTACCGGGACGACGACGAACTCCTCTGCGCCATCCTCACCGGTGCGGGCGACCGGATCTTCTGTGCGGGCTGGGATCTGAAGGCCGCGGTGGGCGAGGGCGCGCACGAGGACGACGACCTCGGCCCCGGCGGGTTCGCCGGCCTCACCGAGTTGTGGGACCTCGACAAGCCGGTCAT
>JBGMQU010000252.1:0-3095 GCA_048060725.1 Gemmatimonadota bacterium | reverse complement strand
TCCCACTCGCGATAGTCCTCGAGCAGGACCCGAGCAGCGGTCTCGTCCTCGCTCAGGCCGGCCTCGACTGCGGCGCGAACCTGCGTGTCGAGGTCGCGGTAGTACTGGAGCTGGCGCTCGATGGTGGCCCGGTCGCCGGATGGGCCGTGACCGAAAACGACCGTCTCGAAAGGGATCTCGAGCAAACCGGCGATCGCGTCGAGCATGTCTGGGAAATAGAAGCTCGCGAGGTCGCGGTACCCGAACCTGTCGGCCGACACGAAATCGACGGCGAAGACGATACCGTGCTCGGGCACGAAGCCGACGATCATGTCGTCGCTGTGGCTCCGGCCGAGGTAGTGGAGCTCGACGGCGCCGCCGGCCAGCGACGCGTGGTCCGCGAACGTCTCATCGGGCGGTGGGAGATCCGGGTCGGCCGACTCGACGAGCGGGGCGGCGGCGTTCTCATGCGCGTAGATCGGCGCGTCCGACCCGAACGCCTCGCGGAGCACGTTGGCCCCCGTCGCGTGGTCGGCATCTCGATGGCTGTATACGATGGCTGCCAGCTGCGCCCCCGGAGCGCGCGCTTTGATCTCCTCCGCGTAGGCTGCTGCGGCGTCCACGGAGATCGGGTCGAAGGCGATGACGCCCGAGTCCGTCACGACGAAGAGGGCATTGTGTCCGATGAAGCGGAACTGGTAGACGCCGTCCGCCACTTCGGTCGTCTCGTACTGCGGTGGCTCCGACGCGTCGGTCTTCGTCTCGGGCTCGGCGGCGGGTTCCCCGCCCGAACAGGCGACCGACGCAAATGCCAGAGCAATCAAGAGCGAGGTGTTCTTCATGGCGTTCTCCTTCTGCCGAGGTCCAGAGACACTGATACCGCGATCGGGTGCGATGCCGACACCCCCGACGGCGCACCGTTGACACCGGGTGCGTCGCGGCCGATAGTCGGTGACCGAACAAAACCCGAATCTTTCTACAGGAGGTTCTCATGTCCGCCGCCCCCGGTCTGGTCGTCCAGCTCGACAATTCCCGGAAGTACTTCAAGGGCACCCTGGCCGTGTTCGAGGAGTCGGAGTCGGGCTTCGCACCGCAGCCGGAAATGTTTTCCGTCGCGGCTCAAGTGTCCCATGTGGCGGGCACCGTGGACTGGTTCATGGAGGGCGCATTCGGAAACGGGTGGGACATGAACTTCGAGGAGCATGAGGAGCACGCCCGCGCCACAACCTCTCTCGCCGACGCAGTCGCGCACCTGGATCGGGCACACGACGCCGCGATCGCCCGGATCGAAGGCATGTCGGACGACGATCTCTTCGCCCCGATCGAGGACGAGGCGATCATGGGCGGTGCGCCTCGCGCCGCCGTCGTGTCGGGCATCATCGATCACTCGGCTCACCACCGCGGATCACTCGCCGTCTATGCACGTCTGCTCGGCAAAGAGCCGGCGATGCCGTACGCCTGAATCCCGTAGCACCTGCCGCGCGAACCACGTGCGTGAGCCCATCCACGGCCTGACTGCGTTTGCAAAACGCGCAGCGGGTGGGTCGAACTGCCGCCCGTGCCACCGATGAACATGGAGTACATGAATCAGTGTAACGCATTAAGGCACAACCTATTACAATTGTCGTGCTCTGGCGGCTCGAGACTTGATCTGCACTCCGGTGCGGAAGCAATCCGAGCAGCCAAACAAAGGCGGCAAGACCGTGAACTACGTCGCGGCGTATTCACAGGAAGAGCTGATCGAGGACGCCAGGCGGCGGGCGCGAGGCGAACGTCTGGCGTGCCCGAGCTGCGGTTGGACCGATTCGCCCGACCGCCCTCGACGATTGTTCGACATCTATATGGAGAAGGGGCCGGCCGGCGGTATCGGGTACAGCTACCGGCTCTGCAAGGTGTGCGGGTTCGCTCAGGACACCGACGGAGGCGAGTCCTACCGCGTCTGGCTGTCGGCTCACGAGTGCCGGCCGCGGGGTCTGTCCGCGGAGAAGACGTCTTTCGCGTGCCGCCACTGCGGGAAGACGATCAGCGTCGTCGACGGCGAGGCCGAGCCGCACATGTGCGGGAAGTACCTCCGGCAGGGGGACAGCGGGTACTGCTGCTCCACCTGTGGCGAGTGGCAGGGTCCCGCATCGGCCTTTCCGCTCCCGGGCGATCGACGAAGAACCGTGCGCCACGGGCAGTCGTCCGCCGCCTGAGAACCGGGTCGCCCACATCTGGTCGCTTTACCCTTTCCGGCACGGGTCTACCCGCGCGTACGACCTCCGCATAGGGTGTTCCCCCGATCCGATCACGAGTTTTCCCGTTCCCATAACCTGGAGCACAGGACATGAACTGGACGGATTTGCTGAAGACCGAAGTCGAGGCCGCGTACCATGCCACCAACGGGCTGTTGGATCATGTCGATGGCGATCTGGATTGGAAGCCGTCGGCCGGTGAGAACTGGATGTCCATGGGCCAGCTCCTCATGCACATCACGAGCGCGTGCGGCGGCACGTGCCGGGGCTTCGTGACCGGCGATTGGGGCATGCCCGAGGGGATGGATCCCGAAAACATGCCCGAGGAGGCGATGCTTCCTCCCGCCGAGTCGCTCCCGACCGTCGCCAGCGTGGATGAGGCGCGACAGGCGTTGGCCGCCGACAAGCAGCTCGCGCTCGACATGATCGCTCAGGCGGAGGACCGCATGGACGACCCGACGCCCGCACCGTGGGCGCCCGACCACCCGGCCGCCCTCGGCCAGCAGCTGCTCGGGATGGTCAACCACCTGACCCTGCATAAGGCGCAGCTTTTCTACTATCTCAAGATGCAGGGCAAGCCGGTCAACACGATGCACCTGTTCGGGATGGCCTGAGCCTCACACCGGCACTGGCGGGGCGCGAAGGCGCCCCCCCTGGTGTTTCCCCATGGAACAACGTGCTCTCAGGCTCTCCGCCGCCGGCCAGGGTGGGCGCCGACCGTGGCCGCAGGGGAGACTCCGCGACTACAGGGGGATGACGGTCGGTTCCATGTCCGGGACGGACGTCGCCGGATCGAGTGCTTCTTCCCCGCCTCCGCGATCGATCATGATGTGGAGGATACGGGCACGCCCGACCTCATCGTAGCTCGGTTCCACGTATCCC
>JBGMQU010000251.1:0-3111 GCA_048060725.1 Gemmatimonadota bacterium | reverse complement strand
CAGATCGCCGAGAGCCTCCGGCCCGTCCCGTTTGCGAGATCGAGAAGCTCCGTCGTATAGCTCCGTACGGTCGTCACGTGACCCCCACTCGTGACACGCATGGGCACGTCGTCACTCCGGGCCCGAATCGCCTCGTAGCGACCCTGAGTTGCGACCGGTCGCCGCGGGTTCTTCTCCACCGGAATCTCGAAGCCGCGGACGGGATTCTCGGCGAGGAGAAATCCGTCCTCGGTCCGCCACTTCGTGGCCCAGTTCAGAACCCACTTCAGCCATTTGAGATCGGCCTCGACGGTACGGGGGCCGACGGGTCTGGGAGGATTCGCTCGCTCCCCGCGGGCGTCGATGACACCGGCCAGCCTGGCGTCGTGGAAGCCTTCCCAGTCGCTGAGGGAGATACTGCTCGGATCCTTCTCCACCCCGAGCACGCGTGTCCACAGCTCGATCCGTCTCGCGTCGGCCCGCCGCTCACGGTCCGACTTCCGCGGCGTTCGGTAGCGCGCGTACAGGTCGAACAGCGTGGCGAGGTCCATACCACGAGTCTCGTGAGGTGCTTGAAGCGGCTCTCAACCGCGGGCGGCGCCCGCGTCAGTTGCGCGCAAGCCTACAGGATCCGCCGCCAGGGGGCGGCGAGAATCCTATCCCCGATCCAGAACGTCTCGTCGCCTCCGTACAGGATCACCACCGCGGGCGCGAGATCCGGATACTCCTCCAGAAAGGTGCGCAGGTGCCGCGCGTCTGCCGTTCGCACGCGTCGACCGCTCTTCACTTCGATCGGCAGCACGCGATCGCCCCACTCGACGACGAAATCGACTTCGGCCCCCTTGCTCGTCCGCCAGTAGAGAACCTGAGGATGGTTCGGGAGCCCTTCCTTCCATGCCAGAAGATCGTTCAGGATCAGGTTCTCCAGATGCGCCCCCCGAGGCTCCGATTCGCCGGCGAGATGGAGCGCGAGCCCCGTGTCGGTCCAGAAGAGCTTCGGGCTCTTCGTGAGCCGCTTCGTACGGTTCACCGAGAAAGCCTCGACCTTCAAGAGCTGGAAGGACGTCTCCATCAGGCCCAGATATCGTTGGGCGGTCGACGGAGGAAGGCCCACGTCGCGCGCGAGCTCCGCCTGATTGAGGAGGTTGCCCACGCGCAGACACGCACCCCGCATGAGTCGTCGGAAATCGGCGAGGTTATCGACGGAGGCGAGGTCGCGCAGATCGCGCTCCAGATACGTACGAACGTATCCATCGAACCAGGCCGCCCTCGTCGCCGCGTCGTCCATGTGGTAGGCGGGGACGGGGTAGCCCCCACGTGTCGCGAACGCCTCCCAGGGCTCGCGGATCTCCATCTCGTTGTTCGAGACCGCGTCCAGCCAGCGGGCCGGCGCCTCTTCGAAGAAGGTCGTCCATCGGCCAGTTCTGCCCAACCCGGACTGTTCGGCCGGCGTGAGGGGCCCGAGAATCAGGTAGACCGCCCTCCCGGCAAGCGACTCGGACACCTTCCGCATCAACAGCAAGTTCGCCGACCCGGTGAGGAGGAATCGCCCTACCTCCCGCTCGCGATCGACCTCGCGCTTGATCGAGGACAGGAGGTCCGGAGCCCGCTGGACTTCGTCGAGCGTCATGCGCCGGGCCCTTCGCAGGAGCTCCTCCGGGGTGCGCTCCGCCTGATCCCGTACGTCGAGATCATCAAGCGTCGCGTAGAGTCGATCGTTGCCTGACGCGCCCTGGGTAAGGGTGGTCTTCCCTGTTTGCCGTGCCCCGATGACCACAACCACGGGAAAGGTGGCGAGTCGGCTCTCGAGGAGCGGAGCGAGCGCTCGCGGCAGAAGCGGTTTCTCAGACATCAGTCTCGCTGTCCTGTGCAATCCACCCACGACGTGGGTGATAAACACCCACATAATGGGTGGTGTGCCGGGCTATGGTCAAGGCCCGATGATCACGCCACGGTGTCCTCAGAGCGTCGGTACAGACTCGTGTCCTCCGTACTTCCGGTGCTCGAGGACGCCGATCAGGAGGCTCCCCGCGAAGGCAATGGACAGGGTGAAGATCGGGACGACTCCTCCGACTGCGACGATCGCGACGCAGGTAGCGAGCGACAGGCCGAGTCGGAGGGCGTGGAGTTTCCCCGTGGCCCGCCACAGCGCGACGGACATCGTCCCGGTGAACAGGACGACACCGACACCGAGCGCGAAGCGGTTGGCCAGATCGAGTGGCTCGGAGGGGTGCGCCACGATTCCTTCGATCGCGGAGGCGAATGCGATGACGCCGAGCGCGAGTGGAAAGTGGAGGAGTGTGTAGGCGTCCCGGGCCAGTTGGGACAACTCCGCACCGGTTCGTCGCTCCAGCTCCTCATCGAGCGTCGGCTTTGCGCAGGCGAAGTACGTCCACCACAGGGCGCAGGTGGTGCCTACCGCGAGAGCGCCTACCAGCAACACCGTCACGGAGAACTCGGCCTGTGTAAGACCCGCGGCGGCCACGATGAGCGACTCTCCGAGCGCGATGATCACGAACAGTCCGTGTCTCTCCGCGAAGTGTTCCGGGTGCAGGTCCCACCCATCCGTACCCCCCACCGCGAACGCGGCGATGACGTCGAGGAGAATGGCAATCCCCCAGAGCCAATACTGCGTCGTTCCTCCCGCCACGGCGCCACCGATCACCGCGGCCAGTCCGCCCACAGACATCAACGCGAACGATCGCACGGAGGCATGCTGAGACTCGCTCGCTTCCCAGGCGACGCGGGCATAGAGCCCGAGTCCGATCGCTCGTACGACGACATAGGGAATCGCGAACAGCAGCGGGCCTGCCGTGAACGCCCCGGGCAGGGCGACAGCCATGAAGAAGGCGACGCCGGTGGCCAGCAGGGTGACGATCTCCACCGACACATGCGTCGTGTCGGCAGCGTTGAGCGCCCAGGTGAACTGTGTCCAGGCCCACCAGACCAGCCAGAACACGAGAACACTCTGGCCAACTCCCACCCAGTCGAGGTGGTGGTGCAGATGGCCCACGACCTGTGTGACGGAGTAGACGAAGACGAGGTCGAAGAACAACTCGACGAAGGTCACGCTCTGGTCGTGTGGAGAAACGATCGACCGCGTCTGTGCTCTACTCAGGGCTACCGCCTCAT
>JBGMQU010000250.1:0-3117 GCA_048060725.1 Gemmatimonadota bacterium | reverse complement strand
CACCATCACCGGTTTTTTGATAGAATGGCCTGACTGACCAAAAAGATACATTTCACAGGAGGCTGTAAACAAGTATTCTGACAATTCTCCAGTGGAGCGAGTGGAGCGCCATATTGAGATGCGTGCTTCAAAAAAACGATTCCGCGATTGGCGAGTAAACCAAGTGGCCTGAGAAGCTGACTGGAGGGGCAATGAGGGAGACGAGCCGAGTGCTGTTGAGTTGGATTGGCTGGGCGAAGCCCGTGTCGGCTGCGGTGGTGTTGATGTTTGGCTCGCAGCTGTGTTTCGGAGAAAAAGGGTGTCAGGTCACGGTCACCAACTTCGACTTCGACCAGCTCTCCGGCGAGCTTTTTGTGAGCGCAGACACGTGTTGCACCGATAATGGCGGTGTGACTCGCTGCAACGAAGAGCTGATTTCGTGTGAGTTCGGGTCCATCCACTGGACCTACTATGACTGGTGTGAGCTTTCCTGTGACCCGATTCTGTGCAATGGGTGGCCCGGGCCCTGCAGTGGCATCGGGCTCGAGCAACTTGCCTATCCTCTTGGCCCCTGGGACCTGACGTGCGTGGATTGGGGCGCCGGCCCTCACGATGTTGGTGTTTACTCGGCTTACTCCCACCATGAAATGTGCCCTGACGGAAGTTACCCCACCGTGTTGGGCCCGGTGAACATCATCGACGACCAGTACACGATCGATTCCTTCGAGCATCGTCGTGATACGGAGGACCCCAACCTCATTCACCTGGTTGTCGGCTGGACCTTCCTGCAGGCGGGTGGTGCGTCACTCCAGCTGTTCCTCGTAAACCCTTCTGGTGGATCGACGATGGAGGCTTGGGTCATCTTTCCCGAGTTTTCCGGCGAAGAAATCGTCCACTCGTATCAGTACGATCCGTTTTACGATGGCTGGACATGGAGAATCGAGTCGTTTCCCTGTCATCGAGAATTGCTGGAGGAGACGCTTCCTTACACACCACCACCCGAGGACCAGGACGGCACTGAGTCGGATCGCGGAGGGCGACCGATCTTCGATGAAAAGGTCGATAGGTGCGAGGAGGAACCGGCCGTCGGCCTCCCGGTGCGGCTGACGAACGGCAACATGCGTTTTCAGGAGACAGACCCGCTCCCCGCCACCGGGACAGCGCTGGCGGTGCGGGCATACGACAGCCTGAACGACGACGAAGGCTGGCTCGGCCGAGGGTGGTTTTCGCCCTTTGACGCCCGCCTCACTTTCGAGGGCAGCGGCTACTACCGAGTGTTGACGGCCGACAACCGGGCGTTCTACTTCTACCGGCATGCTGACGGCACCTACTCCTACTCGGGGCCGTCGAAAAAGCGGGAGCCGACGCTGAGCGTCGACAGCAGCTCGGGGCAGTACGTCTTCCGGGGGGTCGATGACGACGTGTCCTACTTCTTTGCCCGTCCTCCTGACGGTTCCCTGCGCCGGGTTCGTGCGGCGTCCACCGGCGAGGGGTTTGACGTGGAGCTCGTCGATGGCCTGCCCACCGGTGTTTTCGATGCCTTCGGGAGGTGGTCATGGGATGTGGTGGCCGATGTGGCGTCGCACAGGATCACACAGATCCGGTCTGGCCAGACGACTCTCGACTACGCATACGGGGGAGGATCGGGCGAGGACCAGCTCAGCGACGTGGACCTGAACGGTTCGCCGTGGCGATCATACTGGTACGACGATTATGGAAGACTCGAGGACATCGTCAGCGGCGGCGGGGTGTTGATCGAACGGCACGAGTACTACCCTCTGTCCGACCCTGACCATCCGGGATGGGCTCGCACTTCAGAGGGACCCACCGAGAGCATTATCGACATCCAGTACCACGTGGAGTCGGACCTTCCGCGTCCGCTCAACCTCGCTGCCGGCGAGTACGCCGCCCGCGTGACCTACTTGTCGGGGCTTTACAGCGTCTACTACATCCGCCCCACACCGTCTGGTGTCCACCGTGTCGTCGAGGTGCGCGGCGCCTGCACCTGCCCGACCGTGGGCGACTTTGCGGCCATGGTATTCGACGAAGGCGGACGGATGACACGCAAGCAAGGCGGGCGGGGGTTCATCACGACCTGGGATCATGACGGGTCCGGGCGCCTGCTTACAGAGAGGCACGGGATGGCCCCGTCAGGCTGCGATCCCTCGACCGACCCGGAGCAGTGCCGAGTGGCCTCTGTCGACGAGCTTGCCGTGCTGGAGCTGACCGAGCCGGTTTCAGAGACGACCTATGCGTACGAGGACCCGGAATGGCCCGGCCGGCCGACGGCGATATGCCGCTCGAGCGTTGTTCCCGGGCACGAGGAAGAGCTGGCGTGTACCCACCTCGAGTACGATGTGGCGACCGGCGCAACGTTGACAGAAACGGTGTCTGGATGGATTGCCCGCTTCGAAGGAGAGCCGCCGATACCTGCGCCGGTTGAGCGAACCACGACGTACTTGCTTTACTCCCCCGAAGGGGACCCACCATCCGTGGCGCCGTCCTTCGACCCGAGGGAGGCTGCCGCCGCCGTCGGCGTGGAGATCACCTTCGAAGAGGGATGGCTTGCTCTGGACCAACCCGTCGGCCGCTTGATGGAGGTCAACGGCCCCTTGGACGGTGACGGCGGCGGTGATGACCGGACGTTGTTCGTCTATTACCCGGTGGACGACATCGTCCCCGCGAGGTTGCGGGGCAAAGTCGCGGCGCGCATGGACGCCCTCGGTGACGTGAGCTTCTTCGACGACTACGACGAGCGCGGGAGCCTGGTGCGTGTCATCGGATTGCGCGGCGTTGCCGAGCAGACCCTGTACGACGGGGCCGGGCGCGTTGAGGAGCAGCGAATGCTCGGCAACTGCAACCCCCTGTTCGGGTTCGACGAGGACCCTCTCTGCTACCAGGACCTCGTAACGCGGTACGAGTACCAGCCGGGTTTCGGGCCCCTGAGCGCAGTCACACGTCCGACTGGTGAGTCCATGGACGCGTACAGTCACGATCAATGGGGCCGCGTGCGAACGAGGGCACGGGGGTCTTCTGCAGCCGACCTGAGAGAGCGTATTCAGTACACCTACTCCGAGGACGGGTGGGGGACGCCCGTGCTTCAGGAAGTCCAGGGGTGTGTTGAACAACCCTGCTCGA
>JBGMQU010000249.1:0-3122 GCA_048060725.1 Gemmatimonadota bacterium | reverse complement strand
CCCTCGACTACGAGGGCGCCGTCCTGCGGGGAGTCGGACGGGCGCCGGCCGGCGTCGGCGTCCATGCGAAGCCCGACGAGCTTGAGACGACCCGTCTGGTCTGCGCACGCCCGCAGCGCCGGGGCGCCGATCTTCCGGGACGCCGTGTCCGCACGATCCCACATCCAGCCCATGGCGATGTCGATCAGCGTGACGCGCTGCTCCGACTCCACTCCGACGATCACGTGTCCCTTCTCGGCTCGCATGCAGTTTTGGGCCTCGAGCCCGAAGGGACGGATGCCGTACTCCGCTCCGGCCTCCCACACGAGATCCCACACGTACTGCGCGTAGCTCGCGGGGAAGTGAAGCTCGTAGGACAGCTCGCCAACGAACCCCAGGCGGAGGCACCGGGACAGCACGCCGTCTCCGACGGTGATCTGCCGGTATCCCATGTAAGGGAACGCGCCGTTGGACAGGTCGGCCTCGGTGACCTTCGAGAGCACCGCCCGCGCGTTGGGGCCCGCGATGTTTATCGAGGCCAGCGTGTCGGTGAGGTTGACGAGGTGATAGTCCCACCCGTCGTACCGCGTGTGATAGCGAAACCACTCCACCGCTGCGTCGGCGCGGGCGGAACTCGTGGTGAAGTAGAAGTCGTCCTCGCCGATCTGCGTCAGGACGCCATCATCGATGATGTTGCCGGTGTCGTTGCACATCGCGGAGTACTTGCAGCGCCCCGTCTTCACGGTCGTCATGTTCGAGATGTAGACGCGCTGGAGCGCCTTCATCGCGTCGGGGCCAAAGATTCGAAACTTCCCGAGCGGGGAACTGTCGAGCAGGCCGACGTTCTCGCGGACGTTGCGGATCTCATCCCGGCAGGTCCGATCGTCGCTGAAGTATCGAGCGCGCTTCCAGGGTCCCACCTGACGGAAGACGCCTCCTCTCACGGTCTGGTCTTCATGTAGCGCGGTTCGCTTGTGAACGTCGTGCGCCGGTCCGCTGAGGGTCGCCAGCGTCGGCGGAACGAGTGGCGGGCGCACGGTGGTGCACGCGATGTCGTCGAGCGGTCGACCCGCGATCTCGGCCATCGCCATGGCGAGGTTCTGCCCCGGGACACGGTACTGGCCCGGTCCGAGCCCGAAGTTGCCGAATCGCTTCGCCAGCTCGGGAACGTCGAACCCCTGGGCCGCGGCCTGCCTCGCGTTCTTCCACGTCCCGTCTTCGTCGTAGTCGAGAAACGCCTTCCGGCCGGCCCCGAGATCCGGGCCGCACAGGTGGCCGGACCCCTCGGCGGGTTCGGGGAGCGCGTCGGGCCGCAGCCGTGCGGCCGCCAGGTCCGCCGCCACATCCGCGCCGCAGGCGCCGGCCGCTTCGAGCCCGGCGGTCGTGCCGGACGTCTCGATCGCGTCGGTGTCGCTGACTCCGAGCAGTCGCCCGGCCGCGAAGACTCCGGGCGGATGGTCGACGGGCAAGAACGTCTCCGTGTGGCGCGAATAGGCGAACGTCGTTCCCGCGCTCGACAGAGCGCCGATTTCGGGCTGCCGGCCCGCGTTCGCCACGACGACATCGCATTCGATCCGCCGGCTGTCCCCACCGGCGAGCGGCCCGATGTGCACGCCGGTGACGGCTTTCCGGCCACGCACCGCCCCGGCCGCCCAGCCGGGCAGAAACTCGACTCCGTGGCTGCGAAGTCGCTCCACCAGTTCGGCGTCGTGCCCCGCGGTGCGCGCGTCCGCCACTGCCGCGATCCCGACACCCATCTCCGCCAGGTCCGCCGCGGCCTCCAGCGCGAGATCGTCCGCCGTGCTGAAGACCAACGCCTCGCCGGGCGACACGCCGTAGTGCCGGGCCAGACGCCACGCCGTGTCGGCCTGCATCACCCCGGGCCGGTCGTTGTGGTTGAAGACGAGCGGCCGCTCGAGCGTTCCCGTCGCGACGACGATCGACCGGGCGCGACATTCCCAGTGACGCTCGTCGTATCCGTCGGTCGTCCGGTTTCCGTCTCGCGGTCCGACCTGGAAGCCCGTCACGAGGTTGTCGCCCCACACGCCGGTCACGGGCGCGTGGGTGAACACTCTGATCGCGGGGTGCGCGTCGACCCGTTCGGCCAGGTCGAGGACTCCGTCCCGAAGGGACGCGCCGTCCCGTTCGCGGACGCGCCACTCGAGGTGGCCGCCCATCCACGGCCGCCGCTCGAACAGACACACGCGATCGACGTGGTCGGCGGCCGCGAGCGCCGCGGCCATCCCGGCGGCGCCTCCGCCGATCACGGCCACATCGGCGTTCAGGTACAGCTCGGTACGCGCCCCCGCCTCGAATTTCGCGTCGACGTCGAGCGTCCCGAGCCCGGCCAACGCGCGCATCCGGTCTTGAAAGAACGGCCACGCCGAGTAGGGCCGGTGAAACATCTTGTAGTAGAAACCCGCGGGCATCCACCGGTCGAAGGAGTCGAGGATGCCGTACGCGTCGCGGGCCGGGTCGCCCTTCACGTTCTGCGCTGCGATCGTCATGCCGCGACGGAGCAGCGTCGTCCCGGCCGACTGATTGGGCACGCCGCCGATCGACACGAGACCGCTCGACCCTTCCCCCTCGAGGTCATACAGGCCGCGCGGGCGGTGGTACTCGAAGCTCCGGCTCATCGTCCGCACCCCGGCGGCCCACAGGGCGGACGCGACCGTATCGCCGACAAAGCCCTCGAGCTGTCGGCCGACGAAGTCGAAACGCAGCCGGCGATCCCTGTCGATCTTCTCCGTGACCGAGGGCGCGAGCCTGCTCATGCGGGAGGGCTCTCTTCCCGGTTCGTCGCCGGGTTACGCCACGTGGAGAACCACACGCCGCACCCGCGCCCGTGGTACCACCATTCCTCCTGAGCGCGCGGTGGGGTCGCGCGGAACTGCGCCCAGCGGAAGTGATCCTCGGCGCTCAGCCCCTCCTGTTCGGGCCGGGGGCCCCGTTCATGGCCGCCGTACGTGAACTCGTACACGTCGCGGGCGCCGCACACCGGGCACGTGATCCTGAAGGTCATGGCCCCCCTCCAGCCGCCAACCCCGCCCGACCCGGATGGGGGGCGTGTCGCCGGACCGCACACGGACGGTCAGTCATAGTGCCCGTATTTCATCGTCGTGGCGGTCTCGCCCATGTACCGG
>JBGMQU010000248.1:1267-3182 GCA_048060725.1 Gemmatimonadota bacterium | reverse complement strand
CGCAACGGGAGCAGCCATCAACCGCCTCGCCGATGCGGGAATCCTGACACAGCGAAATGTCGGCAGGCAGCGTTACCGCATCTTCGAAGCACCGACCGTCATCGAGCTGTTCACATCATTAGAGCGCTCTCTTGCCAGCCCAACCGGCGACACCCAGGACGTTTACGTCGCCGAGTCCGACGAGCAGCTCGCACATGACAGTAGGGTCAATTTCCACGGGGTTCTCCCATCTGAAGGCGATAGATACCTTCAGATTGGCGGAGCCCCTGTCATATCCCTGCAATCACCAAGCCCCGCTCATTTCCGAAGAGCCGATAATCTGAGTTGATGCGCGACACGATCGACGAGCTGATTGAAGAGACCCTTCTCGATGCCTACGGCGAGAACGAGCAGCTGTGGTCGTTCCGCCAGGCCTTCGAGGAGAACGTCCGGTACCCGTTCCGCGGCGAAGTGGTCGGTGTCGAGGTCGAGGTTGACGCGGTGGACTTCGATGGTTTTGAACGCCGAGGGCTGGTGGCTGTATGTCGGAGAGCAGGTGAGCACCACGCGGTCTCACTCCTTGACATCACGCCGGTCGGCCCACTGCCCGTTCAGACCCGGCGACTCCTCAACGCCTACCGGCGCTGGTCCGGTGCCACTCCGCTTCCCCTCTCCGAGCCGGGCAGTGCCGCCCGGTGGATGTACCCGCGCTTCTCCACGGTCCTCATGGACGTGGGAGCCCCGTTGGCCTTGAACCCGATGGGTGACTGGGACCCTGCCGAGGAGTACTGGGGTGAACCCGGCGAGCCGGTACATCCACTGTGCCAGGAGGTGATCGCCGCCGGGGTGCGACCGAGCTTCGAGATGGAGCAGGTGCTGCCCAGCGTCAGCCCGGATGACTGGGACAGCGACCCGATCGTCGATGCCGCCGAGCTGCACCGGGCCGGCCATCACCGCGACGGTGTTCGCCTCCTCGAAGGTCTGCTCGCCATCGATGACCGTTGTGTCGACGCTTGGGGGCATCTGGGGCTGATCGCCCTCGATACTCGTGGGCCGGGCCCGGCCGTCGAGTTCTACGAGACCGGGGTGGCGGTCGCCGAGCGCTCGCTGCCCGACGGGTTCGACGGCGTGCTTCCGTGGGGGATGATCGACAACCGGCCCTTCCTGCGGTGCCTACACGGTCTGGCATTATGTGCGTGGCGGCAGCGACGCTGGGACGACGCCGAGGCGATATTCACTGCTCGGGTGTGGCTCGACCCGTCCCAACCCCTCGATGCGCTCGCCTGTCTCCAACCTGTCCGAGCCCGTCAGAGATGGACCCAGTCGTGACCCAAAAGCCGCGTCGTGTCCCGGTATTCGGACCCGAGCCGTGGGTCCATCTCGCCGGGGTCGAGTGGTGTCACTGGGATTGGTGGTTCGCCCTCGTCGCAGTCACCGACTTCGATGGCGACCTCGACTCTCTTGAACGTGACCTGGTCGACCGCCTGCGGTCGACGCTGCATAGCCGACGCGACGTGGAAGCCAAGCTGAGCCACCTCGCCGATCTACGGGCCCGACTGGTCCCAGCCGGGATCGACGCGTCCACACTCGCCTCGGCTGCCCAACCCGACAAAACCACCCTGGCAAAGGCACGCCGGAAGGTGCTCAAGCAGGCGCTCGAGAAGCGTGCGATGACTGCACCGATGCGTGACACGCCGCTGGTTCGGCTGAACCGACGAGCCCGCTACGAGCACTGGGACACGTTCCCGGTCAACCCCGATCGCTGGTACGAGAAGCTGGCCGGTCGGCGGCCGCCCCAGTTCGTGCCCAAGGGCCGCACCTTCGCCATCACCCGCCAGCTCCGTGACCGCGTGGCCCGCCACGACGGGCCACGGCGCGAAGGCGCCGATCGTCTCGCCCTGTACCGGGCGTTCCAGACTGTCGGTGCCGAGCTCGC
>JBGMQU010000248.1:0-1167 GCA_048060725.1 Gemmatimonadota bacterium | reverse complement strand
GCCTACCAGGACTACCAGGCCGACGAAGCGCTCGAACTGATCGCGTGGCTCCATATCGCAGGGCACCGCCACACGCGTTACGTGGACGCTGCTCGTCGGCTCGGGTCGAATCAGTGGATGCCTGTCGTGGCCCTCGCCGAGTCCGCGCTCACCGCCAACCGCCACGAGCTCGCGGTGAAGGTGTTCCGCGCTGCGGACCAGCCCGGCATGCACCGAGACCATTTGCGCGACCACTGCCTCAAACTCACGGGCGTGCGACTCGAGGCTACCGCGTCGCACCTGCGGGTCGTGGAGCAGGGAGATTAGGAGGATGCCGCCCGGTCGACGCGAAGTGGGGACACCGGCGCTCGACGCGCTGTCCGGCACCGAGCACGCCAAGGTTCTGGCCAAGCTCCTCATCTCGCATCCAGACCTACGACCAGAAGCCGAGCTGGCCGCTCGCCGTCTCCTCGACATGGCCACCGTCGAATGCATAGCTGACGAGGTTGTATGGGCCCTGAGGGACATCCCCCTCGAGGACCTCGCCGGCCGGGTGGGCCCCATTCGCGGCCGTGGCTACGTCAACGAGAACGAGGCCGCGTGGGAGCTTCTCGGCGAAGTCATAGAGTCATTTCTCACTGACCTGCGCAGGCGCGCCGGCCTTCGCCTCGTAAGTGCTGCCACCGTCGCAATCGGGATCGTGGCAGGGCTCTACCAAGCACGAAACTCGGAGGACGGCACCGTCGTCGCATATGCCGGAGAGGATGCGCTCACCGAACTCGCCGACGAGGTCTTCAACGAAACCACCCGACTCGGGGTCGCGATACCAGTAGAGGCAGCCGAAGCCCACTGGCCCCAGTGGGCTTCTCTGAGCTGAGCACTGCCACGTCACGTGGCGACCCACCAAAACGCAGAGGCCCGCCGAAGCAGGCCTCGCACCCAGCCACCGAAGCGACTGGGGTGATATGCAGATATTATCGACCACCAGCGTCGAATTCTCAAGTCAATCCCCACCCGTGCGACCGTCAGACCGACCGGAGCGACAGTGAAGCCTCGAGTGCCTCGACGATCGACTGTTGGTTCCTTGGTCTTCTACCGATCCTTCTACCGGGTTCCGAGAGTCGGCAACCCGAAAGGAGAAGTAGTCGTGAAAGGCTATGTAGCAAAGAAGGGTGACCGTTGGTATGC
>JBGMQU010000247.1:0-3203 GCA_048060725.1 Gemmatimonadota bacterium | reverse complement strand
TCTACGACACCTACGAGATGATGCACAAGGGGCAGAACAATCTCGGGGTCGTCACAGGCAAGCCGGTCCACATCGGGGGATCGCTCGGCCGCAGGGAGGCGACCGCCCGTGGCGGCCTCTTCGCCACCCGGCACGCCCTGTCGCGAGGTGTGTTGCCCGGCGTCACGGAGCTCGCGTGGCTGGACGTGGTCATCCAGGGATTCGGCAACTCCGGCTCCATCGCCGCGACGCTGTTCCGCGACGCCGGCGCGCGCATCGTCGCGGTGAGCGACTCCCAAGGCGGCATCCACGCCCCCGACGGCATCGATCCCGAAGCCGCGATCGAGCACAAGCGTGACACCGGTTCGGTTCAGGGCCTCGCGGGGTGCCGGGACGTGACCAACGAAGAGCTCCTCACGCTGCCCTGCGACCTCCTCATCCCCGCGGCGCTCGAGAACCAACTCCGGGGCGACAACGCTCCCGACGTCCAGGCCCGCATGATCGTCGAGCTCGCCAACGGCCCCACCACGCCCGGGGCCGAGGCGGTCTTCTTCGAGCGGGGCATTCCCGTCCTGCCCGACATCCTCGCCAACGCCGGCGGCGTGACCGTCAGCTACTACGAGTGGGTTCAGAACAACAAGAACGAGCAGTGGGACGAGGCCGAGGTGAACGGCAAGCTCGAGCGGATCATGATACAGGCCACCGACGCCGTCATGGACAAGCAGGCCGACCTCGACGGCTCACTCGACGCGCTGGACGCCGCGCGCGCAGAGCTCGGCCGCAATGGCGATCCGCTGGAGCCCGTGAGTCTGCGCACGGCCGCGTTCGTGGTGGCTGTCGAGCGGGTCGCGCATGTGGCGCTGGAGCGGGGGATCTGGCCGTAGGGCGGGCGAGTCATCGCTGCCGACCGGTGAGGACAGAGTGAAGAGCTTCCGAAGGTTGGGGACGGACGCTGCGGCTGAGGGTAGCCGCTAGGCGCCGAGCGCTCCTCCCGCTGTCGCTCCTCCCGCGCTTGCGGATATCACCCCCAACCGCCATGCTGGTCATAGGTTGTGCCCGGCCGTCGGCATGCTGTCGGTCGGAAAGAAGGGGACTGCGCCGACCGGCAGTCCCCAAGGTGGACCGCATGAACCACCCCTCGCGAATCGGCTCATACGACATCGTCGAAGTGCTCGGCGAAGGCGCGATGGGTACGGTCTACGTCGCTCACCAGCAAGAACCCGTTCAACGCACGGTCGCGCTGAAGGTCCTGAAGGCGACCGACGAGCCCACTGAGGTCCTCGATCGCTACCAAACGGAGCGACAGGCGCTCGCGGTCATGGACCACCCATCGATCGCGCGTGTGTTCGACGCCGGAATCACGGTGGATGGAGCCCCGTACGTCGTCATGGAACGTGTATTGGGCTCGTCCATCCTGCGCTATTGCGACGAGCATCGGCTCACGATCCGTCAAAGGCTGGCCCTCTTCGCCAAGGTCTGCTACGCCGTCCAACACGCGCATCAGAAGGGGGTTATCCACCGGGACCTGAAGCCGGAGCATATCCTCGTCTCGGAGGTCGACAGTCAGCCGCTGCCGAAGATCATCGATTTCGGTATCGCGACGGCCGTGGACCCCGAGATGTTCGTCCGGAGCCGGTCCGAGTCGAGGGACAACGTCATCGGAACCCCGGCCTACATGAGCCCTGAGCAGATCGACGGGCTCAGTGATGTCGATACGCGCAGCGACATCTATTCGCTCGGCGTCATTCTCTACGAGCTCCTCGTGGGAATCGCGCCATTCGACATTGCGGCCAAGGTTGGGTGGGGCGCCGTGGCGTCTCATGTCATGACGGACCCGCCGACGCCGACGGCCCGTTTCCTCTCGCTCGATGACACGCAGAACACTGTCGCGAACCTCCGGCGAACAACACCGGGGCAGCTCCGGAAGGACCTCCACGACGACGTCGACTGGATCATCACCCGTGCGATGGCCAGAGATCGGACCGAACGCTATGCCACGGCGCAAGAGTTCGCGCTAGAAATCGAGCGGCACCTCGCGTTTCGCCCGGTGCACGCCCACCCACCGAGCCTGACGTACTACGGATGGAAGTTCGCACGGCGCCACCGTCTCGTCGTGGGTTCGGGATCGGTCATCCTCGTGAGCCTGGCCCTCTTCGCGGTGACGACGTCGATCCAGTCCGCGCGGGTCGCGGATGCTCGCCGGGAGGCTGACGCACGGAGGGCTCAGGCCGAGAGCCTGATCGACTTCATGCTCAGCGACCTCCGGGACCAGCTCGAGCCGCTCGGTCGACTCGACATCCTCGACGACGTCGGAGACAGGGCGGTCGAATACTTCGCGTCGGTGCCCCCGGACGGCTTCACCGACGAGGAGCTCGCGTCGCTTTCGCGGGCGATGTTTCAGATTGGTGACGTCCGCATGGACCAGGGTCGTCTCCCCGAGGCGGGTCGTGCGTTTGAGGAGTCCCTCGAGTTGGCCAGTGCACTCTCCGATCGCGCGCCAGACGACCCGGACCGGCTCTTCGCGGTCGGCCAAGCCGAGTTCTACGCTGGGAACCGCTACTTCGTCGAGGGTCGCTTCGATGAGGCGATGACACACTTCTCAGCCTATCGGGACATCTCCGACGAACTCGCTCGCCGCGACCCGGCCAACCTGACCTACCAACTCGAGGTGGGCTACAGCCATACCAATGTCGGCACCATCCTGCATGCACGTGGAGAACTGAACGGCGCGCTGGAGGAGTTCACGCGCAGTCTCGACGCGAAGCGACTCGTCGCCGAGACCGATCCCGAGAACGCGAGGCGCCGCTACGACATCGGTCAGGGCCACAATCTACTGGGTGTTCTCGTCACCGACATGGGCCGGCTGGACGATGCACAGAAGCACTTCGAGGCCGACTTGGCGATCAAGGCCGATCTGGTCGAGGAGTCACCAGGGAACGCCACATTCATCTACCGACTGGTCGTCGCGCACCACTACCTCGCCGGCATCCGCCACGCCCGCGGCGATGTGAACGGCGCCCTCGACCAGTATCGTGCGCAGCGGGATCTCTTGGAGCCGCTGGTGCGGAACGATCCCTCGAACCTGCGATGGGCGCGCAATCTAAGCGCAGCGGAGGCCCGCGAAGCGCATGCACGTGCAGACGTCGGTGAGATGGGTGAGGCCGAGCGGCTCGCGACATCGAGCGTCGCTCGAATGCAGCGAGTCATCGAGCAGAACCCCGACC
>JBGMQU010000246.1:0-3242 GCA_048060725.1 Gemmatimonadota bacterium | reverse complement strand
CACCAACGCCCCCTTGCGCGGATTTCATTTATTGCAGTAGTTTCATTTATTGCGAATGTGCGCCTCATACGTGTCGGGGAAGGATCGTGGCTGTCAAGAACAGAATCGAGCCATCGAAGCAAGACGTGGATACCGCTCGGCGGATGAAGGAAGCTTTACGGGTGGCGCGAAATCGGCAGGCCCGGAAGGGGTCTGTGCGTGTGGCTGGCGTGGAGCTCTCCACTGGGGCCGGTGAGGCCCTGGACAGGGTCCTGGAGGAATTCTCAAAGGGCAACGCGGTGGTGGTCGAGGGTTCTCGTGGCGTGTCGGAGTACACGACCACCCAGGCCGCGGCGGAACTCGGCATGTCCCGGCCGACACTCATCGACCTCCTTGACCGTGGAGAGTTGAGCTACAGGATGGTCGGGACGCACCGTCGAATCCCCCGAGCCGATGTGGAGCGATACGGGCAATCGATGCACCGAGGTGGGGATGCGGCCTCGCGACGGGATCGCGTCGCGGCGCTTCGAGAGATGGCGAAGACTACGGCCGACGCGGGCGAGGGCTACTGAACTGAGGCTCCTTGCCGTTCTAGATGCGAACGTCCTGTATCCGTTCCAACTCCGGAATCTCCTTCTGTGGCTCGCGGTAGAAGGACTGTATGAGCCGCTGTGGTCGGAGTTGATCTTGGACGAGGTCCGTCGGAACCTACGTGCGGAGGCTGGCCTTTCAATGAGGCAATTGGAGCACCTGGAATCTCAGCTACGAAGGGCCTTTCCGGAGGGGTGGGGGAGCGACTTCCGTGGCGCCGAGCAGGACGTTGGACTGCCCGATGAGGGAGACCGACACGTGCTCGCTCTGGCGGTTCATTACGAGGCGGACGTGATCGTGACGTGGAACACGAAGCACTTTCCGGAGACTGTTCTCTCGACTTTCGGTTTGGAGCCGACCCGTCCACCGACCTTTCTCGATTGGCTCTGGACCGCAGATCCGGACGGCGTCCTCAAGGCTGCCGAGGCCCATCGAACCTCCCTCGTTCGCGACCCAATGACGCCGCCGGCCTACCTGGATGCCCTCCGGATCCGTGCCGGCCTCCGCCGCTTCGCCCAACGCCTGGAGAAGGCCGGGTTCGCCGAGTCCGCGCCGGGGCGGTGAAGCGCTGATCGCACGGTAATGCCTCGTTCCGCCGACCCGGACGCCCTTCGCAGGCTGATCGCCGACGCCGAGGCTCGCCTCACCGAGTTGGATGCCGAACGGGCCGCTACGGAGAAGCGTCTTGACAACCTGAAAGCCAGTCTTGCTGCGGGGGCAATGCCGGGCTCAGCGCCGCCTGTGCTAGAACCCGAACCGCAGGCCCGCTCAAGAGACGAGAAGGTGGCTTTCTTTCGTTCGCTTTTCGTCGGAAGGACAGATGTCTTCCCGAAGCTCTGGCGGAACTCCAAGACCCAGAAGCAGGGGTACGCCCCTGCGTGCGCCAACGAGTGGGTTGGCGGGGTCTGCGGGAAGCCCAAGGTCAGGTGCGGGGAGTGCCCCAATCAGGCATTCCTGGAGGTCACGGATCAGGTGCTTGTCGATCACCTCCAGGGCCGCCATGTCGTGGGCGTGTACCCGCTTCTCAGGGACGATACCTGCCGGCTTCTCGCCGTCGATTTCGATAAGGGCCCCTGGCGAGAGGATGTGGCCGCATACGTAGAGACAGCGCGGCGCTTCGGGCTTGCCCCCGCAGCGGAGCGCTCTCGCTCTGGCGACGGGGCGCACGTCTGGTTCTTCTTTTCCGCGGCTGTTTCTGCGCGTAGCGCGCGCATGATGGGGTCCTATCTGCTCACGGAGACGATGGCCCGTCGGCCGGAGATCCCCATGAGTTCCTACGATCGGTTCTTCCCGAACCAGGATCGGATGCCGCGCGGCGGATTCGGAAACCTGATCGCGCTACCGCTCCAATACGCCGCGAGGCAGCACGGTCACACGGTCTTCGTGGATGACGCCTGGGAGCCGTTTCCGGATCAGTGGGCCTATCTTGCGGCACTGCCACGCATCGATCCGGTCCGGGTGGATGAGCTTGCTCGCGAGGCCTCAGCGGGCGGGAAGGTCCTGGGTGTCCATCGGGCGGACGACGGCGGCGAGGAAGTGCAACTTCCCTGGCTGCGCTTGCCGTCCGGTCGAGGACCCGAGTTGCCGATCAGAGGTCCTTTCCCTTCGGAGGTCCGCGTCGTACTCGCCCAGCAACTCTTCATCGAGAAGGCGGGCCTGCCTCCTGCTCTCGTCAACCGCATCAACCGCTTGGCCGCATTCCAGAACCCGCAGTTCTACGAGAAGCAAGCGATGCGGCTATCGACGGCGCGGACACCCCGGATCATCAGTTGCGCCGAGGATCTGCCGGGACACATCGGTCTGCCGCGGGGCTGCTTGTCAGCACTGGAGGAGGTGCTACAGGCTCACGGCATCCAACCCGTCGTCGACGATCAGCGAATCAAGGGAGAGCCGCTGGCCTTGCGATTCCACGGAAAGCTCACGGACCTGCAGGAGAGGGCTGTTCGAACTCTCCTGGCTCATGAGACCGGGGTGTTCGTGGCCCCCCCCGGGACTGGAAAAACCGTGGTCGGCGCCCACCTCATCGCGAGCCGAGGCCGCAACGCGCTCGTCATCGTGCATCGCACCCAACTCGTCGACCAATGGCGGGCGCAACTTGGCCTCTTTCTCGATCTGAAGCCTTGCGATATCGGTGAGATCGGGGGCGGGAGGAAGAGGACCACCGGAGCCGTGGACGTTGCCATGATCCAGAGCCTCGTGCGCCGTGGGGATGTCGACGATATCGTCGCATCCTACGGGCACGTGCTCGTCGACGAATGCCATCACGTCCCTGCAGTCTCCTTCGAGCACGTGATGGGAGAGGTGCGGGCCCGCTACATCATAGGCCTCACGGCAACACCGAAGAGGCGGGACGGGCATCATCCGATCCTGAACATGCAGATTGGCCCGATCCGTTGCTCGGTGAACCCCAGAAGCCAGGCTGCACGGCGTCCGTTCGAGCACCGCCTCATCGTTCGGGAGACTCGGTTCCGGCTCCACCCCCCATCGGGTGTGCCCGCGATCCAAGAGGTCTACGGTCAACTTGCAGCCTCTGAAGAACGCAATGAGATGATCATCGACGATGTCATCCGTGCGCTGGAGGATGGCCGCTCGCCGATCCTTCTGACCGAGCGGCGCGATCATCTCGAGTACCTCGCGGAGCGACTGGGGCGCGTCGCAAGAAACGTGGTGGT
>JBGMQU010000245.1:0-3307 GCA_048060725.1 Gemmatimonadota bacterium | reverse complement strand
GGCAGATCGAAGAACTAGAGCAGGAACTACACAAGGTCCACGAACGACTCGCCGATCCCGTGTTCTTCCAGGGAGACCCCGGCGAGATTCGGACCGCGAGCCGGAGGGCGAAGGAAATCCCCGAGGAAATCGAGAGGGCCTTTGATCGCTGGGGGGAGCTGGACGAGCGGGCATGAAGGGGGCGCTGTCAGTTCGGGGGGTGATTCGGCTGGTGAACGGTCATCCCTCCTCCTTGTTCGCAACCACCCCCTAGCCTACCGTGATCGCTTCGGCGGGCCCCGGCCCGCCCGCAGAACGACACCCGAAGGCTCCACAGAGGCTCCCATGAACGTGCGACGCATCGCCCTCGGACTCGCCACCGTCCTCCTGACCGCCCCGGCGGTCACCCATGCCTCCGCCCAACAGGTCGAGCCGGCGCTGTACCAGGGTCTGACCTGGCGGATGATCGGCCCCTACCGGGGCGGCCGCACCAAGGCCGTGGTCGGCGTTCCGAGCCGGCCCGGCCTCTTTTACGTGGGATTCGTGAATGGGGGGGTCTGGAAGAGCACCGACTACGGCCGCGTCTGGACACCGATCTTCGACGACCAGCCGACCGGCTCCATCGGCGCCCTAGCCGTCGCACCCTCCGACCCGGATGTGATTTATGTGGGCAGTGGAGAGGGCATGCAGCGCCCGGACCTCACCACTGGCGACGGCATCTATCGCTCGGGAGACGGCGGCCGGACCTGGACACACCTGGGTCTCCGCGACGGACAGCAGATCCCACAGATTCAGGTGGATCCCCGCGATCCGGACCGAATCTTCGTCGCGGTACTCGGCCACCCCTACGGGCCCAACGAGGAACGAGGCGTATTCCGCTCCACGGACGGTGGCCGGAGCTTCGAGAAGGTGCTCTACCGCGGGCCCACAGTGGGTGCCGCCGACGTGACGCTGGACCCCGTGAATCCGGATGTCGTATACGCAGACCTCTGGGAGTCGCAGCACGGGCCTTGGGAGAACGCCGTGTTTTCCGGACCGGCGAGTGGGCTCTTCAAGTCGACCGACGGCGGAACCACATGGCGGCGGATCGGTCGAGGCCTGCCGACCGGTGAGGAAGGCCTCGGGCGCGTCGGTATCGGCATCGCCCCCAGCCTGCCGAGCCGTGTGTACGCCATCGTGGGCTCGCCACGCGAGCGGGGTGGCCTCTACCGTAGCGACGACGCTGGTGAGTCGTTCCGCCGCGTGCAGACCGATCCGCGCGTCTGGGGACGGGACGGTGACTTCAACGAGGTGAAGGTCGACCCGACCGATGCCGACGTGGTCTACGCGGCGAACGTGGTCACCTGGAAGTCCACCGATGGGGGCGAGACGTTCGAGGCGTTTCGAGGCGCCCCGGGCGGGGACGACTACCAGCGCATCTGGATCGACCCGACCAACCCCAGAGTGATGGCCCTCGCAGCGGATCAGGGCGTGGTGATCACCGTGAACGGCGGCGAGAGCTTCAGCTCCTGGTACAACCAACCCACCGCGCAGTTCTACCACGTCAACACCGATAACGCGTTCCCCTACCGTGTGTGCGGCGGGCAGCAGGAAAGTGGCTCGGCGTGCGTCTCCAGCCGCGGGGACGACGGGCAGATCACCTTCCGCGAGTGGCGTCCCGTCGGGGTCGAGGAATACGGCTACGTGGCGCCCGATCCGCTGGATCCGGACATCGTCTATGGAGGCAAAGTGTCCCGCTTCGACCGGCGCACCGGCGACGTGCAGAACGTCGGGCCCAAGCCGCTCCGTGGAGCCGGCTACTTCACGATCCGCACACAGCCGCTCCTGTTCGCGCCCACGGATCCTCG
Organism: Gemmatimonadota bacterium; assembly: GCA_048060725.1. Classification (GTDB taxonomy): domain Bacteria; phylum Gemmatimonadota; class Gemmatimonadetes; order Palauibacterales; family Palauibacteraceae; genus Palauibacter. The sequence continues at coordinate 1,481 of JBGMQU010000245.1, read as the reverse complement.
CACACTCTATTTTGCGTCCAACACGCTCTGGAAGACGACGGACGGAGCACAGACCTGGCAGCAAATCTCGCCCGATCTGACTCGCACAGACTCGGTCGTGCCCCCCAGTGTGGGCAAGTACAGCGACACACCCGAGGCGCGCCGGCGTCACCCCGGCGTCATCTACACCATCGCGCCGTCTTACGTGAAGACCGACTGGATCTGGGTCGGGACCGACGACGGGCTCATCCATGTGACGCGGGACGGGGGTGCGACCTGGAGCGACGTGACGCCGGAGCAAATCCGCGACAAGCCGTGGAGCAAGATCTCGATGATGGACGCGTCGCATACGGACACGCTCACCGCGTATGCGGCGGTGAACTCCATCCGCCTAGACGACCTGCGCCCGCACCTCTACGTGACGCGCGACGGCGGCCAGAGCTGGACCGAGATCGTAAACGGGATACCGGACGGAGGTGTCACCAACACGATCAAGGAGGACCCCGTGCGGCCGGGGCTTCTCTTCGCGGGCACGGAGCAGACCGTCTACTTCTCCATAGACGATGGAGCCCAGTGGCAGACCCTGCGGCGGAACCTGCCGGCCACATCGATCCGCGACCTCGTCATCAAAGACAACGATCTTGTGATAGGCACGCACGGGCGGGGCTTTGGCATTCTCGACGATATCTCACCGCTCAGGCAGATCGACGGCGCGTCGGCAGCGGCCCGTGCAAGTCTCTTTACCCCAGGAGATGCGTGGCGCTTCCGCTGGAACCGCTGGACGGACACGCCACTTCCGGCGGACGAACCCGCCGGCCAGAACCCGCCTGAAGGCGCGATCCTCTATTACTGGATAGGTAGCGAGCCACAGAGTCCGGTGACGCTGGAGATTCTCGACGCATCCGGCGAACTGGTGCGCCGCTTCGCGTCCGACGACATCCCCGAGCCAATGCTCGAAGGGCAGCAGGTGCCGCCGCTCTGGGTGCGCCCGCCTGGAGTGCTCTCGGCCGAGCCGGGCATGCATCGCTTTGTGTGGGACCTCCACTACGAGCGGCCCGCCGGCGTACGCCTGCGCTACCCGATCTCCGCGATTGCGGGCTATACGCCGGCCGAGCCACGCGGGCCCGTGGCGCTACCGGGCGAGTACACCGTCCGGCTCACGGTGGACGGCACGTCATACTCGGAGCGCCTGCGGGTGAAGATGGATCCCCGCGTCCTCACACCCGAACTGGGGCTGCGCCAACAGTTCGAGCTGTCCATGCGCATCAAACGCGCACTCGACGGACGAGGCGATAACGAATCGGCCGAGCGGCGGCGCCTCATGGGTGAGCTGGAGCGCCTCTATCGCATTCTTCAGGAGAGCGACGCGGCTCCTACGCCCACGACAGTCGCCCTGGTGAACGAGCGGTTGGCGAGGGCGGGGCGGTAATCCGGGGGCTGGGGGACCATTCGCGCCACAGGGCGGTGTGGTGTAGGTGTTCGCACTGAAGCCGTTCCGGCAT
>JBGMQU010000244.1:0-3311 GCA_048060725.1 Gemmatimonadota bacterium | reverse complement strand
GTCAAGGAGATCGAGCGCGAGCTCGGGGCGCTCGATGCGGACCGTCGAGCCGAGGCCAACGAATCGCGGCTCGAACGTGAGGTGGCAACCCTTCGACGACTGATCGGACGACTCGAGCCGACCCGGCCTCGTCCAATTGAGGGTTACGGGCAGCGAAGTCAGCCAGTTCGACCGCGGCCTGTGCGGCCCATGCGGCTCTGGCCTCGAGGAGTCGAAGCGACAGCTCCATCGCCAGGCGGGCAGAGGGTGACGCCTCCGCCCGCGCCTCGTTGAGCGCGTGAGCCGTATCCACCGTCAACCGCTCGGCCACTCGCCGATACTGAGCCGCGAATCGGCGCGCAGCGGTCCCGCCGGCCAGGCCCACCACGAACGAGAACCGCAGGAGCAGGTGGTCCGGTCTCTCGAGAACCTCGGCACGGGTGACCGGCCGTAGGGCCCATTCTCTCAAACTCGCGACACCTTTTCGCGTCAACCCATGCTCTCGGAACCTCCGGACGCCCGTAGTCGACCGCCCGCCCGTAGTCGACCGCCCAGCCCCCGCGCGTCGGGCAGCCGCGTTCTGACGTGAGATCGCGTCTGCCTCGCTTCGAGCACGCCGACGAGACGTCACCAGACCCGCGTCCGCCAGCCGGTGCAGCGCCGGGTAGACCGCGCCAGGGCTCTGCCCGCTTGCCGCCAACGGATACTCTCGCAGTAAACGGACGAGTTCGTTGCCCGTCCGGGGTGCGCGCGCGATGAGACACATGAGCGCGTATTCCAGGGGTGTGCGCGATCGCATGCCGTGACGGACTCCTCGTCGAGGTACACCACCCCTCCTTCGGTAACCGTATGGAACATTACGAATCGTAAAGTTCCATACGGTTGTCGGGAGGTGTAGCGTGTGTGCGGACACTCCAGCGTATGCAGCGGCCTCAATCGCGCATCAAGACCGACGGGCCGCCCCCTCCGCTTGCCCGTCAACCAGCCCCTCGGCAGGGTCCTCAGCACCAGATCCCCTTCGATCTCTTGTTCCGCACACCTCGGACCCTGACGAGCTTCGGCGGAGACTGGGTACATCGAGAAAGAAAGGGGTCGGTTTTGCATCTCGCCTGGAATCGCGAGATTCTCGCGATGCGGAATGAAACCAAAGGCACCCTCGCCATCCTCGGCTCGTCACTCGGGTACGGCGGGCTCGCCGTGCTCGGGAAGATCGCGTTGGACCGCGGTGTCGGTGTCGTGCCGTTACTCGCGTGGCGATTCCTTCTCGCAGCAGCACTGCTCTGGACGCTGGTGTGGATCACTCACACGCCGCTTCCGAAGGCACAACGAATCCGAGGCATCGTCGTACTGGGCGTCATCTATTCGGTCAACTCGCTCGTCTTCATGCTCGGTCTCGCCCGTATCCCCGCTGGACTCGCGTCCCTCGTGTTCTTCACCTACCCGACTGTGGTCGTCCTCGTCTCCAGGTTCTGGGGGGGGGAGAGGCTAACGGGCCGCCGCGTCCTATCGCTCCTACTCGCCACGGCGGGGTGCAGCCTGATCGTCATTCAGGGGATCGCGACCGTCGATGTGATAGGCATCCTGTGGGTGCTCGCGGCGGTCGTACTCATCGCATGGTTCATCGTGACGAGCCACGAAGTCATGGCCGACGTCCCGGCGATCAGTTCGACGGCGATCCTGCTGACGACGACCGCCGTCATCCTCACGACCGCAGGGCTCGTAGGCGACGGACTCTCGGTTCCGACCGACACCAGCACGATCGGCGTGCTTGTGGCGCTGGGCGTGACGGCAACGGCGATTCCCGTGACTCTGTTCCTTCTCGGCGTACAGTGGGTCGGCCCCGCACGAGCGTCGATCTTCTCGACGCTGGAACCGCTGATCACAGTGGGCCTGGCCGCGGTGATTCTCGGCGAACGCCTACTCCCTCTACAGCTCGGGGGCGGAGCGCTGATCCTGGCGGGCGTCATCTGGCTCCGTCTGGAGCCGTCGACGGTGGAAGACCACCCGCACTAGCGTCGATGGTGGAAAACCACGCCAACCTGGCGGCCCGGAACCTAGAACTTCGGTCGGACCACCCGCGTCTGGTACTCTTCGAGGTAGCGACGGTGCGCCGCATCATCCGGGTAGGCCTCGTCGGGGCCATGCGGGTAGCGGTTCTGCGTCCGGAACGGCAGCGGCTCGACCCGGTTGCCGGTCGCCGTGTTCAGGTCACCGTCCTTCACCCAGCCGTCCGTATATATGAGGAATGTACGAGCCCACCCCTCGCTCAGAGGCGGCAGGGCCGCCGCGTTGAACGTCAGGGTGATCTCGTCGCCCGCGTTCGCGACGACATACATATCGTCGCCGCTCTGGACCAGCTCTGTGACGTCGCCGTACCGCGTATACGTACCCGCCAGATCGCTCCATCGAGGCTCGGTCGTCACCGCGGTGTAGTCGAACCAATGCGGACCGTAGCGTCCACCCTTCCGAAATCCCCGCGAGAATCCGCGGTAATGGAAATCAGCGTCGGTAGGCTCGAGGGTCGTGACGACGTAGGGATCTCCAGCCGGTTTGGGATCTCCAGCCGGTTTGGAGTTTCCGGACCGCTCGGAATCTCCCCGTTCGGAGACGGCGCCGTCGGACGTCGACGGGACGACGGTGAAGAACGCGTCGTCCCAGTAGATCATCAGGTTGGTGCGGATGCGCACGCGACGATCCGACGTCGGGAACTTCCCTGAAAGATCGATGACGACCGTCTTGTCCTTGCCCGAGGGGAATGACAGGTCTTCGATCGCCACCTGCCAGCTTCCGGCCGGGTCGATCACTTCGAGCACGGGGAACTCGGCAGTCAGGGCGTCGGACTGGCGCATCGCGACGTTGATGCTCGCGTCGGTGGGGAAGATCCACCCCGTCAGATACAACACTGCGTCGCCGGCTCTCGCCACGTCGCCGAGATCGAGAACCAGTTCGTGCGGTTCCGCGATGCCCTGAAACCGACCTGGTCTGAGACTCGACACGTACGCGTAGTCACGGGCGGCCAGCGCGGCCGAGTGGTCGCGCCCCTCTCCATCGATCGCCGTCACGGGCCTGTGCCGTACCCCGACCTCCCGGAGTCGAAGCTCGGTCGGCCCGGGCGGAACGAAACGCTCGTCTACGAACACGTCCACCGAGTCGGGGTGGTCGACGGCGATCAGGTCTACATCATCGACGTAGATCGTCTCCCACAGTTCCTCTGTCATCTGCATGACGTACGTGCCGTCACGCGGCTGGAGCACGCCGGGGGGAAGACGGCGATACTCCTGCGAGGGATACCCGGGCGCATACGCTTGCTCGCCACCTCCCTGGCCACCTCC
>JBGMQU010000243.1:0-3337 GCA_048060725.1 Gemmatimonadota bacterium | reverse complement strand
CGGGTCCGGGCGCCTCGATCGGAATCTCGAGCTTCGTGTTCCCCCAGTGGAACGCCAGCACGCCCGAACGTGCGTCGGCTACCGGGAAGTAGAACGCGAGTGACTCCATGTGGTCCGCGTCATTCTGCGGCGTCACGGTCAGCCGCAGCTGGACCCCATCCTCGCCGGGGAACGGAAGATGGAAGACATCCCAATCGCGGTGCAGGATGATCTCCCACTCATCGGGGCCCGGAACCGCCCAGACCGAATATCGTCCCGCGGGCAGCAGTTCACCGCCGAAGAGGATGTCCGCCGTCGTTCGCAGGTACGTGGCCTGATCGGCCCCCGGGTGCCAGACTGCGCCGAACGGAACGAGGTGGCCGAAGATCTCACGTCCTCGCGCGACCGGGCGGTTGAACACGACCGTGATCTGGGCCTGCGCCAGGTTCTGAGACACGGCCGCCCCCTGGCTGGCCACCACGGCGCCGCTTTGGGCGGTCGCGATGGGAAGCGGCTGTATCGCCTGATCCTGCTCGACCGATGCGGTCTGCGCAGTGGTCGTGGCTTCCGCTCCATCGCTCGGTGCGCACCCGGCGAAAACGAGCAACCCGAAACCCAGCGAGATGCCCGCGAAGGAAGGGTGCGCACTGTTATTGAAACGCATATCGGTTCTCCGGCTACGGTGTTTTTCCAGGAGGCTGAACGTCTCGGCTGATGCAATCGTTCCTCATCGGTCCACTGGCCGCAACTTGATGGGACCGCATCCTATCGGACCGCATCCGAGCGCGGACAACCCCACCCCTGATCACCGCAGGGCAGTTTCACGCCGAGGGTGTACTTTCAGTCGTTGATCCAGTGTTGATCCAGTATAGCGCGCACGCACCAGTTCAATCTTCCGGGTGGCTGACCCCCGATGGCGGAGCCGATACATGTCTGACCACGACGCACTGGGCGAGCTGCTGGCAGACGGGAACTGGCCCGCGATCATCGAGGCCGTCGCGGCGACCCCTGAACTGCTCGAGGCCCGCTTCGCGTGGGCCGAACAGACGCTCCTGCACCACGCCGTGATCGCGGGCGAGCGAACTGCCGTCGAGGCGCTGCTCGATCTGGGCGCCGACGTGACGGTCCGCGACGGCGCGGATCACGCGACGCCGCTGCATTGGGCGGCCGACCGTGGCGATCTCGGCATCGCGAAGCTGCTCGTCGAGCGGGGCGGGGACCCGAATGCTGGCGACGACGTCCACGGCTGGGGCCCGCTCGGTTGGGCGACGCTCGGGGACATGCGCGAAGAACTGGCCCGCTGGCTTCTGCGCGCCGGGGCGACGCCCCGAATCTTCCCGCTGATCGCCCTCGACGATGGGCCGGCACTCCGCGATCTACTGGCCGCGAACCCCGCCGCGCTCAACGAACGCATGAGTTTGTGGGAGCACTACGAGTGCCCGATCCACTACGCGATCGGCCGGGGCGCCACCGAAACGTTCGAGGTGCTGCTCGAGGCCGGCGTCGACATCGTCTCGCTCAACTGGCTGGGGCTCAGCCCGCTGGCCGTCGCCGGGTTCCAGAAGCGCGACGAATTCGCGGCGCGGTTGGAGGCGCGGGGTGTCGAACCCGATCTGTCCGCCGCCCTGGCGTGGGGGGCGTACAAATCGGCCGCCGCCGCCCTCGAGAGCGAGCCCGGCGCGTTCGTCGCGAAGGCCCGCTACGGGCGTCTGCTCATGTATGCCTCGGAGAACAACCACGTCGATGCGGTACGCTGGCTGCTCGAGAACGGAGCCGACCCGAACACCGTCCACGACTGGTGGGACAATCGGCTCACGGCTCTCCACCCGGCGGGGAGTCACGGCGCCCTGGAGGCCATTCGTGCGCTCGTGGAGGGCGGTGCCGACACGTCCGTTCGGGATCAGCAGTTCGACGGCGTGCCGCTCGAGTGGGCACGGCACTTCGAGCACGAGGCGGCGGTAGAGTATCTGGTCGGTGTGACGCCGGACGGGGATCCGATCGATCTCTCGACGCTCGACATCACGCAACTCGATTTGACGGGCGTGGACCTGAGTCGCATCGAGGCGTCGTCCGACACGCCCGATGACGAAGGCGATTCGTCCGGCCAGGCGCCGGACGAATCCGAGCCGGACGATGCCGAGCCGGATGACGCCCGGGAAGAGAGCGAATGAAGCCGAAGTTCCTGTTCGTGTGCGTCGAGAATTCGTGCCGCAGCCAGATCGCCGAGGCCTTCGCGCGACTGCTAGGTTCAGACGAGGTGGAAGCGTTCAGCGCCGGATCGCGCCCTTCCGGGGTCGTGAACCCGAAGGCGATCGCCTCCATGGCGGAGGTCGGCTACGACCTCTCGACCCACCGATCGATCGCGATCGACGACCTCCCGGCCGGCCCCTACGCGGCCGTCGTGACGATGGGGTGCGGAGAGGCCTGCCCGCACCTTCCGGCGAATCGGCGTGAGGACTGGCAGATCCCCGACCCGAAGGAGATGCCGCCCGAGGAGTTTCGGCTCGTGCGCGACGAAATCCGCACCCGGGTCGCGCGGCTGATGGCGGACGCCGTCACCGGTACGTGAGCCGCTCGGCACTCCTGCTGGCCGGAGGCGCCTCGAGCCGGCTCGGTCGTGACAAGGCGCTCGTGGAGATCGGAGGCCGAACGGTGCTCTCTCTCGTCGCCTCGGCGGCCCGATCCGCCCTGTCGAGCGACGCCCCCGACATCCTGCTTTCGGTGCGGGATGCCGCTTCGTTTGCCGGTGCCTTGCAGGTCGATCCCGACGACATCCTGGCGGGAGTCCGACTCGTCTTCGACGAGGTTCCCGACCGCGGCCCGGTCGCCGGGTTCGCTGCCGGGCTCGCCGCGGCCACGGGTGAGATCGTCGCGGTGGTCGCGGCGGATCTCCCGTTCGTCACCGGCGACCTGCTGGCGGGCCTGCTGACCCTGCTGGAGGAGGATCCGGACGTCGATGCCGTGGTACCGACCGTCGGCGGGCGGGACCAGACGCTCTGCGCGGCGTTTCGGTCTCGCGTCGCGGGTGTCGCCGCGGATCTCCTGGACCGTGCGACCGTCGGCGCGGGTCCGAGCGTGGTGTCGCTGATCGCGTCGCTCGACGTGCGGCGGGTCTCCGAGGTCGCGGGCTACGGCGCCGAGGACCTGGCCGTCCTCTGCAGAGGCATCGACACGCCGGCCGATCTCGAGTGGGCCAGAGGACGGGTCGGCGGACCGAAGGAGGCTGCTGAGAGCCCTGGCGGGTCGCTCTAAACCGCGGTTTCAGTCGAGCGAGCGAACCGCTTCGCCGATCGCTGCGATCGCGTCGTCGAGTTGCCGGTCCGACAGATAGGGGGCCGGCCCCAACCTCAAGACGTCG
>JBGMQU010000242.1:0-3459 GCA_048060725.1 Gemmatimonadota bacterium | reverse complement strand
ATGATCGCGCTGGCGGTCGTTTACGCGACGATCGGCGTAATCGAGCTGTCGCTCCCCGAGAGCTCCATCGAGCTGAGACGGATGATCTGGTTGCCGAGCGGCGTCGCGCTCGCGTGGCTCATCCTCGGCGGGGCGCGACTGTGGCCCGGAGTCGCGGTGGGCGCGGCGCTGACGACCGCGCTCGCCGGCGGCCCTCCGCTCCACATTCTCGGCACCGCAGTAGCCAACAGTGCGGAGGCGCTGCTTCTGGTGTGGATTCTCCGGCGCGCGGGGATCCGGCGTCAACTCGCGAGCCGCTCCGAGCTGATCACGTTCATCCTCGCGTTGATCGTAGGGACCGCAGTGTCGGCGGTGCTCGCCGTCGGCACGCTCGTGCTCAGCGGCGTCTCGGTCGGCGGCGTCGGCGGCATCTGGTTCATGTGGTGGCTCACGCATGTGATGGGGTGCGTCGTGCTGACCCCCCTGATCCTGTCGTTCCCGAGCATCTCCAACCCCTTGCCCCGGATGCCGGCGTGGGAGTCCCTCGCAGTCTCGCTCGGTCTCGCAGTGACGTTGTCCATCAGCTTCACACGGCTGGTCCCGGCGAGCATCAGCCAGCTCCCGATCGCGTTTCTGCCGTTCCCCTTCCTGCTCTGGGCGGCGTATCGGTGCGGCCAGTTCGGCGCCTCGGCCGCCAGCTTCAGCGCGGCAGCCTTCGCGGTGGTCGGAACGCTGCTCGGGATCGGTCCGTTCGCTCACGCGTCGCCGAACACCAGCCTGTTTCTCACGCTGGTGTTCGTGTCGGCGGCGGAGTTCTCGACCCTGTTCGTCGCGGGACTCGTTGCCGAGAGAACTGCCTCTCAGCGCGAGCGCGCACAGCTCGAACGCCGGGTCCGCCGTTCGGAGAAGCTCGAAAGCCTCGGCGCGCTGGCCGGAGGGATCGCTCACGATTTCAATAACCTGCTCGTGGCGATCATGGGGAACGTGGATCTCGTGCTCATGGACACCGACCGATCGGATCCGTCGTACGAGCCGCTCGAGCAGTCGGTCCGAGCCTCCGAGCGCGCGACCGAACTGTGCCGACAGTTGCTCGCCTATGCGGGCCAGGGCCCCCATGAGCACGCCGTCGTGGACCTTTCTTCGATCGTCCGCGACATCACCTCCTTGCTTCGCGTCACGGTGCCCAAGGGGACGACGCTGCACTACGACCTCGCGCCCGAGGACCTCCCCGTTCTCGCGGATACGAACCAGATCCGCCGCGTGGTACTCAACCTTCTGGCCAACGCCGGCGACGCCCTGGGGTCGAGGCCGGGAAGGATCACCGTCAGATCGTACGCGGCGCTGGATGCGAGTTGGTATCGCGACGAAGGGCTCTTCTATCTCGATCCGCCGGAGGGCCCCGTGGCAGTGCTCGAAGTGGAAGACACGGGGGAGGGGATAGCGACAGACAACCTGGAGCGCATCTTCGACCCGGTCTTTACCACCCGCGGGGCCGGGCGTGGACTCGGCCTCGGTTCGGTCCTCGGCATCGTGCGAGGACACGGTGGCGCCGTGCATGTACGAAGCGAACTCGGCGGCGGCACCCGGTTCACCCTCGTGTTCCCGCTGGTGGACGCACCGGTCGAGACTGTCCCCATCCCACCGCTGCCCGATCTCGGCCATCGCACGGGGACCGTTCTGGTCGTCGACGACGAACCGTCGGTCCGACGCGCCGCGGTCGCGCTGATTCGCCGGCTGGGCTACGACACGGTCTCGGCGAAGGATGGCCCGGGGGCGCTCGACGCAATTGCCGAGTCGGGCAGAGAGTTCACATGCATCCTCCTCGACATCACGATGCCGGGGATGAGTGGGGTAGAAGTCCTTCGCGAGGTGCGTGAACGCGGACACGATGTCCCCGTCCTGCTCTCGAGCGGGTACGTCCTGCCACCGATCGAGGTCGTCGCGGAACACGGCCGCACACAGTTCCTGCCGAAACCCTATACGCTCGCCGCTCTCGAGGACGCGATCGACGAACTCCTGCGGATGGCTCGCGAGGTGCAGTCGAGCTAGGGACGCCACAGCCTCGGGTCATGCCCTGCGCAGCTGCCGGGCGATCGCGCGTAGCTCGCCCACCTTCGCCAACCCTCCGGGGAGCGCGACCCAGATCAAGGCGTAGGCCGCAACGTACGTCACTCCCCGAAAGACCACGGCCCGGAAGGCGCCGAGTTCCCCGATCCCCGGAGGGAGCGTACGCGCCGTTTCGGGCGAAAGCACGAACAGGAAGATGCCGGCCGCCACGGACGCGGCGAACGGCCGCCACCAGGCGGCAAAAAAGTCGCCGAGACGAAGCCTGGATCCGACCGAACAGAACCACGCGCCGGGCACGACCAGCGCCCACGAGCCGAGCGCGAAGGCGACCGCCACTCCCAGCACGCCCCACTGAAGACCCACGACGATGGCTCCGATGAGGAGTGGGGCCGAAATCATCTCCCACCGCAACTGCCGACTCGTGCGCCCCTCCGACAGGTAGGACCATGCCGTCGAGGCCCGGACGGTCGTCGCGATCCCCGATGCTGCGAGGAACCGGAAAAGGGGGATCGCCTCCAGCCATTGGTCGCCGAGCACCGCCATGATCAGGTGCGGCGCGTCCACGACCATGTACGCGAGCGCAGGGATCGACGCCGAATACACCGGGAGACCGGCGCGCACGAACGCGGTGCGATAGCGCTCCGCGTCTCCCTGAAGCCTGCTCAGCGCCGAGACGATGACGTTTCGGAGCGGACCGAACACCTGCCTCACGGGATAACGCGACCAGCGAAACGAGTTGTCGTAGAGACCCAGCACATTCCGTCCATACACGAACCCGACCAGTATTCGGTCGGTGTTCTGGCCGAAGTACTGCAACACCCGCGCAAACGTCAGCTGTCGCCCGTACCGTAGCATGGAGCGCGCGGACTCGGCGCTCGGGGCATCGACCACGGAGCCCGGCCGCCACCCGCACACCGCGCACACCGCGAGGCTCCTCACGATGACGAGGGCCAGATGCTGGGCGACGAGCGCCCAGTAGCCTCCGCCGAGAAACGCCACCGTGAGACCCGTCGCGAAGCTCGCGACGCCTGCACCGATCTCGATCGCGGCGAGCGGAGCGAACCGCATTCGCCGAATCATCAGTCCCTCCGGGATGATCGAGAATCCCGAGACGAACGTGGCGATCGAGAGCACGGCGATCACGCCTACGAGGCGTGCCTCACCGTAGAACGCCGCGACGGCGGGCCCCATCGCGATCACGAAGACGGTCGTGGCCAGCGACAGCCAGATGGATGCCTTGAACAGCGCGCTCGCCGCGCCGTGGTCGAGCGTCTCGCGCTGTGTGGCGGCCATGGGAAGACCAAAATCGCGGAACCACATCACGAACCCGACGAGGGTCAGCGCCATGGCGAATACGCCGAAGTCACCCGGGAGCAGAAGCCGCGCGAGGATCGCCCCGCCCACGACCGCGAG
>JBGMQU010000241.1:0-3502 GCA_048060725.1 Gemmatimonadota bacterium | reverse complement strand
CAGCGGCTCGGCGATCTTCAATTTGTCTCGGCTATCATGGGAAATGAACGCCTGTGGAACGCGTTAACCGAAAGAGAAATGCTCTACGACAAAGAGATGACTAATGAGATTGGGATGCGCCTGGGTGATTTAGAAGAGATCATTGCCGATGAGGATGGGTATAGCGCAGAAGCTAATGCTGAAATCTTCCTGATTGGGATGGGAGTCGAAGCTGAGTTCCATGAAAAGAAATTGCATGAGCTCCCTAGTGACTTGCAGTTTAGCGTTCTTTTATGCCAGGCTCTTTTTGGTGACCCTGAGGCTCTCCTTCTCGACGAGCCAACAAACCACCTCGTCTTGGCAACACAATAGGTCCGATCAACTCCTTGGCTCACAGAACGACATGGCGCGGTTGTGTGATCGAGTGGCCGAGGAGAGCGACATGAGCAGGCGTGAGACGGAGATCCTGCGCTGCATCATGCGCGGCCGTACCGGGTCTCAGATCGCGTACAGTCTCATGATCTCGCCCCACACCGTCCGCGCCCACGTCAGGAACATCTACCTGAGGCTCGGCGTCCACAGCCGGGTCGAGCTGATCCGCCGGGTCCTGGTCTTCGACGAGTAGCGCCTGCCCTGCCGCGTTTTTCTGTTCGCATGTTGTTCCTCGCGCGGTGGGGTAGGGGTCCCTCAGACGAGATCGGCGTCGCCATGCTTGTCGACGAGATCCCGAGACCCCGCCCACGAGTGCCGCGTGACCCCGCCCATAACCGAGTCGTCTACAGGTCGACAGCACGACGAGGCACATAGATCGACCTGGAGGCAACCATGCGGAATCGGCGAGAGCGGTTCACGGGATTCACAGCGGCCGTCCTTCTGGCGTCTGTCGTGGCGGTGATCGTTCCGACGATGGCGACGGCCCAGGTGCGCCACGGGGGACACGTCCACGGCGAAGAAGAGCAGCCGTACGACGACAGCAACCTCGTGCCGATCGCGCCGATTCGCCGGCAGTCGATGGTGACCATCGGCGGCGGGTTCGGGATGGTCGTGCCGCAGGGCGAGTTCGGACGGTTCGTGGGGAACGGGTATGGCGCGAGCTTCAATGTCGTGACGGCGCTCGAGCCTTCCAATACGTTCGCGCTCCGGTTTGACGGCGGGTTCGCCAACTACGGCACGGAGCGGTACACGCTGGGCGGATTCGGGTTCGGGCCGGTGGGGCCGAACATCCGGACGACGAACAACATCGCGACGTTCGGCGTGGGGCCGCAGTTGCAGCTCTCCAGGGGGCCGATCCGACCGTATATCAACGGGTTCGTGGGGATGGGCTATTTCTGGACTCAGTCCTCGGCGAATGACGGGTGGCGCGATTTCGCCCGCACGCTCAACTACGACGACTGGGCGTTCGGGTATGGCGGGGGCGGGGGGATCGCGGTCCAGCTGGGGGCGGGATCGAACCTGCTCCTCACGTTCGATGCCCAGTACCGAAGGCACGACAATGTGCAATATTTGCGACCGGGCAGCATCGTCGACGACGGGTTCGGAGGGGTGTTCATCAACCCGATTATTTCAAATGCGGACTTCCTCACGTTCCAGATGGGAATGACTATCGGGCTATAACGGGCTCTAAGTCGGGGCCCGCCGAGCACTTGCACGGCCGGAAAGTACCGCGAAAGAAGATGCCCAATGACGGCGGGGCCTGAGACGGCTCCGCCGTTTTTTCCATGGGCCCGTTTCCGGAGGTTTACATTCGCATCCGCGCGCTCTAATGTATGCACCGTGTGGGGTGGTCGGTACGGGACGGGTGGATCGGAGGTTCCAATGTTTGAAGATTCTACACGCGCATTTCAGCGCGCCGTCCGGGCGGTGTTCGCCGCCTCGCTTGTCCTCTCTCTCTTCTCTGTCTTCGCAGTTTCCGACGTCGAGGCGCAGGGCCGCCGTATTGGTCACGTTCTCTTCCACGACAGTTCCAACCCGCCTCCCGGGCACGCCAAGGGAAAAGGGAAGGGCCACCAGAAGACGCCGAAGTTCTCGATCGTCAGCGCGGCGGGGGTGATCATGACCCCCGCGGTCCAGGCGGCGACGAGCGGCGCGGTGATGGGTGTCCGCGGGATGCTGAACGGGCGCTCGCTCATGCGTGAGAACGGGCTCTCGCTTTCCCCCGAGGTCCAGGGCGACCTGTCCGGGCTTCTCGACGGCGACGGCGACGGCGCGATCCTGAGGCTGATGACGTCGCTCAGGGGCCCGGAAAACGACGTCGCGGGCGCCGAGGCGGCCAACCTGGTCACGTTGCTGGCCCGTCTGGCCGACGAGCCCGAAATGTTTCCCGCTGTAGCTCTGGCCTACAACGCGTTCGTCGATGCGAGTTCGGACGCGTTCGTGCTGGATCCACCGGAAGAGCTCCTCGCCATGCGCGCCGTGCTCTTCACGGTCTTGGAACCGACACTGAGGGCGGCTGATGATTGGGTGGCGGATGATGACGATGATGAAGATTTGGACCAGAGTCAGCTGGAGTTCTAACGGGGCGGGACGTATGTCGGCGGCGGGAGCGCTCGCGCTCTTCGTCGTTGGCAGCTTTGCGTTGAGTGCCGAACCCCTCGACGCTCAAGACCCCGCTATCGCCAGACGCAACCTCCGGCTCCCCCTTCCGGAATACTTCACCGACTCTCCGAATAACTACTGGAGCGTGCCGGCGATGGGGGCGAACACGCCCGGCGGGTTCGGGGCGGCGTGGGGCGACTTCTACGTGGGGCTCGGCGGGACGTCGCGCGCCCGCTTCCAGCCCACCAACTGGACCGACGCCGATGCGGCGGCCGCGTTCGGGCTCGGGTTCGGCGATCCGACGAAGAACGTCGGCCTCGAGGTCACGGTCAATTCGTACTCGACGTTCGACAACGAGTTCTTCACGCGGACCGGCATCGACTTCCACATGCACCGCCAGTTCGCCCGCGATTACAGCATCGCGATCGGGTGGGAGAACGCGATCCGCAGCGGCTTCGTCGATTCGGGGGAAAGCCAGTACGTGGTCGTGAGCAAGTGGACGTCGCTGCGGGCTGACCCGAACAAGCCGTTCAGTGCGTTGATGACTACGGTGGGGCTGGGCAACGGACGCTTCCGGTCGCAGCGGAACGTGGATCTCGACAACTCGGGCGTGAACGTGTTCGGCTCGGTCGCGCTGCGCGTGTTCGCGCCGCTGTCGATCGTCGCCGACTGGACGGGGCAGGACCTGACGGCGGTCGCGTCGGTCGCGCCGTTCAAGCACATCTCGATCCTCCTGGTCGGCGGCTGGGCGGACATCACCGGGAACACGGGCGACGAGTTCGGCCCGCGGTTCGTGGGCAGCATCAGTTACGGAGTCAATTTCAGCGGCTAGCAGGTTGGCGGCGGGAACGTGGGTGGAGGACGGGCGGGGTCAGGAGTGCCTGTAACTGACGGGGCGGAGCTATGTCCAGCTGGTATGCGTGCCGCACGCGGTCCCGCGCGGAGAAGAAGGTGCTGCTGGGGCTCGAGGGACGGGAGGTCGAGTCGT
>JBGMQU010000240.1:0-3504 GCA_048060725.1 Gemmatimonadota bacterium | reverse complement strand
GCTGCCGGATCGGGATGGGCGATGCCATGGCACCATCGGTCGTCCGCTCAAGGGCCGTGCGTTGGCCAACTGAATCTTTTTAATTACTCTCTTCGTATATATGCCGGAAGAGCATTCCCGATCAGGAGTGAGGCGCAGATCATGACCGGACGGAACACCGGTGCCATGAGCACCCTCGAGTACCATGTGTTGCTCGCAATGGTGAGCGGGCCGCTGTACGGCTACGCGCTCAAGGCAGCGGTCGAGGACGAGTCCGATCACACCTTGACTCCACCGGCCGGATCGCTTTATCGGGTGCTCGCGCGGCTGATGACCTGGCGGCTGGTAATGGAAGTCGAGCCCCAACAGGCCGCACGCCCTCACCCCGGCCGGGCCAGGAAGTACTACGGGCTGACGGCGGAAGGGGGCCGGGCTCTCGCCGCCGAAACGATCCGGTTGAAGGGCGCCGTGGCAATGGCCGAAAAACGCCTACGAGCGGTCGAGGGCGGCCGGTGAGATCGCTGCTGGCGTTACTGGTTCGACTGTTCCCGAGAGGGTTCAGGGAGCAATTCGGGGCGGACATGGTCGAGCAGGTGCACTCGGATTACGACCGGGCACGATTGCGGGGCAGGCTTCGCGCCATCGCTTTCGCATTGGGTACCGGGCTGGATCTCCTCCGGGCCTCCGCGGTCGAGCGCTTCGACCCGGCCTGGGTGAACACGGACGAACGAACGATCGAAAGGGTTGGGATGGGGATGATGATTAATGAATGGATCAGGGACTTGCGGCTGGCGGGACGCTCCTTGCGCCGGTCGATCGGGTTCGCCGTGATCGCCGTAGTAACCCTGGGACTCGCGATCGGTGCGAACGCCGGGATCTTCAGCATCGTGGACACGGTTTTGCTGGATCCCCTCCCTTACTCCCATGCGGACCGTCTGGTCTACATCGCGGCCAGCGCCCCGGGATCCGACCTCCCGGAAGAGTTCGGCGTGTCGGTGGAGTTCTATCTGCAATACGCCGAGCAGGCCGATCTCCTGGAGGACATCGCATCCTTCAACACGTTCACGGCCACACTCCGAGCCGGTGACCGGGCCGAACGCGTGAGGATGACCGCCTCGACGTCATCACTCTTAAGCACGCTTGGCGCCACTCCGATCCTGGGCCGGCTACCGGTGCCCGAGGACGAATCCGAGGTCGCGGTGATCAGCCACGCCCTCTGGACAACATGGTTCGAGTCTGATCCGAACGTCATCGGCCGCTCCTTTGAAATGGCCGGTGAGAGCCGGACGGTCATCGGGGTCATGGGACCGGAATTCTGGTTCCCCAACGATCGCACCCTCCTTTGGTTCCCGTTTCCGGTCCGCGGCGAAGACGTCAGGCCCGGCAGATTCGGAGCGGGCCTGGTCGCTCGCGTCGCACCCGGAACGGAGGAGGGGGCCCTCGTCGACCAACTCAATCGCCTCGCCCGGCGATTACCCGAGCGCTTCGGGGGCTCCGCGAACTACGCCCGCATCATCGAGCAGCACCGTGCGGTCGTACGCCCCCTCGGTGAAGAACTCGTGGGAGCGGTCGCCGGCCCGCTCTGGGTCCTTCTCGGGTCGGTCGGCATCGTGCTCCTCATCGCGTGCGCCAACGTGGCGAACCTGTTCATGGCTCGTGGAGAGAGCCGACAGCACCTACTGGCCGTCCGCAGAGCAATCGGGGCGTCGAGGCGCCAGTTGATCCGGTCGCAGATGGCCGAGGCCTTTGTCATCGCCGGCTTCTCGGCGGTGCTGGCCGTGCTCCTGGCCACGGTGAGCGTCCCGTTGTTCCTGCGGGCTGCCCCCGCCAACATACCTCGTCTCGGAGACGTCGCCGTGACCGGCAGCACGCTCCTGTTCACGTTGGGCGTATCTTTGTTCGCAGCCCTCCTCTGTGGCCTTCTCCCGGCCATTCGGGCATCCGCGCCGAAACTCTCCGCGCTTCGGGACGGGGGTCGTGGCTCGAGTCAGCAACGCAACTGGGGGCGAAACGCCCTGGTCGTCGGTCAGACCGCGCTGGCGCTGGTCCTGCTCATCGGCTCGGCGCTTCTTGTCCGGAGTTTCTGGGAGTTGCGACACGTGGACCCCGGCTACGACACGGCGGACGTCTTCACCTTCCAGATCGCGCCAGAGGGGGATCATCTCAATGACGCTCCTTCCTACGCCCGCTTCCACATGGACTTCATGGATCGCGTGGCCGCCCTGCCCGGAGTCGAGTCGGTCGGCGTGGTGGAGAACATTCCCCTGAACGAGGGGGTCCGGGGCACCCGCTATCGACGGGAAGACATGGCGGGCGATACCGAAGCCGGCACCTTGCTGAGGATGACCTGGGCAGCGGGAGACTACTTCGGAACCATGGGAATCGAGGTCCTGCGGGGTCGGCCGTTCACGGAATCCGATCACACGTCGCAACTGGGGAACGCGATCATCAGCGAGTCCGCCGCCGAACTCATGTGGCCCGGCGAGAACCCGATCGGGCGGCAACTGCAGAGCGACGGCTCGGAGACATGGGAGACGGTCGTCGGTGTCGTCGAGGACGTCATGCAATACAGCTTCCGGGATTCGGAGCTGCCGCTGGTCTACCTCCCGCTCGTGGGGCAAACGCCCGGTCGTGCCATCTCCTCGCCCGCGTACGTGGTGAAAACGACTCGCGCGAACGAGATCGCGCCGGAGGTGCGCGCACTCGTCAAAGAAGTCGCGCCCGGTGCGCCTATGTACCGCATATACACGATGGAAGGCCTCGCGTCGGACTCCATGGTCCAACTCTCCTTCACCATGCTCACCCTGGGAATCGTCTCGGCGCTGGCCCTGGTTCTGGGCGCCATCGGACTGTTCGGCGTTCTGTCCTACGTGGTCGCCGAGCGCACCCGCGAGATCGGTGTGCGCATGGCGCTGGGCGCGGAGCCGAGACGGGTCCAGAAGATGGTGGTGGCTCAAGGTGCCCGGGTCGTAACGGCGGGCGTCGTGATCGGCGTGGGCGTGTCTCTCGCCGCCACGCGGGTTCTCGGGAACCTGCTCTTCGAAGTCGAGGCCGTGGACGCCGTGACATTCGTCGGGATGTCTACGACGATGCTTCTCGTAGGGCTGTTGGCCAGCTACCTGCCTGCACGACGGGCGTCCAACGTCGATCCGATCGAGTCGCTGAGGGGGGAATAGACCTCCCACGGTCGGAGCGGCCCAGCGCCTGGTGATGCGGGGAGTCCCCTACCGGTACACGTCGCTCCGATGCCCGATCTTCACCACGGTAACGGTCCGCGCGTCGTCGTCTACTTCATAGAGGATACGAAGCACACCCTGGCGAAGTCGGTAGCGGTCGTGCCCGGTGAGCTTTTCGCATCCATGAGGCCGGCACTCCTCGCTCAAGCCTTGAATCTTGTCCACGACACGGCGGCGTTCCTGGAGCGGTAGCGTCTCCAGCTCCTTTACCGCCGAAGGCTTGATGCGGAGCTCATAGCTTGCCACGGCATCTCAGATCCTTGAGGACATCCTCAAAGGAGAGACTCGG
>JBGMQU010000239.1:0-3533 GCA_048060725.1 Gemmatimonadota bacterium | reverse complement strand
ATCAGTCCTTCAGGTGGGGAATCACCGCCTTGTACGTCCCGTCCAGGATTGCCTCTCGAGGGCCATACATTCGCAGAATGAAGGTCCAGTTTTCCGTGATCGGAAGATTGTTTAGCGCCTCGTCGCCACAACCGAAGTTGAACGTCAGGGAGCCGTCCTCGTTCGGCTCGGTGTTATAGGAGCTTCGGACCGGGTTGACGTTGGCCAGCCAGCCCTCTTCATCGTAGACGGTAAGCGACCAATAGCGATCCACCGGAGGTTCCTCGATCGTCATCGTCGCACATGCGTCGCCCAGCGCGGGCTCGATGGGCCAGTAGGCCGCGTGCGCTTCCGGGAGTCCGCCCCACCCGGCGGCGGCCGCGAAGGTGAATTTATCGAAGTCCTCGATGTCGTCCACATCACCGAAGGCGCCGAAGCTGTCGGTGTAGGTCGCGCTCTGGATGATCTCACGACGCATCTCGACGACCTGATCCGGATCCCAATCGCTGTGGAACGTGCCCCCGCCAATCGATGTGATCGACGCGCCTTCCATCACTTCCCGAGCCCTGTCCTGATCCTCGGGATCCGTTGGGTCCGCGGCAGTGCGCATGAAGACGTAGACGAAATCGGCACCAGAATTGGATTTCAACTCATAGGTGCCCTCATCGTAGAAGACGTCCGTCGTGTAGTGGTTCGAATCGATGATCTGCGCCAGCCGGAACCGCCCCGAGGACGGGGGAAGGGTCACCGTCGCACCTTCGGATATGTCAACGATTGCGTGGGAATAGAACATGTCGATATTCGAACGAATGACCGTCTGCTGATCCAGGGCGACAGCTTGCTCTTTCTCGTGGACGAAGGTGTTGACCGCCCCTTGATCGGTGAACTCCTGAAAATAGCGATGCGTCTCGGCAGTCGCGAAGTTCTCGCGCGTTACCTCCGGTGACTCATCGGCTTCCCGCGGTTCGCTTGCGCATGCGGTCAGGATGGCAGCGAGAGCCAAAAAGACTGGAGAAATTCTTGGCATGAGTTGTACTCCGGTTGGTGTTCCTCAGGACCGTATGGCCGAAAGTAAGTATGCGAACCCTCTCCGGTGTCGTGATCCTGCTGACGTTCAGGGTGCGGACCGGGTGAGGCGACCACAAGCCCGACATGGGGAGTAGTGTCATGAATGGAATGGCGAAGTGCAGCGTCGCGTTTGCGACGATCCTGTTTCTGAGCGCGTGTACCGCGGAGTCCGACTCCACCGACACCGAGACGACGGATGACCCGCTCACCGGTATCGAGTGGCGGTGGGTCGAGTTCCAGGGGATGGACGACACGAATCTCACGATCTCGAACCCCGAGAACTATCTCCTCACGCTTCTGGCTGATGGTTCGGTGCAGCTGAAGGCCGACTGCAATCAGGCTGCTGGATCTTACACGCGCGACGGCAGTCAGCTGACTATCGAACTCGGCCCGATGACCATGGCGGCGTGCCCGCCGGAGTCCAACGCCGACAAGTACGTCGCGGACCTCGGATACGTTCGGAGCTTCGTCATGGAGGACGGCGAGCTGTTCCTCGCACTCATGATGGACGGCGGAATCATGAGGTTCTCGCCCGCACAAGACTGACTATCGAGCCTCGCCCTGGCCGGGCGAACCACGCCTTCCAACTCCCGGAAGGACTTTGGCTACACAACTCTAGGGACGCCCTCGGCCCCGCACCCCGCGGAATCCAGCGCCCTGCGCCACCCCCACCGTTCCGACCAGGGCGCCGAGGAACACAACCCAGCCCCAGGGTCTCGATTCGATGACGAGTTGATAGAGGACTCCATGGAAGACGAGCAACGCGAACGCCGCATAGATCCAGCGCTGCAGAGACTTCCAGCGCGCGGCACCCAGCCTGCGCAGCGAAATGTCGTTCGAGAGGCATAGAAGCAGCAGAAAGAGAAGGCCGCTGAGCAGACCGGTCCAGTTCGCGAGTCCGAACGTATCGAACCGAAGAGGGAACGCTCGCTCCCATTCGGCCGGGTAGAGGAAGTACTGCGACATATTCCCCCGAAGGTGGACCTGGAGGCCAAATACCAGGTGCGCCAGAGCCGCGATTCCACCCCAGATCCCGACGTCGCGCCGCAGGTTCGTGCTTACGGGATTGGGACGCCCACGGACGATGTTCAGCGGCCCGATCGCCAGCGTGGCGACAAGCAGAACCAGGCTGACGTATGCGGTGCCCATGCTGAGTCGAACGATCGGATCCCGGGATCCCATGCCGAAGAACATCGCCAGAATTCCCGCTGCAGATCCTGACGCAAGGACGACGTGTCGGACGGTCCGTTTTCTGATTTGGGTCGGCATGGCGTCCGAGTCTATTGCGTGTCGGGCGGACCCGCGGTGCTCTCACCTTCTCGATCATCAAGCTCCACGAGAGAAGGTCGCGGCTCACGGTGGACTCGCAGTTCAAATACGTCCGGCCGTGCGTAGTGGCCTGCGACGTCCAACTGCCAACGTGGTCCCACGAGCTGGTCTGGGCGGACGTCCGCGTAGAGGATGCCCTCTTCCGCCTCGAGTGGGCCCGCCACCACCTTTCCGTCTGGATCGACGATGACGCTCAGGCCGGGGTTGATCCACCCGGTCACGTCGGCCAGGTAGTCAGCCTTGAAGTCGAGGTCGTCGGGGATCTGGTCCTTGTGAAACGCCTGACAGGCAGCGACCACGAAGCAGCGGCTTTCCTTTGCGACGTGCCGCATCGTGGAGATCCACGGCTCACCCCGATCCCAGGTCGGTGCCAGATGGATCTGCTCTCCCCAGGCCGTTAGCGCGTACCGGGCCAACGGCATGTAATTCTCCCAGCATAGCAGCCCACCCAGCCGCCCAAACGGAAGCTCGAACACCTCGAGGTCCATTCCTGGGGCCTGTCCCCAGACAAGTCGTTCGCCAGCCGTCGGTATCAGCTTGCGATGCTTCCCGATCACACGCCCCTCTGCCCCCAGGTAGAGGAGCGTGTTGTACAGCGTGGAATCACTCCCCTCGGAGTTTCGCTCGTTGACTCCAATGGCGACCGTCACGCCCGAGTCCGCAGCAGCCTGGCAGAGTCGCTCGACTTCTGCACCCCGGACATCCACGGAATTCGCGTGGAGCCGGGCGTAGAGATCACGAAGAGGATGAGTCTTTCCCGGTGGGATGAACCACACCCAAACGGGATAGCCCGGGACGAAGGCCTCGGGAAATGCGACGAGAGTTGCCCCCCCCTTCGCCGCTTCCTCTATCAGGTGGCACGCCTTTTCGATCGTCGCGCCGAGATCCAGGAACACCGGTGCGGCCTGGATTGCCGCGATTCTGAATGGCTCGTTCACCTGGTGGGACCTTGTCCTCGAGGGGGCCGTCTAACGTCTCGCGATTCTGCCGCGTCGCCAGCCCGCTGGCAAGCGCGAAGCGCGTATCTGCCTCTTCTCCTAACGCGTCAGGTGCAGCGGAAACGGAGTCCGCGCCACGAACGCGTTCACCGCCTCGAGCAGGTTCGTGCTCTTGTCGCGCACGACGAACACTGATTCCTCGCGCTGGCCGGGATTCAA
>JBGMQU010000238.1:0-3591 GCA_048060725.1 Gemmatimonadota bacterium | reverse complement strand
ACGCGTCGATTCCGTCGACCTCGTTGTAGACGGGCACGACGATCGAGAGCAGCTGGGTCTCGTTGGTTGACACCTGCTTGTCCTCCTCCGCGTCGGGGTACCGCTGTCGCCCGCCGCATACACCGGGCCACAGCGCCATCTATAGCGAGTCGGCCCACCCTGACCCGGGGCCGTTCAAAATAATAGCGACACCGACGTCGCGCGGCTGAATCCATCGGAAGACTGTTCCCGGACTCGAGGTGTAGTCCGCACCCGGGCTGACGCTTCAGGCCGTTGTTGCGGACAGCCCACAACCGTCGATCCGTCTCGCGAGCACCAGTTTCAAGCGAACCCCTTTATCTCCGCTAATTAGTTGTGTTTTCAGGAGTTAGGGGCGAGCATGGTCTCTGGACGACGATCCGACCCGGGTCCGCATCTTGCTTCCGTATCGGAATTCCACACCCCGCAGGGGAGGTGTGACGGTGACCAGGAGGACCGCGAGTGGAATCGAAAGGTCAAACGGCTGGGAGACTCCACGGGGTTCGACGATGGTCGCATCTGGCGGAGGGTTCGTCCGGCCGAAGCATCGTCAGGATCGGGCTCGCCCTGATCGTGGTGGGCTCGCTGGTCGGCATCATCGTGCCCGCGGGGACCGGCTGGGACTTCGCGAACTTCTACGACGCGGGACGACGAGCCGCCAGCGGGGAGCTCTCCACCCTGTACGAAGCCGGTGCACCGATCGGTGGCGAGTCCGCCGAGGGCGGGATGATGTTCTGGGGGACGCCCCTGTCCGCCTACCTGTACGTGCCCCTCGCTTCTTTCGCGCCCGGAGCGGCACTCACGATCTTTAAGATCGCCAACGTCCTGGCACTCTTCGGCGCCCTGGCGATGATCTTCCTCTCCTTTCGAGAATTCGCTCCAGATCGAGAGGCCTTCGCAGTCTCGTTTGTCGTCGCCGCGCTCCTGTTTCAACCGTTCTGGACGATCTTTCGAGTAGGCGGACAGTCCACTCCCTTTGCCTTCGTCCTTCTCGTCGGCGCCCTGCTGGCACACCCCCGGGAGCGCTTCTTTCTCTCATGGGCGCTTTTCGCCGGCGCGGTCATGATCAAGCCGATTCTCGCACCGGGGCTGATCTTCCTTCTGGCTTTCTCGGGCCGCCGCGCATTCCTCGCAGCGATTCCGGTGGGAATCGGGTTTCTCGCGGTATCCCTCCTCACGGCCGGCTGGACGTCTCATGTGAAGTTCCTGGGGCGAATGTCGGCAGGGGCCGACACCATGCGCGACTGGTGGTTCAACAGCGCGCTCGCACAGCCGTTCGTCTACCTGCCTTCGCTCGTCGGTCTCGACCCGGGAGACGGACCCCATGTACTGTACCGGATCATGCTGTGGTTGAGTGCGATCGCGGTAATCGCAGCGGCGACGCGTCTTGTTCTGACAGGGATTCGACACGACCTGCCCGCGCGTGGGAGGCTACACCTCACCTGCCTGGTTGCCCTGACGCTGCCCGTCCTGATCGTTCCGATAGCGTGGGAGCATTACCTGGCTTTCCTGTTTCCGCTGTTCATGTTCGTGCTGGCCTCGCGGTCCCGCATCGGTGACGCTGCGGTGGCGGTCGCCACGGTGGCGGTCGTCCTCGCGGTCGGACAAAACCTGATCCTGGTCATGGCCGTCGCCGAAGCGGTCGGATGGGACCGTGGCGTGATCGGGTTCGGCTTGAGCGCACTCAAGAGCGCGCCCGGCTGGCTCGCCGCGTGGCTTCTCTGGAAGCATCGGAACGAACTGGTCGACGCACATGCAGGCATGTCGTTCGGACGCGCCGCGTGACAGCCCGTCTGAAGGTGGTCCTGTTCACGGGGGGACGAGGGTCACGTCTGCTCACGCGCCAGCTTGTGAACCACCCCAATGCGCGCTTGACTCTCCTCGTCAACGGATACGACGACGGCAAATCGACCGGGGAGATCCGCCGATTCCTCGGGGACGCGCTCGGCCCTTCCGATTTTCGCAAGAACGTCCACTTCCTCGCCCGGGAGATGGACACCGTTCGAGAGGAGTCGCTCGAGCAGTTGGACCATCGATTGCCAGATGGAAGCGGCCCAGGAGAGGTCGCCAGGCTCGCGGCCGGGCTGACCTGGCCGGCTGCTGCCGAGTATTTGGGCCGGTTCATTCAGGAGGTCGAGACCAGCGAGCGCCCGTTTTCGTTCTCGGACTGTAGCGTCGGGAACGTCGTTTTCGGCGGTTGTTACCTCGCGGCCGATCGGGACTTCAACCAGGCCGTAGCACGGTACTGCGAGCTGCTCGGGATTCCCGACGGGCTCATCGAGAACGTGACCGATGGGAGCAACGCGCTACTTGTCGGACTGACCGAGGACGGTGATCTCCTGCCGGGTGAGGCCGAAATCGTCGAGGCGGACGCCCCCCAACGAATTCGCGAAATCCATCTGGTGGATCGTCGACTCACGGAAGACGAGATCGACGACGTGAGGGCAAGCGGCGCTGGTGCGGCGCACGACTGGTTCGAAGCCCATCGCGCCCTGCTTCGGGCCAACCCGCGGGCCCTGGAACGGCTCCGGGAAGCAGACCTCATCGTATACGCCCCCGGGACTCAACATTCGAGTCTTTTTCCGTCGTACCTCACGCCGGGAGTCGGAGAGGCGATCGGTCACAATCTCGAGGCGCGAAAGCTCCTCATCACGAACATCCAGGAGGACGCGGAGACCGGAGACGCGAGCGCCGTCGATCTGATCGGGCGAGCCGTCTACTACCTGAGGCAGAAGGATACGCTCTCGATCCCCGCGCCGTGCCTGATCACCCACTATCTGCTCAACGACCCGCAGGACAAGAACGGAGATGTCCCGTACGTACAGCTCGGCGCGATTGATCGCATCGAAGATCCTCGGCTGGTTCGCGTGGGAAACTATGAGGAGGCCGTCTCGGGGAGGCACGACGCGCGCAAGGTCGTTGCCCCATTCATGGAGTCGATGCTCGCGACGACCTCACCACCCAGGATCGGAGTTCTCCTCCTCGAGACGGAGTCGCACGACAAGGTGGTCCAGTCGGTACTGGAGACTCTGCGGTCGGGAATCGACGACCTTTCGGCCGACTTCGAGTTCTTCTATCGCTGTCCGACCGACCTGGACACCGGATTCACGGACCAACTCCCCTTCCCGATGGTGAACGTCTTCGTGGACGGGCGCTCCGCGGGCGAGAGTTTCCGCCCCGTATTCGATGAGGAGCGGCTCGACTATCTCGTGCTCTTCGACTCCTCGGGCATGTACCGGGGAGAGGACATGGTGAGCCTTGTTTCCCACCTCATGTGGGCCCGGCTGGATGCCGTGTGGGGAAGCCGTCGCTTATCGGTGCGCGACATCCAGGAGTCGTACCGATTCCGCTACCGTCGGCACCCGATGCTCGGCGCCATCAGCTACATCGGCAGTCACACACTGAGCCTGGTCTACCTCTCTCTATACGGTCGTTACGTTTCCGACGCGCTTTCCGGGGTCCGGATGGCACGGCGTGAGTATCTCGTCGATGGAGGCGTCGACCTCGACGACTCCGTCGCCAACCAGCAGCTCCTCTCGACCATCCTGCGACTGCGGGGAGAGATCTTCGAAT
>JBGMQU010000237.1:0-3596 GCA_048060725.1 Gemmatimonadota bacterium | reverse complement strand
TACACCTCGCGCTTCATCGGATACGCGATCACCTGGATCCCGCCGTGCTCGGCCTCGCCCGTGATCTGCTCTTCCGCGGTGTATCCGGCGCCGAGCGGCATGGCGACGAACTGGCGGATCAGGCCTTTCTCGACGCAGTACCCGTCGAGCCACGGCTGCTCCGGGACGACGACGTAGTCCTGCGGCTTCGCGTGGAGTCCGTTTTGCCACTCGTCCCCCGTGACCGCGTTGATCTTCCCCGTGGCGACCTTCACCGCGAACGGATAGGCGAAGTCGGCCGTGCCGCGCGAGAAGTTCACCCACAGCGCTTCGGACTGGTACATGGGGAGCATCACGCCCCCGTGGGCGAGCCAGGGCTCGGGGACGTCACCGGAAGAGTCGTCCACGTGCCGAAGCGGGAACGAGCCGAGACCGGGGGGGAGGGAATACGTCTTCCCGTCGTCCGGGATCCGGAGCGTGCGTTGGAAGTTGATGGAGAACTTCGCGTTCTCGTGCACCTCGGGAAACGAGAACGCCAGGTGGTCGCTCTTGAGCTCGATCATGTTTTTACCCTCTCATCCATCCATCATTCGTATCGACCCGGCCCTTCGTCCACCCCCGGCTTCTTCGTTCGTGTCCTCCTACCACTTTCCATCACGCACTTCGCGCACGAGCCGCAGCACGGCGTTGTCGGGCATGTCGCGGAGGTCCCGGATCAGCTCGGCAAACAGCTGTGGCCGCCGGCGGATCGCTTCCATCAGGTCGCTCGACACCTTTCCCGCGAGGGCGAGCATCACGTCCCGATCCTCGCCGAGCGCGTCGGCGAGCCGAATGACGGTCGCCTCCGACGGGGGAGGGACGTGCGCGCGCTCGACCTTGCTCAGGTACGACGGTTCAACGCCGATCCGCCCCGCCACCTGACGCACGGAATAGGACCGGTCGGTCTCGCGGAGCGCCTCGCGGCGCGTCCGCACGTACTCCCCGAAGGTTCGGGTGTCCTCTGGCATCTCCGCTCCGTAGCGTGTACTGTGTAGTATATAGTACACGTTTAGGGGGCAGTCAAGAGTTGGGAAGGGGAGCGAAGGCAGTCCGACCCTGGTGTCAGACCCCCGTGCGATACTCAGCAAGCGATCGTGCGTCGCCACCGAAAGGAGCCCCGAATGAACCATCCACCGTCACTCAAACTCGCCCCAGGCACCCCGCACACCCTCCACGGGATGACCGTGTTCCCGCTTCTCTCGCTCGATCCGGTCGAGCTCCCGTACATCCTCCCGGAGGAGGCGATCGCGGACGGTGCGCTCACCATCAGCGAGATCGGGGACCAGGGCAGCGTCCCTCAGCTCCTCGCCCTGAACGAGGGCAAGGTGGACATCCTCG
Organism: Gemmatimonadota bacterium; assembly: GCA_048060725.1. Classification (GTDB taxonomy): domain Bacteria; phylum Gemmatimonadota; class Gemmatimonadetes; order Palauibacterales; family Palauibacteraceae; genus Palauibacter. The sequence goes on along the minus strand of JBGMQU010000237.1, from coordinate 2,240 downwards.
TCCTCGACGGCGCGCAGCTGATTGGCGCCAAACAGAACCGGATGGCCAGTCGCACGTTCGTCCTCCCCGCGGGTTCGAAGACCAGCATCCCCGTCAGCTGCATCGAGCAGGGGCGGTGGCATTTCGACAGACGGACGTTCCATGGGGCGCGGCAGCACTCGCCGTCGGCGACCCGGAAGTCGGTTCGGGATCTCGAGGCAAAGCTCGCCCGGGAAGGAGTCTCGGCCGACACGTTTCAGCTGCGCGAGGCACAGTCAGACGTGTGGGCGAGCGTCGCTTCGTACTCCAAGAAACTCAAGGTGAGGTCCTCGACGATGGCGCTCGACGACGTCTACGAGGGCACGCAGGTGCCGATCGACGAGTGGGTCGCGGAGTTCCCGCCGGTCGAGGGTCAGGTCGGACTACTCATGTTCCGGGGGGCTCGGCCTCTCGGACTGGACGTCATCGGAGGACGCGATCTCTACTCCCGCCTCCATGATCGGTTGATTCGGGGGTACGCCCTCGACGCGCTTGCGGAGCGCTCCGAAGATTCCTCGAGGGGCGGGGACGCGGCTGACGTCATCCCCGACGAAGCCGGCGCGCTCCGGTTCCTCGATGACGTCCAGCGGGCCACGCGGACCGAGGCGCCGACCGTGGGGAAGGGCAGTTACGCCGTCCTCAGCGGGACGGTGGTCGGGGCCGAGTTGATCGACGAGGACCGGCTTGCGCACCGAAGTGCGTTTGGAGAGTAGGGGGAGCGCTCTCGTCACGCGGCACGACGACACGCGGGTGCTCCCAACACACGCTGTCGGAAGGGGTGAGATGACGCCGGAAATCCTGGAGGAACTGCGGGAGCGGGGCCTGCTCCCGGACGAGGCCGCAGGCGCGTCGCCGCTTCCGCGGGAGTCCCGGATACCCGAGGGGATCCGCCGGGGGAAGTACCGCGGGACGTTGATCGGCGGGGCGATCGGAGATGCGCTGGGCCGTCCGGGGGAAGGGCAGGCGCCGTGGAAGATCCGTGAGAGATACGGAGAACTCACCGATTTCCACCCGTGGCACGGCTGGACGTCGGGCCCCCGCGGCACGATCACCGACGACACTCAGATGTCGATATGTGTCGCGGAGACTCTCGTGGCCCATGGTCGTCTGGACGCTGAGGATCTGGCCCAACGGTTCGTGGAGTGGCTTCCCCACGGAAGGGGCAGGGGCCGGACATGTGTTGCCGCCATCTTGCGACTCAGGGCGGGGACTCCGTGGTACGTGGCTGGCCGGCCCTCCGCGGGAAACGGGGCCGCGATGCGTGCGGCGCCCGTGGGATTGCTCCATGCCGCCTCGTTCGACGATCTCCGCCGGGACGCGGCGCTCAGCAGTGTGGTGACCCATGCGGATCCCATGGCGGTCGCGTCTGCCATCTGCATCGCGTTTGCGACCGCCTATCTGCTGCGCGTCCCGGCTGGCGGGCTGGATGTGGATTTGTTCATCGATGCGCTCGTGGCGGTCCTCGGTGATGTTCACGACCCTGGCCACCCGGAACGGAAGGAAGGCTCGGACGATCGGCCCGTGACGCTGCGCGACCGGATCGCGGAGATTCCCGACCTTCTCGGGCACGCTCCGGAAGAGGCGTTCGCGTATCTGCACAACGGAGCGTTCGTCCTCGAGTCGCTCCCGGCGGCGATCTGGTCGTTTCTGTCGAATCCGGAGGACCCCGAGCGGGCGTTGATCGTCGCTGCCAACGGAGGGTATGACGCCGACACCGTGGCATCGATGGCGGGGAACCTCGCCGGGGCCTACCACGGCGCGGCCGCGTTCCCCCGGCGCTGGCGAGAGGACCTCGAATTCGCCGACGAGCTTCGCGGGCTCGCCGACGCGTTGTTCGACTTGGGGGAGCTCCACCTGGCGCAGCTCGACCGTTGAGCGAGTCACGATCCGTCTCGGAACTCGACCGGTTTCGCGGGTGCATGCTCGGCGGCGCCGTCGGCGACGCACTGGGCGCGGGGATCGAATTCCAGACCCTCGATCAGATCCGTGGGCGTCACGGACCCGACGGAGTCACGGACTACGTGCCTGCCTACGGACGCCGCGGTGCGATCACCGATGACACCCAGATGACGCTCTTCACCGCCGAGGGGTGCATTCGGGCCCAGCGGAGGGGGGAGGATCGGGGAGCCTGCGACCCCCTGAACGTGGTCCGAGGTGCGTACTTGCGGTGGCTCCACACGCAGGGGGACTCGGGTGATTCCATCCCACGACTGAACGACATG
>JBGMQU010000236.1:0-3603 GCA_048060725.1 Gemmatimonadota bacterium | reverse complement strand
CGCCGGATAGGGTGCACCGCGACGCGACGTAGCATGTGTGGCGTGTCATCAGCACGGTCATCGGACTTCCAACTCCACGTCACGCCACCGTCTCGAACTTCGGCGGCTCCAACGCCTCACCTTCCGACCGTGCGATGACGGCCGCGGCCGTGAGGTCACCCGAGACGTTCAGGGCAGTGCGGCACATGTCGAGGATCCGATCCACCCCGAGGATCAGGGCGATACCTGCGGCGGCATCCACGCTCGGGGGCAGCGCCCCCTGAAGGACGACGATCAGGATGATGATCCCGGCCGACGGAACGCCCGCAGCCCCAATCGAGGCGAGTGTGGCCGTCAGGACGATCCCGAACTGCGTGGCCAATGACAGGTCGCCCACCAGCACCTGCGCGATGAACATGGTGGCAACTGCCTGATAGAGCGCGGTGCCGTCCATGTTGATCGTCGCCCCGAGCGGCAGCACGAAGCTCGACACCTCGCGGCTGATGCCGATCTCCTCCTCGGCCGTCTCGATCGTGAGCGGCAGCGTGGCGTTCGAGCTGGAGGTGGAAAACGCGACGAGCTGGACCGCCCGGATCTTCCGAAAGAACGTGAGCGGGTTCACTTTCGCCAGGAACCGGAGGGCCGCGGCGTACGTGAGTCCCGCATGGATCAGCAGCCCGAGTACCACGGTCAGGCTGTAGATCAACAGGCTTCCCAGCACATCGGCCCCGAACCTCGCGATCACGGCGGCGATGAGACAGAACACGGCGTAGGGAGCGAGCTTCATGATCCAGTGGATCATCACCGTCGCCGCTTCGTTCACTCCCTCGAAGAAGTTGACCACGGGGTCCTGCTTCGCGGCGTCCAGAATCGAGAGCGCGGCGCCGAAGAAGACCGAGAAGAAGAGGATCGGGAGCATGTCGAAGTCGGCCATGGCCTTGATCGGATTCCGAGGTATGATGCCGCGCAGCACCTCGATAAGACCGGGGGCCTGTTGCGCCATCTCGACCCGGTCCTGACCCTCCGCCAGGTATGTTCCCCGGAGCCCGGCGAGGCTCTCCGGGCTCATTCCGACGTCGCGGATCATGATGTTGGAGAGGATCAGCCCGATGACGACGGCGATCGCGGTCGTACCGAGATAGTAGACCAGGGTCTTGCCGCCGATGCGGCCGACTTTGGTTATGTCTCCGAGACTGGCCGTCCCGACGATCAGGCTCGCCACTACGAGCGGGATCACGACCATCGTGATGAGGTCGATCCACGCGTCACCAAACTGCCGGATCGCGGTCAGGAAATCGACGAGCCAGCCCAGGGCGAGCAGGTTCGCGACCAGGCCCACGACCACACCCAGGATCAGGGCGATCATGATCTTCGTGTGGAGTTGCATTCAGGATCATTCGGTTGGGATTCACCGCGCGCGTCTTCGCGAGCCACGCAAGTTCGCGATAATCTGCCCTCGGATGGAGATTTGGGCCAGCGAAGAGGTCGGTCAGGGAGCGCTAGATTTTGCAGCGGCCAGGGACACGCGTTTAGAATCACCCGGGAGGAAGACGTCTTGACTGAAGACATGGAGCCGCGCACCGAGACTGCCACGCTGGCAGGCGGGTGCTTCTGGTGTCTCGAGGCGGTGTACGAGTTGCTCGCCGGCGTGACGTCGGTGAAGTCGGGATATGTGGGGGGACATACGGAGAACCCGACCTACGAACAGGTGTGTAGCGGAACGACGGGGCACGCCGAGGTCGTACAGATCACATACGACCCCGACGTGATCTCGTACGCCGATCTGCTGGACGTCTTCTTCACGATCCACGACCCGACCACGAAGGATCGCCAGGGAGCCGACGTCGGCTCGCAGTACCGTTCGGCGATCTTCTATCACGACGAGACCCAACGGATGGACGCCTACACGAAGATCGCAGAGATCGGGCGCATGGGCGTCTGGAGTGGTCCGATCGTCACTCAGCTCGCGCCACTCGACACGTTCTATCCCGCCGAGGACTACCACGATGGGTACTTCCAGCAGAATGGTGAACAACCGTACTGCCAGGCCGTCATCGCGCCGAAGGTGGCGAAGGCCCGCAAGCAGCACCTCGACAGGCTGCGGGACGAGCCTGCCGGGGCTGGACCCGACGGCGCGCCCGCTCCGTGAGGAGTCTGCGCGCTACTTGATCAGGTCGTAGACGACGATGTGCTTCACATCGAAGGCGTCGACGCGGAATCCGAACACGCGATCGTGCGAGACCGACCGCACCACGACGTCAGGGGGCGTTTCGAGCGACGTCAACCACGTCCCATCGGGCGCGAACACGCTCCATCGACCCGGTCGAGGGTGGGGCGGGAGCACCTTGTCGTACACCCATCGGTACTCCTGCACCCACACGTGCCCCTCGTCGTCGACCAGCAGGTTGTCATACGCCGGTTTCGTGGGCGCGAACGGCTGATCGAAGAAGTCGGCGCGGTATCGGGCGAGAGATTCCTCGTCGTACTCGGGCGAGGTCTCGAGCAGGGCGATCCACCATTCGAGCAGCTCGTCCCGGTCGTCCTGCGTGACGGGGACCGGCGTGTGTGACCGGCGCACGATCATCTCGACGTTCCAGTCCTCATCGACGAGGCGATACTCGAACGTCTTCGCGTCTCCGAGCACGGTCCGCCGCCCGTTCGGCACCGCGAACGCGTTTGCTCCGAATTGATACTCGGATTGACGCTGGCCATCCCAGTACCGCTCGCTGATCGCATGGACTCCCAGGGTGTCCCAGACCGCTCCCGACGGGTCAAGTCGGAGGACGGCGTGACGGTACCAGGCAGGGCCCGGTCCGTCAGAAATGTCGAGCGTGCCGTACGGGAACCCCAGAAACGACCCGTCCGAGTATGCGACTTCGCCGAACCCGGGTACAAAGCCGTACGTGCCCTTCGGCGGCACCTCGCTCCACCTCGGACCCGTGAACTGCCGGGCGTACTCCCCCAATTCGTCGAACACCTTGAGGGTCGCCCCCCGCATATCCATCGCGACGAGCGAATCGCCGCGATACGGGGCGGCAAACCAGAGCTGGCCAAACTCGCCCGGACCTTCGCCGGATCCGCCCATCTTCCGTAGAAAGGCACCGTCCAGATCGTAGACCAGCAACGCGTGCCAGCCGGACTGATTGCCGTCCCCCACTACGAGGAGGCCGCTGCGGGTCTGGAAGACCGACATCGGGTCGAGCGGAGTCTCATCGGGAGGGCCGCCGCCGTCGATCGTGATGACGGGCTCCGCGGAAAGGCGCCAGGGTGGCGAGAGCGCGGCGGCAGAGCTTTCGACTACGCGAATGCCTGCGCTGTCACGGACCACGTTCGCCTCGACGGGAGGCGCGGCGCTCTCGCTCGCGCAGGCCGTCGTCCAGAGGACGCTGACGACCAGAGCCAGGCAGTTCCGGGGACGGACTCCTATCGCAGCAGCCGCCGAGACGGTCGTGGTCATGTTTCCACTCCTCTTATTGGCGATCGCTCCCGCAGTGCGCGTCGACGAGGCGCTCCTGTGGTTCGTCAACGAAGCCTGAAGTCAGGTCAATTGCCCGGGGCACCCTCATCCCCTCCCGCGAGGACCTCGATCAGCGGGGTCCCCGCCGCTCCAGAGGGGATACTCGT
>JBGMQU010000235.1:0-3627 GCA_048060725.1 Gemmatimonadota bacterium | reverse complement strand
GCTGATACAGCGAAAAAAAGCGGGCTACACCTGGAGCTTTGCAAGCAGGAGGTCGACGGTTCGATCGGGAAGGCTCTACATGTTGAGTCTATATGTTTGGTGCTGTACTAATCTCGATTAGGTACGATCCAAGCGGTCCATTCGCTCCGTCTTCCGGCCGTTGCCCGCCTGGCGGAGGCGGATCTAACGTGTCTCCGTGAGATTGGTTAGATGGCCTGGGTCCTCCGATCGGACGGAACTGAATGTCACAGAGCGGTCCGTTGCGTCGCGGCTTCGTCGAGGTCGCTGCGATTGTCGGAAGTATCCTTCTAGCCTTCGCTATCGACGCCGCGTGGGAGGCACGGCGAGAGAGAACCGAGGCCGCAGAGATCCTGAGAGCTCTGGAGAGTGAGTTCGAAGCGGAGCGCTCGGAGCTTTCTCGTCACAGAGCCCGCTGGGCTGAGGTGCGGGATGGGACGGCGCGGCTGATCCGCGCGACCAGCACAGACGTTGCGCCTTCCCCCGCGGTGATGGACACACTTCTGTTCCTGTTTCTGACACCGACGACGTGGGACCCGCAGATGGGAACTCTGTCGGCCACCATGGCGTCCGGTCAGATGGGTCTAATCAAGAGTGGGCAGCTCCGAAGTCAGCTCGCGGCTTGGGAGGGCGTCGTGGAAGAGGTGCGCGACAACGAGCTGGCGATGCGGGACTTCATTCTATCCACGGTCACACCGTTCTTGGCACGGGAAGGTGTGTCGTTGGCTCGGTATCACTCCATCCTCTTCAACCTGGGGTTGGCCGGAGACTCGGGGGACCCACGGTGGCCTGGCGTGTTGCCATTGGACGAAGAGGTGGCTTCTGGTTACGCGGCGCTTATCTCGAATCCTGAGTTCGAGGCGTTGGTGGGAACGAGATACGGCTGGATCAATGTTGAGGAGTACGATGAAGCAATCCGCTTCGTCGACGGACTGCTCCTGATGATTCGTGAACTCCTCCGAGGGTAGTTCGGCACGGCCGTTCGATCCCGATCGGCTCCATTCCTATCAGCCCTTGAGTCTCAAGGGTTTTCGCGTTTCCCGGCTTCACGTGGCCGGGAAGGGGACGAGGAACAGGTGAGTTCACACAAGCTTCGTTCATGACACTCTTCGAGTTCATTCTCGTGATGGTCTCGTTGATCCTCGCCATCGGAGTAACACATCTACTTCAAGGCGTCGCTGCCATCGTGCAGCAACGAAAGGAACTTGATTTTTCCTGGGTCCCATTGGTTTGGGCGAGCTACCTCTTTCTGGTTACCGCCGCCCACTGGTGGTCGCTCTGGGACATGCGCGGAGCGGATTGGACCTTCCCGGCGTTCTTTTTTGTGCTTCTTCCGCCCACGCTTCTCTATCTCGCCGTCAGTTTGCTCGTGTCCAGCGGGCCAGGAACCGGGGGCACCTCAATGGCCGCGGACTTCCTGGAGATCCGCGTTCCTTCGTGTCCCTCGGGCTCCTCGTGATCCACTCTTTTGTGCTCCGGTTCCTCCCGGGAGCTTTCGGGCCTTCCTAGGCGAGCTGCCAACTGAACCGCTGCGGCACCTGGCAGGCGATTGCTACTGTCGCGGTAGGCGCAGAAAACGTTAAAGCGCGTCAGAAAGAAAACGCGCGCGTGGCCGAGCGTATCTACCGTGTCTTCGTGAGATCAGGCGGTCCGTGCGGTCGTTGACAACGACTCGTCGGGCAATGCAATTACCAGTTATGCGGTGCAAGGACCAGGACGAAACCCCCGCCGCACGCTGCACACTCTCGGCTCACGATCGGACGCGATGGCGATGAAGCGAGTCTCAATCCCAGAAGCTCTTGCGGCGCTCGGGGTGATCGTGTCCCTCATCTTCGTAGGGGTCGAGATCCGACAGAACACGGCCGCTGCCCGTGGCGCAACCTTCCAGGCCATCTCCGACGGCGCCGCACAGAGCGCGTTCGACGTGGCGGCTAATGACCACCTGCCCAGGCTCTTCGCCCAGATCCGAGCGTCTGACCCGCCGCTAAGCGAGTTCTCGGGAGAGGATCAGGAGCGGCTTCGGTTCATATATCTTTTCACCGTGCGGCGACTGGAGAACGTTTGGGTGCAGGTTAATGAAGGAATTGTGGACCAGGGGGCGTTCGAGCGATTCCAGCCTCGCGCCGGATACGTCGGAGCCCGCTCGTTCGGGGACTTCTGGAGCGCTGGCAAATCAGTCTTCTCCTCTGACTTCGTGTCGCACTTCGAGACGCTGTACCCGGTGCTCGCTCAATAGTCTGGTTCCCGTAGGCCTCACCGTGGCCCGCCGTGGTGCGTCCGACTCTTTGCAAGCAGGAGGTCGTCGGGGTTGCTCCTCTCGGGGTGCGCTTTCCCGAGACGGGTGAGGGCGTCCAGCCCGATCTTCTCTTCGTCTCGAACGAACGTCGCGGGATCGTGGCGCCGGACGAGCTCAAAGGAGCGCCCGATCTCGTCGTCGAGATCGTCTCGCCGAGTACCGCCGTCAGGGATCGGGACCTGAAACGCCGCCTCTACCAGCGTCAGGGCGTGGCGGAGTACTGGATCGTCGACCCCGAGGAGGAAGCGGTCGACGTCTGGCAGTTTGGCGACGTGCCGCGGTGCGAACGCTTCATCGACGTTCTGCCGGTCAGGCTCGGCTCTCGACCGATCGGAGAGATCGATCTTATCGGTGTGTTCGAGGATGACTCATAGAATCGCCTTCACAGGGCCCCTCCCGAACCGAAGACGTTTTAGGAATGGGGTAGGATCTTCGGCAGTTCGGCTCAGAAGGACCGAGTGCGGGGAGCGGCCCGACTGACGGACGCCGGGTCGAGCCCGTAGAAGTCCGCCAGCAGCCGGTAGAGTTCCGGTTCGCCCTCCAGCAGATCGAAGGGTCGCTCGAAGAACGTCTCCGTCGCGACCGCGAAGAACTCCGCCCGGTTCCGGGCCCCGTAGGGGTCGAGCGTCGTATCCTCGCCCAATTCCGTGCGGGCGACGTGCTCCGAGAATCGGGTGGAGAGGAGTGCCGCCCACTGCCGGTACGCCGATCCGGAGTCGAGCACCGGGATGCCGTCCATGCTTCCATCCTCCACGTCGAGCATGTGCGCGAACTCGTGGAGCACGACGTTCGCGCCCCGCGTCGACGACACCGTGTCTCGCTCGACCGCGTCCCACCCGAGCACGACGACCCCCGACGGCCAGGCCTGTCCCCTCAGCGGGACGTTGGGTGGAACGATGTGCCCAGACGCGAGGGTGGGCGCCGTCTTCGGAACGAACGTCCACGGGTACACGAGCACTCGACGCACGCGCGTGTACCTCGGGTAGGACATGCGAAGGAGGAGGAGACACGCCTGCGCCGCGATCGTCGCGCGGACCTCCTCGGTGACCTCGAGTCCGGCAACGCCCTCGATCGGGACCTCCGCGAGAAAGACCTGCATCAGGCGGTACAGCCGCTCGCGATCCTCGCTCTCCAGCCGCGCCGCGAGAGGCACGCGGTCGGCCACGATCGCGGGCCACGCCTCCGGGATTGGTCCGGTGGGCAGGCGGACCCCGGCCCAGGGGGAGAGGCGGTGGAGGAAGTTCTTGAGCGCGCGCGGGATCGACATGGCCCCGATCTTCGCGCCTCACGGCAGTTCGGGGAAGAGCGGGGTC
>JBGMQU010000234.1:0-3648 GCA_048060725.1 Gemmatimonadota bacterium | reverse complement strand
TCTTCCTCGGTCAACGGGCGGTCCAGGTATGCGCGCTGCATCACCGGAAACGGGGGGCTGCCAATGATCGCACGCACACCCGGGCCACCCAGTCGTGTGAAGACTGTCGTGAGTTCGGCCGCCAGCACTCCGCCTCCGATGACGGCGTCGTTCGCCACGTCGTGACACGAGTTGCAGGTCGGGCCGCTGTTGGCGAATCGGACCGTCCCCTGAAACAGGTCCTGTCCAAGCTGCACCTGTTCGGGGGTGGCCGCCGCGAGAGCTGCGGGGCCCTCGGACTGGCCGCTCGCGGCAAACTCGACCACTGCACGGATCTCATCGTCGGTAAGCGGCTGATCCGGCATGGGGATCCGCTGGTATCGCTCGAAGAGCGCCACGGCCGTCGAATCGCCCTCCGTGACCATCTGCTGGGAGTGCTGGACGAAGCGGATGATCCACTCCTCGGTGCGACGTCCTTCGACACCCCGCAGATCCGGCCCGATCAGGTCGCCGCCGCCAACCGTGTGACACGCGACGCAGAGTCTCTGGAAGATCTCCTCTCCATGCCCCTGCTGAGCGATCACCGTGTGGGGAATCAGCGCAGCGGCCAGCAACGGCGCCATACACGCGATCACGAGGGAATTGCGGACGTGGGGAGGAACCCGAACCGGGGAAAGGCGTTGTACGCGAACCAGGCGTGTAGCGACCATTCGTGTATACCGATTAAATGGGTCTGTTTTATCCGATATTTGAGAATATCGGGTTTTTTCAGCGACGGCAAGTCCCTCACCGCTCGAGAAGCTGGCGCCGATCCACCGGCTTTTCGCAGACCCCGCCCGGGGGGGTGCGACGGCGTCCTCGGCACTCACAGCACGTCTGACACACCACGCTAGGGTCGAACGCGCGCGTGCTCTGAACCGGCCACGTAGTCGGCGAGCGTCACCGAATCCAACGCCCGCCGAAACGCGGCGTTCACCTCCTGCAGCCGGAAGTGAAGCGGGCAAGGGTTCGTATCGTGACAGTGGCCTTCCCAGAGGAGGCACCGATTGTATAGCCGGATGCCCTCTACGGCCTCGAGCACCTCCAGCATCAGGATCGCTTCGGCCGGCCGCGCGAGCGCGTACCCCTTGCCACGACCGCGGTGGGCGATCAACAGACCGTTGCGAGAGAGCTTCATGAAAACCTTGGCGAGGAAGGCGGGCGGCAGGTCTCGCTCCGCCGCGATCTCGGCGAGCGAGACGACCGCTCCCTCCGGACGGGTGCCGAGAACCGCCAGCCCCAACAGCGCGTACTCGCTCTCCCGTGTGAACGACACAGTACCCTCTCCGCCTGGGAACGTATTGTAGACCAGCTTACTCCTATTTCCCCTGCGCGGTCAAACGAGTGTCGCGCGATCGACCACCGCGTCTTGCCTCGTTCAGTAGCGAACAGGTTCCCGGGAGGCCGATCCGCTGGGCGGCATGGCCGCGGCGGCCCTCGGGCCTCATTCTATCGGAGTAGCTCATGGGTACGGTGGGCACCCGGGTCGCGGAGTGTGGTGCCCCCCGACCGGGTGTCGCCCGCCCGGATAACCGCTCAGCCAGGAGGATCGATGCGCCGCCGACCCGCCCCTACCGCACCCGGCAGGCTCGCGGCACTGCACCCGGCCCTCGCCTCCCACGCCCCCACTCCGGAATGATCCCCGTGTGGCGACCGGTCCTGTCGCTCTCCTGGATCGGCGCGATCATCGCGGCGGAGATTCTGGGCCGACGGTCCCCTTCCGACGTGTGGGATGCCCTCGGGGTGGGCGTGTTGGTGACGCTGACAGTGCTCACGATCGTTCAGGTGGAGAACGGTACGTCACGCATGGCGGGTCGCCTGCGTCGACTGAGCTGGCGGGTTCGCCGCCACGCCTTTGGGTGGTGGCCCGAGATGGGTATCGACTTCCGTGGCTCACCTTCTGTCCCCCGCGGGTTTCCGGGTTCTCTTCTCCTGGCGACCGTCGTGGCCGCTGCGGTCGCGACCGCAGCCCTTGCGTCGAGATCGCTTCTGCCGGGCCCGGCGCGGGCCCTGGCTCTCTCCGTTTCACCCACCCTGTACTTCCTGGGGCTCGCCGTGGGGTGGGCGACCCTGCTGACGGTTCTCGGCGTCGCAGCATTCTCGACGTGGCGGGACCTGAACGACCATCTCCTGAACAGTCGGCTCACCTCCGGGCGGCGCGACGGGGTCGCATTCGCCGTCGGGCTTGCCTGGCTCGGGTCGATTGCAGCCCTGGTCTCGTTCGTACCGCTATGGCTGGCATGGGTCTTCTACGCAGCCGTCGGTGTCGGAGGCGCGTGCACCGCGTGGGCCGTCGATCGGCACGAGAGGATTCGCATCGTGTGGCGAGCGAAGCGCACAGAGCCGGAACGTCTTTTCTTCGGTGGCGCGGCGATTCGGTGGGACGCACTTACGATGGCGTTCCTGCTTCCGGCGATGACCGTTCCGTGGACGGGCGTGGGGTGGGACGGGCGGCTGGCGGGCAGCATGCCGATCACACTCGGGCTCGGGACGGCGGCCACGTGGGCCGGAGCGCTCGCGTTTCTGTCGTACATTCTGCACGGTGCCGTCCGAATGCTGTCCCTCGCCCGCCATGATCCGTCGAAGCGAGAACCGATCCCCCTGATGATCGAGGGCGATGCGGAGTTGCCCGAGGCAGTCACAGATCGACTCACGCGACATGGCTTTCGGTGCGTCGCGGCATCAGCCGCTGATACGTCCGATCGAAAGCTGAGAGTCCCCAGGCCGGTAGTTCGCGTGAGCGTCTCGAAAGAGGCTCGGGAGAGAGGGTTGATTCGGCTCGATCGAGAAGCGGAGTTTCTGAGGTTCGCCCCGCGCGTGCGGGTGAGCCCGGAGGCGCTCGCGTCGGTCGAGACCCTCGCGGAGCTGCGGCGGCTCGACAACTCCCTCCTCCGGGACCGCCTGCTCGGGGGTCTCAGAGATCTGCTGGGGCTGGCCGCGCAACGCCGGTTCGCAAACGGGACCGGCTTCTGGCTCGTACCACACATCTGGTTCGCGCGCGGGCTCACCCGAGACTCCGACGACCCGGACTACCACTCCATCGGCCCCCCCTACCACAAGACGTTTTCGCCGCGAGAACGTCAGCATCTCCACGCGCTGCTGAAGGGGCTCGAAGTCGACCTCATTTTCGCCGAAGATTCGGCTCCCGTCGACGCGATCGACTCGGTTTTCGAGCGACTCTTCGATGTCTACGACGTTCTCGGACCGAGACGCGTCGAGGAGCGGGACTTCGTTGGGATTCGACGGGTTCGCGTCATACTTCACGACTTCACGCTCGGCGAGCCGTTCCGTCGACCGGGATACCTGGAGCCGAGCTACGACGAGGTCGGGCGCGCTCGGATCCTCCACATCATGATCGATCGCGGAGGCGGCGAGGAGGAACTCGATCCGATCCCATCGATCCCGGACGAAGAGCCAACCGTGATCCGCCTCTAGCAGGGGCGACGGTCTTCGCGGCCCCGCCCGAAGGGGGGTCGGAGACGGGGCTGTGCCGCGGTAACCGTCTTACGTGTTTGCCCACGTCACTCATGGTAATCGGCGCAGGGGGGTCTCCTCCGAGATCCCCCTGCGCGCGACCCACCGTACTTCTTCAACAGCCTTCTTAGGCCATCCCGAACATGTGCATCGTGT
>JBGMQU010000233.1:0-3656 GCA_048060725.1 Gemmatimonadota bacterium | reverse complement strand
ACCCCATGATCGTTGTGGACTTCCACCCAGTCGTTGTCCCGGATACCGAGATCCTCCGCATCGACCTCGCTCAGCCACACGGGCTCGCACCCTCGGGAGAGCGTCAACATCCGGTGGTTCTCCATGTACGTGGAGTGGATGTGCCACTTCCCGTGGGGCGTGAGAAGATTGAGGATCTTCGCGTCGCCGTTCTCCAGCGTCTGCTTCAGATCCCCATACGCGGCCGGCTTCGGAGAGGGCTTGTACGTAGGCAGGTTCTCTCCGTATGCCAGATACATCTCGTGATCGAGATAGAAGTGCTGGCGCCCGGTCAGCGTCCGCCACGGGACCATCTTCTCGACGTTGTAGGTGAACGCCGAGTAGGCCCTCCCACCCGTCATGACACCCGACCAGAGGGGCGACGTGTTGTACCGGCGCGGTTGCGCCTGGAGATCCGCGTACGTGATCCGAACGTCCGCGCTCCCCGCTCCGAGATCGACGAGTTCGACGCCAGTTCGTTTCTCGGCATCTGCGTACGCCCGCATGTTCAGGACGCCGTTGGTCAGTGAAGAGAGATGCAGGACGGCGTTGGCCGCGGACTCGTCCTCCTTCAGCGACGGGTAGATGTTCCCGTTCTGTCGTTCGACCGGGAAGTGGTTCGACGTCACCATTTCGTCGTACGCATCCGCGCAGTCGTAGTGGTTGCCGTGTGCACCCAGCCCGTCGGTGCGAATGCCCTCGCCAAGGCTGATGAATTTGTCGTACAGCGCGGTATAGTCACGATCCACGATGGCGAGCTTGTGCATCGTCACGCCCGGCACCGCGTCGCACTCCCCGTGGTACCAATCCTTGATCTCGGGCTGTGCGATCTCCCCCGGCGAGTCGTGGGCGATCGGCGCCGCAATGATGTCCTTCTGCGGATCGGGGAAGTACTTCGCCGCGATCTCGCTCGTGACCTTCGCCAGATCGCGGAAAATGACCCAGTCGGTCTTCGACTCCCATACCGGCTCGATCGCCGCCGATAACGGGTGGATAAAGGAGTGGAGGTCGGTGCTGTTCAGGTCGGCCTTCTCGTACCACGAGGCCGCGGGCAGCACGATGTCGGAGTAGAGCGCCGACGAGTCCATGCGGAAGTTGAGATCGACGATCAGGTCCATCTTCCCGATCGGCGCCACGTCATGCCACTTCACTTCCTCGGTGTGCTCCTCGGCGTCCTTCGCGATGGTGTTCTCGTGCGTGCCGAGGTAGTGCTTGAGGGCGTATTCGTGCCCCTTCATGCTTCCCATGATCGCGTTGCCACGCCAGATGTACCACACGCGCGGGTGGTTCTCCTCGGCCTCCGGATCCGCCACCGAGTATTCGAGTTCCTTCGTCTTGAGCTTCTCGAGCACGTACTGCTTGATGGCGTCGTCGTCTTCGGCTCCGCTCTCGGCTGCCTCCGCGCACAGTTCGAGCGTGTTCTGCTTGAACTGCGGGTAGAACGGCATCCAGCCCATGCGGACGGATTTGAAGATCTGGTCGGCCGTATGCTGCCGTGTCAGCTCGTTGTCGGGCACCGTGTTGTACTTCGAGAACTGTCCGTCGTAGCGGTACTGACAGGTGTTGATGTAGTGCCAGATCGGCGCTTGCTGGAGACGGATCGCTCCCTGCCAGTCTTTGCCGAACGCGATGCTGCCCCACGAGTCCATCGGCGCGAGCTTCTCCTGGCCGACGTAATGGTTGAGTCCGCCCCCGTTCTTCCCGACGCATCCGGTCAGAATCAGGGCCATGGCGCCCGCACGGTACATCAGGTTGGCATGATACCAGTGGTTGATCCCGGCCCCGATGATGATCATGCATTTGCCGCCGGTAGCCTCGGCGGTGCTCGCCCACTCCCGGGCGAACTGGATCACCGTGTCCGAGGCGACGCCGGTGAAGATCTCCTGCCATGCCGGCGTGTAGGCCGCGTCCTTGTCCGTGTAGTCGGCCGGGTAGTCGCCCTCCAGACCCCGGCTCACTCCGTACTGCGCCATGGTGAGGTCGTAGACCGTCGTGACGGTAACGGGCCCCTCGGTGGTCTCGACCTCCATCACGGGGACGCCGCGATACACCGTCTGATCGAGTCCGAACTCCGTGAAGGCGGTCATGGCGACCCGATCTGACCGGTCGAGCAGCGTGAGGACCGGATCGTAGGGCCGGTCATCCGTGGCGTTCTCCGCCTTGATGTTCCAGTTGCCCTGCTTCTCGTCCCACCTCGACCCGGAACTGCCCTTCGGCACCACGAAATCGCCGGTCGTCGCGTCGATGTTGACGAACTTCCAATCGCCGTTCGAGATGTCGCTGTATTCGGGAAGTTCTTTTGCGCGCAACAGACGTCCGGGCGTGTAGCCCTCGCCGTCTTTTTCGAGCTTCACCAGGTAGGGGCTGTCCGTGAACTGCTTGACGTAGTCGATGAAGTACGGGGTCTTCTTCTCGTGGTGGAACTCCTTGAGAATCACATGCGTCGTGGCCATCCAGAACGCGCCGTCGCTCCCGGCATGCAGCGGCACCCACTGGTCTGCGTATTTGCACACCTGGCTGAAATCAGGGGAGAACACGACCGCCTTCGTGCCGTTGTGACGCGACTCGGCGAAGAAGTGGCAGTCGGGGGTGCGCGTCATGTTCAGACACGCCCCCATGTCGGCGATCATCTTGGAGTTGTACCAGTCGGCGCTCTCGCAGACGTCCGTCTGTTCGCCCCAAATCTCGGGGAACGCCGTGGGCAAGTCGCAGTACCAATCGTAGAAGCTGAGGTTGACCCCGCCGAAGAGCTGAAGGAACCGTCCACCCGCCGCGTAGCTCAGCATCGACATCGCGGGAATCGGGCTGAATCCAATCACCCGGTCCGGACCGTACTTCTGCGCCGTGTAGATGTTCGCGACGGCCTGGATCTCGAGGGCTTCGTCCCAACTCGCCCGCCGGAATCCCCCCTTACCCCGCGCCTGCTGGTATTTGCGCCGCGCGTCGTGGTCCGCCTGGAGTGCCTTCCACGCCTCCATCGGATCGCCGGTCTCGCGCTTCTTCTCACGGTAGGCATCGAGGAGCGCGCTTCGAATCAACGGATACTTGATTCGCAGAGGGCTGTACAGGTACCACGAGTACGAAATCCCCCGCTGGCAGCCTCGCGGTTCATAGGGGGGCAGAGAGTCTTCGAGCAGCGGATAGTCGAGCTGCTGGGTCTCCCACGTGACGATCCCGTCCTTGACGTGGATCTGCCACGAACACCCGCCCGTGCAATTCACGCCATGCGTGCTGCGCACGACCTTGTCGTGCTGGAAGCGGTTCCGATAGAACTCTTCCCATTGCCTGGTCTGGGGAGAGACGATGTCTTTTATCCAACCCATGGTCGTTTTTCCCGGCTGGTCGTGGATGCTCCTGGGGGGTTCGGTCGGACCGATCCGCTCATGCGGACTTGATCTGTCGATCGAAGATTTCCTGGTTCACCGATCCCTTGCGCCGCCCTCTCCAGGCTAGTGAGTAGAAACCCAGCAGCAGGATGGCGCCGAGGAGACCGGCTACGAACAACTGGAAGCCATAGTCACGTGGCTGGTGGAGGGCCTGCTCGGCATCCGCCTTTTCGAGGAAACCCACGAGCGATACGACTTCTTCCTCGGTCAACGGGCGGTCCAGGTATGCGCGCTGCATCACCGGAAACGGGG
>JBGMQU010000232.1:0-3847 GCA_048060725.1 Gemmatimonadota bacterium | reverse complement strand
ACGTTCATGTGGGCTCGCGGCCACGATGGCCGAGCGATCGAGGTGAACTTCCATCTGCCCGCCGGTTCGTCCTGGAAGGCCGCCACCCAGCTCTTCCCGACAGACGATCCCTGGGTCTTCACGGCGCCCGACTTCCAGTACTTCATGGACAGCCCGACCGAGCTCAGCGACTTCGACCTTCGTGAGTGGCAGGTCGAGGGGCCCGACGGATCCGCCACGTTCCGACTGGCGGTGCACCACACGGGAACGGCCGCCGAGGTGGACGCGTACGCCGAGTGGGTGAAGGCGATCGTGGCCGAGGAGATCGCGGTATTCGGCGAACCGGCGCCCTTCGACGGCGGCACCTACACGTTCATCGCCGACTACCTGCCGTGGGCGTCGGGCGACGGGATGGAACACCGCAACTCCACCATTCTCTCGTCTTCGTCTTCGCTCGCACGGAACGCACGCGGACTCATCGGGACCGTCTCGCACGAGTTCTTCCACTCGTGGAACGTCGAGCGAATTCGCCCCCGGAGCCTGGAGCCCTTCGACTTCGAACGGGCGAACATGTCGCGCGAACTGTGGTTCGCGGAGGGATTCACCAGCTACTACACGGCGCTGTTCCTGAAACGTGCCGGGATTCTCGACTTCGAGCAGTACGCGACCGGGCTGGTCGGAGGGATCGACTTCGTGCAGAACTCGCCGGGCCGCCGGTTCTTCGGCCCGGCGGAGATGAGCATGCAGGCGCCGTTCGTGGATGCGTCCACCGCGATCGATCCGAACAACCGGACCAACACGTTCATCTCTTACTACACGTACGGCTCGGTGATCGGACTCGGGCTCGACCTCACGCTGCGCGCGCGCTTCGGGCAAACGCTGGACGATTTCATGCGCCACATGTGGGCGGTGCACGGGAAACCCGAGGTTCCGTATGTCGTCGAGGACATCGAGCGGGAACTCGGAGTGTTCACCGGCGACAAAGAGTTCGCTTCCGACTTCTTCGATCGCTACGTGCGCGGAAGCGAGTTGCCGGACTATTCGACGCTCCTGTCGCGGGCCGGGCTGCTGCTTCGCGAGCGGGCCTCCGATGACGCGTTCCTGGGCGGCGCCCGGGTGCGCGAAGCGGAGGGTGGGCTCGAGGTCGTCACCGGCACGCGGATCGGGTCGCCGCTCTACGAGGCCGGCGTCGACCGGGGCGACCTCATCGCGTCGATCGGTGATCGTACGCTGACGTCGGCCGCCGATTGGCAAGCCGTGCGGCGCACACACGCACCCGGCGACGAGACCACGATCGTGTTCGAGTCGCGCGGCCGACGAAAGACGGCGCAGATTCGCTTCTCGGCCGACCCGCGGCTCGAGGTGGTGACGTTCGAGAGCGCCGGCATGCCGGTGACGGACGCCATGCGTGAGTTCCGCGGGGCGTGGACGGACAGTCGGAGGTAGCTACGGTGTCGCCCGCTTCTAGATCTCGATCTGCATGCCCACCTCGATCACGCGGTTCGGTGGGAGATGGAAATAGGGGGTGACCCCGAGAGCGTTTCGGGACATGAACGCGAAGAGGCGCCGCCGCCACGGCCACATGAGCGATTTTTTCGCTCCGAGCAATCGCTCGCGTCCGAGGAAGTAGCTCGTTCGCATGGGCTCGAGGTCGCCCCCGGGAATCTCGCAGCGCGAGAGGAGCCGCGGGATGTTGGGGTCTTCGGTGAAGCCGATCCGGATACGGGCGCGGTACAGTCCCTCCCCGAGATCTTCCACCCCGAAGCGGTCTGACTCCTCCACTACCGGGATCTGAAGCATCTCGATGTGGAGGAGGATGACCCGTTCGTGCAGTATCCAGTTGTGTTTCAGGTTGTGCAGCAGGGCGGGCGGTGTGCCCCGCGGGTTGGAGTCGAGGAAGATCGCGGTCCCCGGAACGCGCGTCGGAGTGCTGTCCCTCACACCCTCGAGGAATTTGTCGGTTGAAAGTTCGCGGCTGCGCATGCGTCGGCGGAGCATGCGCCGCCCTCGTTTCCACGTGGTCATCATCAAAAAGACCAGCGTCGCCACGACCAGGGGGAACCACCCGCCGTCAGGAATCTTGTGAAGGTTGGCACTCCAGAACGCCATGTCGATCGTGAGTAGCGCGGCCACGAGCGGGATCACGACGGCAGGCTTCCAGCCCCAGCGCGTCCAGGCCACGACGGCAAACAGCAGGGTGGTGAACACCATATCGGTAGTGACCGCGACACCGTACGCGCCGGCGAGGGCGCTCGAGCTGCCGAATCCGAACACCAGCCCGATGGACGCCAACATGAGGCCCCAATTGACCAGCGGCAGATAGATCTGGCCTTCTTGCTGAGCGGACGTGTGTTCGATGCGGAGGCGCGGGATGTACCCGAGCTGGACGGCCTGCCGGGTGAGTGAGAACGCACCGGAAATGACCGCCTGTGAGGCGATCACGGTCGCCACCGTGGTGAGCGCGACGAGCGGATAGAGGGCCCAGGACGGGGCCATCAGATAGAACGGTTGTTCGAGTGCGCCGGGGTTCCGAAGCAACAGCGCTCCCTGCCCAAAGTAGTTGATGAGGAGGGCCGGAAGAACGATCACGAACCAGGTTATCCTGATCGGGCGGCGACCGAAGTGGCCCATGTCCGCGTACATCGCTTCTCCCCCGGTCACGACCAGGAAGACCGTGCCCATCACGAGGAAGGCCAGACCCCCGTTCGCCTGGAAGAACCAGACCGCCTGTCGGGGATCGAGACCCGCGAGCACGCTCGGCTCGCGGACGATCTGCGAGAGCCCGAGTGCCGTCAATACGGCGAACCAGACGAGCATGACCGGACCGAACGCGGCGCCCACCCTGGCGGTACCCCGGCTCTGGATGCTGAAGAGGCCAAGCAGGATCAGCACCGTGATGGGAATGACGTAGGGCGAGAATACGGGCGTCGCGACCTCGAGCCCCTCGACGGCGCTCAACACCGAGATCGCGGGGGTGATCATGCTGTCGCCGTAGAGGAGCGCGGCTCCGAACAGGCCGATGAGGACGAGCAGTCGTGCCCCCCGGCTCGCCCGTGCTTTTCCGCGGGGCATGACGAGGGCGGTGAGAGCGATGATTCCCCCCTCGCCTTCGTTGTCGGCGCGCATGACGAGGAAGAGGTACTTGATGGAGATCACGAGGATCAGGGACCAGAAGATGAGCGATAGCACGCCCAGAACTGTGCCCCGATCCGGAGTGACGCCCGAGGCCACGTGCAGCGCCTCGCGGATCGCGTAGATCGGGCTCGTCCCGATGTCGCCGTAGACGACGCCGAGGGCGGTCAGGCAAAGAAGGCCAAATCCCTTATCGCGGGCCCCGCCGTCCTCGGTTTCCGTCATTCCCTCCACGGCTGCTGGTCAGCGGGCTCGGGAGTCGAAGTTGGTCTCCCGGCCTGGAGGGTGCTGAAGAACCCTCAAGGAATCAATCGGCCCGGAAGTCTGCGCCACGAGGCGGGATGGGTCAAATGCCGGCCGGTTCTTCCCGCCCTGGTCGAGTTCAGAGTCGAGCAGGCCTGACCGTCGCTCTCTTGCGGCCCACACGGCGCCCGCCCACTCTAATCCCGTGATACTCTCGCCCGTTGGCCGGACCGTTCAGATCTTCTCGCTCGCGCTGCTCATCACCGTGCTGGGCGCCGGCGTACCCCTCCGGGGTCATTCGCACCACGAGGGTGGCAGCACCCATTTCGGGCCCCCGGAACAGCATTCGCACGGGTTCACCCTGGTGCAGCACGAGATGCGACTCGAGCGGGGCGTCATCGCCTCGGTCTTCGTAGTGGCGGAAGGCCTCGTGCTGATCCCGCCGCCCTCGCCGAAACCGATCCAGGATCTCCCCGCGTGCGACGAGCGGTTC
>JBGMQU010000231.1:0-3869 GCA_048060725.1 Gemmatimonadota bacterium | reverse complement strand
CGACCTCCTGCTTGCAAAGCTCCAGGTGTAGCCCGCTTTTTTTCGCTGTATCAGCGAACTTCTGGGTTTCCCTTCGCTGTCCTGGCGAACTTGTTCAGCGGGTTTCGCTAGGTCAGCGTACCCGAACATGTAGAGTGAACATGTAGAGTGATCTACCAGCGATCATCTTGCGCGGGCTCCCAAGCAAAACCCTCAGGATCGGCCGTCACCACTTGCGTGCAGAAAACTTCCGGCTGTTGCGTGCTCGGTCCTTCAAAGACTGGAGTCCGGCCTCCGCAGTCTGAACCCCCTCCGACGGCTTCGCCGGACTCGGCTTCACTCACCCCGACCCGACTAAGTTGACAATACCGTGTCCGTGGCTGTGACCGCACCCCAGAATAGCTCACCGGCGCTCTTGCTCGATCGCGGCGAATCGCTCCTGTGCACCCCGGAGGTGGGATTCGAACCGGTCATC
Organism: Gemmatimonadota bacterium; assembly: GCA_048060725.1. GTDB lineage: Bacteria > Gemmatimonadota > Gemmatimonadetes > Palauibacterales > Palauibacteraceae > Palauibacter. The sequence goes on along the minus strand of JBGMQU010000231.1, from coordinate 3,415 downwards.
CGCATCCGTCCAAAGCCGCAAGAAGTCAGCGTATTGTACCGCGGCCGCTTCCGAGTCTCCTAGCTCCTCGTATAGCTCGGCACGGCGGAGGTGGACAATCGGGAGATAGGCCACCTCGCCAGGGTTTACTTGCACCAGGTTCTCGTACCAAACGAGCGCTTCCTCGTGACGACCCAGTTCGCGCAGCAACTCGGCACGAAGGAAGCGCTGGCTGACCACGCCGACAAACGGGGACACCATGGTTCGATGGTAGAAGATCTCGACTCGTGCCTTATCGAGCTCTGCGAGAGCTTCGGCAGGGCGGCCTTGGGCTCGTAGCACCTCGGCTCGGACCTCCTGAGCCAGATCGGTAGCTAGCGTGCCCACGTCGGACGGCGTTTCGATGCGCTCTAACGCCGACCCGTGTTCAAGAGCTTCGTCGTACTCACCCAGCCTCGCGGCCAGCACCCCCAGCTGGTATGCACGTATGACTTCATGGATGTCGTCATGCGCGGTGAAGAAGAAGCTCGGGTTCACGCTTGCGGGGAGACTGTCGAAGTCGAGCCCCAGGAGCCGGTCGCGAAGGCGCCGTAGCTCCGCCGTCTCGACGGGCGCATAGGGTAGCAGAGCAAACAACACCCGGAACTCGAGCGCCTGACCCGGATCGAGCGGTTGCACCGCGTCGAGCTCGGCCTGGGCCTCGGCCCAGCGGCCCAGCCCGATGAGGGCGAGGGCCCGCCACATGTGTCCAAGCGCCCGAACCTCAGGGGCTCGGGACAGTTCGGTAAGCACCCCAGCCGTCTGGTACAGGCCGGGAAGACTCTGATTGTACGAGGAGACATCCCACGCCGCCTCCGCCACGGAAACGTCGTCCTCACGGCTCACCCACGTTGCGAACTGGGCTTGCTCGTCCTCGCTGGAACCGGCGAACGCGGACAGTGCCCTCAGCTCGGCCTCACGATCACCTCCCGGACTCAACGTGAGCACCGCATCGACCAGCGATTTCAGCTCATCCAACTGTCGTTCGCGAGCTGCTATTCGGGCGAGGTGGAGAAGTGCCGGGGTGTGATCGGGCTCGTAGGACACCACCCGCTCGAAGGGGCCCCGCGCGATCGTGAACGGCTGGCCACGCAGCGGGTTCGCGTGGAACAGGACTTCACCGAGTTGAAACCAAGCCTCAATGTCATCGGGATACGCACCCACGAAGGAGCGGTATCGCGATTCCGCCTCGGCGTATGCGCCGCGACGCCAGGCGACGTGAGCCTCGAGCAGGAGCCGATCACGCTCGGAGAGTCGAGTCGAATGCGCGAGAGCGTCTTCGGCCGCGGTCTGAGCGAGCCGGGTTCGGGTCTGCCACTCGGCCGCCACGCTCAACCGGTAGTACGACAGCGCATAGAGGGTATCGAGCTGCGTCGCACGCTGAAACGCGTTGACCGCAGCCTCGAACTGGCCCCGTCGGAAGGCATTCTCCCCTTCGAGGTAGGCCTTGAAGGCCGGAAGGGACGAGGTGGTGACGCGGGCGATCTGACGGACTCGGGCGCCTGGGCCGCCCGTGAACTGGGTCAGCAGATCGGCTGCAATCTGATCGACGAGTTCGAAGATCTGTTGATCGCTGCCGGTTGCCGCGCTCGTACCCAGCGGTTTCGAGTCATCATGAACATCGTAGAGTGACGCGTTGATCTGAAGCTGTCCGCCCGCTTCCAGGATGTTGCCGACGACGTACCGACCGGCGCCGAGACCGGCGGCGACCAAACGGCTCTGCGATAGATCGATCGGCTCTCCTTCGCGCTCTAGGCGTCCGAGGACCGCACGCGGGTTCACGCTGCGCAGGTCACCGGCTCCATCGAGCTTCGTGCTGAGGAGGTTGACCATCCCACTTCCGAGATAGGCCAGGTCCTCGGCTCCCTGGACCGAGAACGGTAGCACGGCGATGACGGCGGGGGACGTGTCGGATGCCCCACGAGCATCAACATCGGGTCGGGAGCCCGACATCAACCACACCGCGGAAAACGCACCCCAGAGCGCAAGCGCGATCACGCCGCCGAACAAGACGTTCCGCCACGTGAACACGCTCCTGAGACCACCGACGCGCGCCTCGGTGCGGGCTCGAAGACCTTCTTGGAGGAATGCGGTGACCAGCACCACGGGAAGGCCGATCAGGATGAGCAGCAAGGCGAGGCGGTAGGCCCGGCTCGGCAGCATCAGTTGCTGCACGAGTTGGTCTATCACTTGGAGGATGAACCACGCGGCAACCGCAAACGCGCCTACGGTCTGCCACAACGAGCGGCGGTGGACTTCCTCGAGGAGCTTCCTAAACGGTGACATGGGCGATCGCACTATGAGAAACCGGCCCGAGTCCCTATCGCGTGTAACGTCGTTGTGCGATCGGTGCCGATCAACCCCTGGCGACATGACCAGATGTGCGAGGAGCCCCGTCGGTACTGTCAACTTGAGCCGGGTCGCCGCAGACTCGCCGGATGAAAACCCCTACAAATAGGTATCGCCGCTACCGGTTCCCTCCCGAGATCATCAGCCACAGCATCTGCTGTACCACCGGTTCTCCCTGAGCTTCCGCGACGTAGAGAAGCTGCTCGCCAAACGAGGCATTGGCGTCACCACGGGATGTTATGCGCCATCCCGAAACAGCCCGTCCAGATCGTCTTCACTACGTACTCACCGGGAGAAGCGAACGCCCTTGAGACTCAAGGGCTGGTAGGAATGGAGCCGATCGCGGGGTGAACGGTGCCTCACGTTCTTTCTGACTCGGCTCGGCTCCTACGGTCTCAGAAGAGTCAGAAGGAAGGGAACACGGCTCTCGCTGCGTGAAGCCTGACCCAGCAGCGCAGATACCGGGAGCCGGTGGCCCGCGCGGGAGTCAGCCAGATCGGCGGGGTTCAGAGACTGTCACCCATCAGGGTTCGCGCTCATCGGGCGCCCTAGACCCGGGTGCATGGGCTTCGCACGGCCCGAGGCGATCTCGGTATCGACCCAATCGACAAAGCTCCTCGTGAACGCTGCCTTGTTCTTGCTCCACCACTCGGCACCTGCGGCCCCGGTCACGATAGAGAGGTTCGAATGCTCGAACCCCTCTATCAGCTCGGGGTCAATCAGGTCGAGCCGCTTGTGGACGTGAACGGCCTCGAAGCGGCGACAAGCCATCAACATGAAGAAGTGGAATCGGATCTGCTCCTCGGGCGTAAGCGGACCCTCCTGCTTACCCATCTTCACAAGAAGCGGAGGTATGGAAGGAACGCTGAAGATCGCCTCGGCGCCGGCGCTCATCGAGGAGCTCAGCTCCTGAAACGTTGCCGCTCGTTTGGCCCTTGCGTCTGCTTTGATCTGGGTCGCGAGATACAGAAGCGAGACAATGACGCCACCAGCGCCAAGGAGCTCTCCGATCGCCCCGATCGCGTCCCAATTCACTCTGCTCTCCGCC
>JBGMQU010000230.1:0-3965 GCA_048060725.1 Gemmatimonadota bacterium | reverse complement strand
GAGGTAGGAAGAGATCTCGGGGCCGGCTTCATTCTCGAGGGCACGATTATTCGAAGTGGAGACCAACTCCGCGTGCGTCCGAAGCTGACGAACACCGAGACGTTCGAGGTCGTTTGGTACGCGGAGTTGGAAAGAGACCTGACCGTCGAGGGACTACTCGAGGTCCAGCGTCAGGTGGCGACGGCCGTCGCCCGCCGGCTGAGTGCCGAACTCATCGGAGACGAGCAACCTGTATTTGCCGCAGCCCCGCCGACTCGTGATCTGGAGGCATTCGACAACTATCTGCGGGGAAACGCGGCCCTCGTTCGGCGCACGCCGGCCAGCGTTGCTCAAGCGATTGCCAGCTATCGTCGGGCCACGTCCCTGGACTCGCTGTTCGTGTCGGCGCTGGCTCGGGAAGCCTACGCTTCGGCGCTATTCGTCGATTGGGACTGGGCGTTCCCCGGAGTCACGCCCGAAGAGTTGCTGGCAGATGCTCAGGAACTCGCCGCGCGAGCACTCGCGCTGGATTCGACAAAGGCGGAGGCCTGGCTCGCGACGGCCTACACGCGGCTTCTCGCCAACCGGACACGACCCGGCGAAAGCCTCCCCGCGTTCGAACGCGCTCTCGAACTCAGGCCTGACGATGCCGAGGCCCTGCACCAGTACGGCCAAACGCTCATGAGCATGGGTCGCTACGGAGAGGCGCTCGCCGCATACCATGGGGCTCTCGCCCTGGATCCCACGCGGGCCATGACCCTGGTGCCCATGTCGGCGATCAGTCTTCGTCGCGGTGACGTCGACCAGGCGCGTCGGTGGATCGACAGCGCCGTTGTCGTAGGGCCTGACGTTCCCTACGCCTGGGCTATCCGGGCCAACCTGCGAAACAGTCTGGGGGATCATGAGGGCGCGCGCGCCGACGCCGAACAGGCGCTCGCGATCGACCCCAGTTATGGCCTTCCGGCTCGTGGAGCGCTCGCCGTGGCGTTCAATGGGCTCGGGGATTCTGAACGGGCGACGGTCGAGCTCGAGCGGGCCATGTTGGAGGTGGCCGATCCCGACGCGCCCGGACAGACCGACGCCCTCTTCATCGGCGGCGCCCTGGTCTCACTGGGAAGAACGGACGAGGCGCTCGATTTCATCGAGAGAGCGAGACCGCGATCCGCCTGGCTCTGGTTCTACCTCCAACATTCCGACTTCGACTCCGTACGCGATCAACCCCGGTTCATTGCCGTGGAGCGCGAGGCGAACCCGAACGCGCCGGACGGTTAGTGACGGAGCGTTCGGACGGCAAGGACGACTCGTCGGCCAGACCTGAACCGCAAAATTTCGGCGATCACCGTATGTTTGCGGATGATACGGATTCGTGGAAGGCCCCCTGACGGGCCCTCCACGGGCAGGCCAGAACGCATAGCGGAGGACCGAATGCGCCGAACGCAGTTCCTCTCGACCGGGTTTCGCGTGCCCGACCGCGTGGTCACGAACGACGAGTTGGCCGCGATGATGGACACGTCGGACGAATGGATCCAGCAACGGTCGGGGATCGTAGAGCGCCGCTGGGTGGAGGAAGGCGAAGCCGGGTCCGACCTCGGGTGCGCCGCGGCGAAGATGGCGCTCGAGCAGGCCGGAATGGACGCGAGTGAACTGGATTGCATCATCGTCGCCACGCTGAGTCCCGATCATTTCTTTCCGGGAACGGGCGTCTTCCTCCAGCAAAAACTCGGCGTGAGCGAAATCCCCTGCCTCGACGTGCGGAACCAGTGCAGCGGGTTCATCTACGGGTTGTCGATCGCCGATGCCTGGATCCGGGTGGGGCAGTACCGGCGCGTGCTCCTGGTCGGGACCGAGGTGCATTCGACGGGAATCCACACGACGAACGAGGGACGCGACACCGCGGTCCTGTTCGGCGACGGGGCCGGGGCCGTGATCCTCGGTCCGATCGAGCGCGACGAGGGCGCGAGCAACGGTGCGATGGATCGCGGGCTGCTCTCGGTCCACATCCACGCCGATGGCAACCACGCGAAAAAACTGTGGGTAGACACACCGGGCTCGCTGTATCACCCGCTCATCACGCACGAGCACATCGACGCGGGGCGTACCCGGCCCACGATGGAGGGACGGGAGGTGTTCAAGCACGCCATCGTCCGCATGCCCGAGGTGGTGAACGAGGCGCTCGAATCGACGGGACACACGGTCGACGACATCGACATGCTGATCCCGCACCAGGCGAATCTGCGCATCTCGCAGATGGTCCAGCGAGCGCTGGGGATGTCCGACGACCGGGTGTACAACAACATCCAGCGCTACGGCAACACGACGGCCGCGAGCATCCCGATCGCGCTGCACGAGTGCGTCGCGGAGGGGCGGCTGTCCGAAGGAGATCTGCTGTGTCTGACGGCCTTCGGGTCAGGGTTCACCTGGGCGAGCGCGCTGATTCGCTGGTAGAAGCCACCGGCGCGTGACACCCGGTTGAGGCGTGGGTCTCCAGATCACGGCATCCGCGGCCGCGGCGGACCCTGGTTGATCTCGATCCGGACGACGTCGATCGTGGATTCGAAGACCCCGCCACCGGAGAACGCCGCCATCTGCGCCCGGACCTTCCCGAGTTGCTTCTCCATCATCGACCGGGCGGCAGCCGGCATCTGATCGAGCTGGGCCTCCAGTTCCGCCATATCCGCCTGGGCCTTCTCCATCTCCTTGCGCTCGTCCTCGTCCATGGCCGCCATCATTCCGGAGATGCGCATCACCTGCCGGTGTGATTCGTACATGGGGCCGACCTGGCGGTAGTCCTGATCGAGGCGCTCGATGGTCATGGGAGTGACCTCGCCGTCCGATTCCACATCCATGTCGATCTTCATGCGAAGCGACACGTAGTGTTCGGTGTCGATCCACAGGCTCATCTCGTTCAGCGTGACCCGGGTTTCGTCGCTCATTTGTCCGAGCTCGATGTCGGAAACATCGTCGGCCCGCAGCAGGAACGCCTCTCGACCGTCGATCGTCTCCCTCCCGACCAGGCTGGCCCGGCGAGAAAACTCGGCCATTCCACGCGCCGTCTCGGCGGCGTCGCCTCGCCCGCCGTCGCCTTGATCCTGCTCCTCGAAGCTGTCGGCCCCGGCGCGCAGGAACGTCGCCGTCTCGCCCATCATCGCCCCCGGATCGAATCCCGGTAGCACGGGCGCTCCCTGATCTCTCATCCCCTGATCGAAGACCTGTCCAAGCTGTTCCTGCGCATCGGCCATGAGGCGAAGTTCTTCCGGGCTTGTCGGGAGCCCCTCTGTTTCCGCGCGGGCTCGCTCGTACTCGCCGATGGGCACCATCCTGAAGGCGGGTTGCCCGTCGAGGTCGATCTTCTCGTAGTAGACGGGCGCCTCTATTCCGCTCATGCCGCTTATCGATTGGACGACGGTGTAGTTGTCGACCGTGGCCGTGCGCTCTGCCTGACGAGTGCGGACGGTCTCGAAAATGTCCTGAGCATCCTGCGACGCGGCCGCCGGTAACAGCGCCGCGGCGGCCAGGATGGGAATGGACAGGCTGCTGAGCATCGGGTCACCTCTCGGGTTTTCGGTGAGCACTGAGTTCGATCATCCATGAGAGCGGTTTCCGGCTGGCAAGCCCGCCATCGTCGGGGTCGCGACCCGACTTGCAGGCCGAGCGTCCATTCCGCACCCTCCTCCGGACTGTCGGAGAGTCTCCCCCGAGCGGAGGTCTGGTTCGTCATGCCGCGAGGCCGCATCAGCCGGGCGCAACGATGATGGCGTGGTCGAGGCGGCGATTCGTGGGCGGGCTGACCGCGGCCGCTGCGATGTCCGGACTTTCACGCTTCCCGCGCAGTCTCGGGGCGGCAGGGCCTGCCGCCGGGAGAGGACGGGACGGCTTCACGTTCGATCTCCACGCGCACCCCGGTGCTCTGTTCTTCCGCGGGACACCCGCCTATGGAGGCGACGAAGGCGTGGTGAGTCGGGTCGACGACATGCTGGCGAGCGGAA
>JBGMQU010000229.1:0-4030 GCA_048060725.1 Gemmatimonadota bacterium | reverse complement strand
GCACATCGTGCGGAGCCGCGGTGCGCAGCGAAGCGAATCCCCGGGGAGGCTCGACGGCTCGCCGGACCTCGTCAACCTCGACCCACACGGGGAAAGGAAGTGACCTGAGTTGAACTCTTCGGCCCGGGACCGGACCGGACACCCTACAGGCCACCCCCGTCGAGGCCACCCCCGAGGGGCACGCTCGACGGTCGGCGACCTCGACTTTTCGCGCGCACCGTTTCTGGTGATCTGGGAGACGACGCGGGCCTGCGATCTCGCCTGCAAGCACTGCCGCGCCGAAGCTCGTCCTGAACGCGACCCGCGCGAGCTCACGACCGCCGAGGCGAAGCGACTGATGGATGACGTCCGCCGTTTCGGGACGAGGGTGTTCGTGTTTAGCGGAGGGGACGTGTTCAAGCGACCGGACGTGGTCGATCTCGTCGCCCACGGGGCCGCCATCGGGCTGCGGCTGGCGATCACGCCAGCGACGACGCCCCTCGCGACCCCCGGGCTGCTCGAGCGCCTGCGCGACGCCGGTCTTTCACGCGTTGCGGTCAGCCTCGATGGATCGTGTCCGGAGATCCATGACGCATTTCGAGGGGTCGACGGCTCTTTCGACTGGGCGCTGCGCATCCTGCGCACCTCTCGCGAGCTGGGCCTCTCGACGCAGGTGAATTCCGTCATCGGCCGGCACAACCTCGATGACCTGGACAGCCTCTACGCCCTGATGTCGGAGGTCGGGATCGTCTTCTGGGAAGTCTTCTTCCTCGTCCCGATGGGGCGGGCCCGTCTTGGCGACATGCCCGACGCCGAAGCATTCGAGCAGGTGTCACACCGCCTGTACGACTTCTCGAGGACTGCGCCATTCGACATCAAGGTGACGGCGGGGCCGCAGCACGCCCGCGTGGGGCTCCAGCGGCAGCTGGCCGAGCGGCCGTCTGGATCGCCCGGGGACCGACCGGTACGTGGCGTCACGGAAGGCCACGGATTTCTGTTCGTCAGCCATACCGGCGAGATCTATCCCTCCGGGTTCCTGCCACTCTCGGCGGGAAACGTCCGGACGCACGATATGGTCGAGGTCTACCGGGATTCGCGGCTCTTCCGGGAACTCCGGGACCGTAGCCTGCTGCGCGGCAAGTGCGGCGTCTGCGAGTTCCGTCAGGTGTGTGGCGGCTGCCGGGCGCGTGCGTTCGCCGTGACCGGCGACTACCTGGAATCCGACCCGTTCTGTGCGCACATCCCGGCCGGCTACGAGGCCTGACGCCAGCGGCGAGCGGCGAGGCTGCCGGCCGCCCGCTCTACTCCTTCGTGCGCCCGGTGATTTCGCTGGGCGTGATCCGCAGCACACGCGCGCGGGCCATGCGTGCGGCATCCGCCGGACTCACGCTTCCGGCGTAGCCTCGCTGTCCCCGGAGGGCCTTGAGCGCCCGGAGATACCCGGCCGGTTCTCGCACGAACTCGACGCTCCCGAACACGATCACCGACGACCACCCGCTCGCGTCGGGCGCGACCTCGACCACCGTCAGAGTGACGGAGGGGTTCGCCTCGACAGCGTCCACCTTCCGCCCCGGCGCGCTCGCCACGTAGAAGTGTTCGCCATCGTAACCATACACGATGGGCACCCCGTAGGGCTGGCCATCGACCGACGTAGCGAGCGTTCCCCACCAGTTCCGGGCGAGCACGGCCTCGACGTCCGCTGCTGTGAGCTCGCCCGACCCGAACCGCCACCGCGGGGTCGCGGCGGCGCTTCCGTGCTCTCCCAAACCCGCTCCATCGGATCCATCGGCTCCGTCGACGTCCGCTTCGGTCGGGCGAGCTCCCGTTCGTTTCATTGCGATCCTCGTCCGGTTCTCGACATTTTTGGTGGCCGGTGTCTGACCCGGCCGAAGATCGCCTCGATCGGCACCATCTCCAAACGAAGCGATGGTTTGGGAATCGACCCGCCCCGACTCCATCGCGTTGCGCGAGACCGTAGCCCCCACATCTTGTCGACATGCCGAAATTGAACCCCCCAAGCGACAGATCCCTCGCTCCACACCAGCGGTGGTTCGCCGAGATGAAGCGGCGAAAGGTCTTTCGGGTGATCGCGGTATACGGCGCGGCATCGTTCGTCGTGCTCGAGGCGGCAGACGTGATCTTTCCTGCCATCCCGCTTCCCGACTGGACCATCAGCCTGGTCCTGTACCTGCTGCTATTTGGCTTCCCCATTGCCGTGACGCTCGCCTGGGCCTTCGAGCTGACGCCCGACGGAGTACACCGGACGGCCGCGGCCGCACCGGAGGAGATCGACTCGCTCGTCGCTGCGCCGGCAGCGGCGAGATGGCTTCCGGGTCTCCTGGCCCTCGGCGGAATCGTCCTGCTGGCCGCAACCTTCTACGTGGGCAGACGCTCCGCGTCGGATCCCGTAGATGTGGCCTCAGATGTGGCCTCCTCGGCTCCGTCAGGCGAGGCCCCGACCGCATCCTCCCTCACCTATGTCGATCTCGCCGACGACCCCCGCCCGGCGATCGCGGTGCTCCCATTTGCCGACATGAGTCCGGAGGGCGACCAGGAGTACTTCAGCGATGGGATCTCGGAGGAGATACGCGCTGTGCTATCCCGGATTCGCGACCTGCGGGTCGCCGCACGGTCGTCCGCTTTCGCATACAAGGACCGGGACCTCGACCTGAGGCAGGTCGGTCAAGAACTCAACGTCCCCTATCTCCTCGACGGAAGCGTCCGGCGACAGGAGGATCAACTTCGTATCCACGTGGAACTCGTGGACGCGTCCGATGGCTTCCCCGTATGGTCGGAGACGTACAATCGCCGGCTCGAGAACGTCTTCGCCATCCAGACGGAAATCGCCGAGGCAGTCAGCGAAGCGCTCCGCATTCCGCTCGGCTTGAGTCGGGAGGCGCTCGTCTCCCCGACGCTCGACATGGACGCCCACGATCTATACCTGAGCGCGAAGGCGGGCATGCGCCGTCGGGGGTCGGGGGTCGGGGAGGCCATAGACCTTCTCGAAGCAGTGGTCGCCGCGGACTCCATGTGGGCCCCAGCGTGGGCGAGTCTGGCGGAGGCCCACGCGATGAGCCCCGATTACACGGTGCTGGCGGAACCGGGCTCCGTCCAGCTGTGGCGCGGCGAGTATGCCGAGTCGGAACTGTGGGAGAGCGCTCTCGCGGCGGCCGAGGTGGCCGCGCTTCGTGCCCTGGCACTGGAGCCGGGGAACGCCCAGGCTCACGTGGCGCTCGGCATGGTCTTCACCAGCCGATGGGATTGGGAGGCCGGCGAGCGTGAGTACCTGCGAGCGCTGGACCTCGACCCCGACAGCGGAGAGGCCCACCAGCAGTACGCGGAGTTGCTCTGGGGCATGGGACGACTCGACGAGTCGCTTCGAGAGACCGGGCGGGCACTGGCCCTCGATCGATCACCGATCCGCCTGGACGTGCACGGACTGATGCTGCTGTTCAACGGGCGGGCGGACGAGGGTGAGGCGCTGATGGAGGAGGGGATCGAGCTCGACCCGGATGGAGAGGTGTTCTATCTCCGCCAACTTCTCTCTCATGTGATGTTGTTCGACGGCCGATACCGGGAGGCTCTCGACCGCTTCGCCGCGTTTCTGCCCGATTCCACGGGCTACCGCCGGATGGGCGAGGCGCTGGAGGCCGGAGATTCGACTCTTCTGCCGGAGACGGCGGGGCGCGGATGGCCGCAAGCTCTGGTCGTGCTGGGGGAGCCGGATCGATCGCTGGACGCCATCGAGGAGGTCGTCAGAACCAGGCCGTTTCGCATCCACCGCGATTTGTGGGATCCCCTTCTCGCGCCGATCTGGGATACGCCGCGGTTCCGGGACGTGATCCTGCCATTGGTAAAACTGGAAGGCGCGAGAGCCAGGGTCGCACCCACCAGCTCGTAGACGACAACGATGGGCACGCCGTCCTGCTCGGAGACCAGGGCAAGCCGGTTGCCCCGTAAGGCCGGCCTGACGAATGCCGGAGGCAGGGGGATGTCCACAGAGCCCAGGAATCGGCCCTCCGCGTCGATCACGTCCCATGCCGGAGCGGCG
>JBGMQU010000228.1:0-4073 GCA_048060725.1 Gemmatimonadota bacterium | reverse complement strand
CTGGACGTGATGACCGACGCCGCGGAGATGAACGACGAGGTCCCGGAGGCCTATCGCGGTCTGGACCGATTCGAGGCCCGCAAGCGGGTGGTCGCGGACCTGGAGGCCGGGGGGTATCTCGTGGATGTGGAAGACCACGCCCATACGGTGGGCCGTTGCTACCGCTGTGACACGATCGTGGAGCCCCGCCTGAGCGATCAGTGGTTCGTAAAGATGGCCCCCCTCGCCGAGCCGGCACTCGAGGCCTACAGGACAGGCGACCTGAGGTTTCACCCCGAACGGTACGGGAAGATCTACCAGAACTGGATGGAGAACATCCGCGACTGGGTGATCAGCCGGCAGCTCTGGTGGGGGCACCGAATCCCCGTGTGGTATTGCCTGAACGAAGCGTGTGGCGAGGTTATCGTGTCCCGGGACGATCCCGATCGGTGCCCGGCATGCGAGGGGCAAGTCGAGCAGGACCCGGATGTTCTAGATACCTGGTTCTCGTCCTGGTTGTGGCCTTTCAGCACCCTGGGCTGGCCGGACGACACCGAGGACCTCCGGGTGTTCTATCCCACCGACACGCTCGTTACCGCGCCGGACATCCTGTTCTTCTGGGTCGCACGCATGGTGATGGCCGGAATCGAGTTCCAGGGGGAGATACCCTTCACCGATGTCCTGCTGAACGGCACCGTTCGTGACCACCTCGGACGCCGCATGTCAAAATCTCTAAACAACGGGATTGACCCAGTACAAGTCGTTGAGATGTATGGAGCTGACGCCATGCGCTTCACTTTGATCCGAGGCGCGCCCCTGGGCACTGACCAGCAGCTCAACAACGAGGACCTGGAGGAGGCGTTCAGGCCGGGACGCAACTTCGCGAACAAGATCTGGAACGCGGCCCGCTTCGCGCTCCCGCACCTTCCTGACGACGGAGATGCCGTGCCTGCCACCGGACTGGCCGATCGGTGGATTCGCAGCCGGCTCGCACGGACCGCGGCCGAAGTGGACGCGGCGTTCGAGGCCTTCAGGCTGCATGAAGCCGCCGAAGCATGCCATTCCTTCGTCTGGGGAGACTTCTGCGACTGGTATCTCGAGCTAGTCAAGCGGCGGCTCGACCGGCCAGGGACCGAAGAGCACGGGGCGGCGGGCGCGACGCTGCGAGCCGTCATGGAGGGCTGGCTGGGGCTACTCCACCCGATCATGCCGTTCGTCACGGAGACGATTGCCCGACGCATTCCGGGACGAGGGGACGAGTCCACGCTCGTCATGGGGCCGTGGCCGGAGATATCGGCCGATTGGGTGGACGACGATGCGGAATCGGCGATGAGCGCGCTCCGCGAGTTCGTAGGGGCGATCCGTGCGCTGCGGGCGGAGTATCGGGTGGATCCTCATCAGCCCCTCGAGGTTAGGCTGGCGGGGATCGGACCGGCCCTCGAGGCGGCTCTCGAAGAGGAGCTGGACAGCGTCCTTCGGTTCGCGAGTCTGTCGAGGATCCACAACATGGGGGATGGATCTGCCGCGGCACCCGGCGAACCCGGTGCCAACGCCGTCCTGCGCATGGGTGGAGAGGTGTTTATCCCCCTCCGTGATGTGATCGATCTGGATCGCGAACGAGAACGGATCGGAGGAGACGCCCGACACATTTCGGGGCTACTGCGATCGACTCGCGGGAAGCTCGAGAATGCGGGATTCGTATCCAACGCGCCGGAGGAAGTCGTGCAGCGCGAGCGCGATAAGCTGGTCTCTCTCGCCGATCAGCTGAAGCGGTTGGAGGAGAAGCTCCAATCGCTCGGGGCTCCGGATTAGAAGGGTGTTGAAGAACACCCTTCCGGGTCGCGTAAGCTCCGGGACCGCGATTGCGTGCGGGGCAACCGCGTTGGCGCTGGTCGTCGGGTGTGCGAACGAACAGCCCCCGCCCGGAGCACTGCCCGACCACGATCCCCCCCGTGTCGAGCGAATCGAGCCGGCGCCCGACTCGATCGTCCCCGGTTTCGACGGACGCGTTCGGATACGGTTCGACGAACCCGTTCGCATCGAGAGCGCGTCGTTCGCGAGTCAGCTGATCGCCTCGCCCATGGAGCCCTACAGTGTCGAGACCGGGTTCTCGGACATACGAATCAAGCCACGCGACGGGTGGCGCGACAGCGTCGTGTATTGCTACGAGATCCCGGCCGGCATCCGCGACGTGTTGAGCAACCAGACGCAGACGTCGACACAGTTCTGCTTCTCTACAGGCGTTCCGTTCACCGACTCGCAGATAACCGGCACCGTTCTCGACGCGCTCACGGGGCTCCCACAGACGGCCGCTTCGGTACTCTTCACCACGCCACCCGACTCCGTTCCGTATGGTGCCCTGACCGACACCGACGGCCGCTTCGAACTCCGTTCCCTACCGGCCGGGTCCTACCAGGCGTTCGGGTTCATGGACCAGAATCGCAACTTTCGCGTCGATCGCCATCTCGAACCGTATGACAGCGCCACCGTCACCTCGTTTGACGGGGCCCGGCCGGACCTGCTGTTCGTCCTTGTGGCCCCCGACTCGACGCCGCCACGTCTCCTTCGCGCGGACACGCCCGACAGCATCACGATTCGCATAGAGTTCGACGACGCGCTCGTGCGCCCGCAGCCCGGCCAGCCGAGCGTCACGGTGTCCGACTCCATCACGGGGACTGCGATCGCGGTGTTCGGTTTCGAGCTCGGCGAACCCGACGAGGTCGTGTTCCCCGGGGCTCCGGGGACCGTTCCCGACTCGACGGCGCTGCCACCGGACTCTGCCGCCGCTGCGCCTGACCAGCCGACTCCCGCCGATTCGATCGACGGCGGGGTACCGCAGGCTGACGCCTTGCCGACGCGCTTCGTCACCGTGAGGCTGGCGCGAGGGATCACATCGGGGACATATCGGCTCACCGCTGCCGGATTCGCGAACCTGCGTGACCTGATCGGGGGGGGTGACACGACCTTCGTGGCGGACGTGCCGGCACCCGACACGACCGCGGCCGTACTCGACACCCCGGGTGACACCCTCGGCCTCCCACCCGACACGATTCTCGTGCCGCCTGACACGATCGGTGCGCCTCCCGACACGGTGGGTGTGGGATGAGCGACGCCGATCCGCGGCGGGCCCTCCCGTCCGTCGACGTGCTCCTCGCCACCGAACCGGCGGAACGCTGGGCCGAAGCGTACGGTCGGGATACGGTGCGGGGTGTATTCAGGCGCGCTCTCGACGTCGTGCGCTCCGATCCGTCCGTGCTCGGAGATGGCGAGCCGCTGGGCGTGGTCCTCGCGCTCGCCGGCGAACAGCTCGAGGCAGTCGTTCAGCCCTCGCTCCGCCCCGTGATCAACGGCACGGGGGTGGTCCTCCATACGAATCTCGGGCGCTCGTGTCTGGCCGAGGAGGCCGTCGCGGCGCAGACCGCCGTGGCGGGGTATGGCAACGTGGAATTCTCTCTATCCACCGGGGAGCGGGGCTCCCGATACGACCACTGCGCCGGACTGCTCCGGGAACTCACCGGGGCCGAGGCGGCGGTGGTGACGAACAACAACGCAGCCGCTGTCTCGCTCTGCGTGAATGAGTTCGCGCTCGACCGCGAGGCGATCGTGTCGCGGGGGGAACTCGTGGAGATCGGCGGTTCGTTCCGCATCCCCGACGTCGTCTCGCGGAGCGGTAGCGTCCTTCGCGAAGTCGGTACCACGAATCGAACGCGGATCGAGGATTACTCCGACGCGATCGGCGACCTGACGGGCGTGATCCTCCGGGTCCACCCATCGAACTACCGCGTGGAGGGTTTCGCGGACCGGCCGGACATCGAGGCCCTGGTCGGGGTCGCCAACGCGGGCGGGGTGCCGCTTGTCCATGACATCGGCTCCGGCCTTCTCGCACCGGATCTCTTGCCGGCGTTTCCCCACGAACCGTCCGTGTCCGAGTCAGTCTCCGCCGGGGCGGATCTCGTGACGTTCAGCGGAGACAAGCTGCTCGGAGGACCGCAGGCCGGGATGATCGTCGGCCGGTCGGACCTGGTCGACCGGCTGCGGCGAAATCCCTTGCTGCGCGCCTTCAGGGTCGACAAGACCACGCTCGCCGCCCTCGA
>JBGMQU010000227.1:0-4112 GCA_048060725.1 Gemmatimonadota bacterium | reverse complement strand
CGAAGAGGGCAGATGGCGACTCAAATCTATGACCGAAGCTACCCCGAAACGTGAGGGTTTCTGTGGCGGATGAGGTTTTCACGGAGCACGGGACCTGCCCGGCATCTCCGGGCTCAAAGCGCTGCGAGTCACCATCGCCAGCGAGAGCACAAACGAGAGCGGTGAGGCGATCCCGCGAGCTCGACCCTCGGCCAGGGAGATCGAGAGGGTTCTCGCCACGGACGAGGCTTAGCCGGGCTCGTTGCCGAACAGGCGGCGCACGTCGTTTGTCATGAGAGGACGGCGCGGAAGATTGGGTGCGACCAACTGACTCTTATCTTATCTTAATCTTCCTGATAAGGAGTTCGGTCCTGGGCGTTTTCGAGTTCGTCATCGCGTTGGTGTTCATCACTACGATCGGCAAGGTCGTAAGTAATCGTCAGTCGAACCGCGCCTTGCAGCCCCCCCCCGCCTCCGGGCTGGCACGCGGGGATCGAGGGTCTTCGCGAAGCGATCGATGACATGAGCGGCCGCCTCGAGCGCCTGGAAGAAGAGCGGGACTTTTACAGGGACCTGCTGGATTCGCCCGGCGTGCCTCGCAAGATTCAACCACCAGACCCCGGGAAGCAGGCCTCCGACTAATGAGCAGAACTCCCGAAGATGTCATCACGCGGCTGAACTCAGCCCTGGAAGGCCACTACCACATCGAGCGCGAGCTGGGTGAGGGCGGGATGGCCACGGTGTATCTGGCCGCCGACCTCAAACACGAGCGAAGCGTCGCACTCAAGGTGCTCAAGCCGGAACTCGGAGCGTTGGTTGGGGCCGAGCGCTTTCTCAAGGAGATCAAGACGACCGCGAATCTGCAACATCCGCACATCCTCCCCCTCTTCGATTCGGGTGAAGCAGACTCATTCCTCTTTTATGTGATGCCGTACGTGGACGGACAGACGCTTCTCGATCGCATGGCCCATGAGGGCCGACTGTCGATTCAGGAAGCGCTCTCGATGACCGAAGACGTCGCGGCCGCTCTCTCCCATGCCCACTCGCACGGGGTCATCCACCGCGACATCAAGCCGGCGAACGTACTGATCGACGACGGCGAAGCGCTCGTGGCCGACTTCGGAATCGCGCTCGCCATCTCGAACGCGGAGCGAGAGCGCCTCACCGTCACCGGTCTCTCCCTGGGCACGCCCGTGTACATGAGTCCGGAGCAGATCTCCGGGGACACCACGATTGACGGTCGGAGTGATGTCTACTCGCTCGGGTGCCTGCTGTATGAGATGCTCGCCGGTGATCCGCCGTTCACAGGCACCGTCCAGTCGGTGTTGGCGAAGACACTCGCCGAGCCCGCCCCTTCGATCCGTGCCGTACGCCCAGAGGTACCCGAGGACATCGACGCGGCGATCCGGCGAGCGCTGGCCAAGCGGCCGGAGGAGCGATTCGAGTCGGCCCGCGCCTTTTCCGACGCCTGCGCGACGTCGCAGCTCTCCGTACGGATCCGGCGAATGCCACGCGCCGCCGTCGCGTTCGCGGCGCTCGTCGTGGCGGTCGTCGCGTTCGCCGGATGGAGGACCATCCAGATATCAAACGCACGCAATCTCCTGCCGGAGATCTCGCGACTCGCGGAGGCCGGACAGTACGTGGATGCGTACGAGCTCGCGGTGAGCGCAGCCAGGTGGCTGGAAAGGGACACGGCGCTAGCCGCCAGAATGCTCGTGGTGTCTGATCTGGTCACGATTACGAGTGAGCCGGCAGGGGCTCAGGTCTCTCTGCAACGCTTCAGCCCGAATCCGAACGACATCGTCGAACCCCGAGTCATCGGCGTGACGCCAATCGTCGCTTATCGACTTCCCCGCATCGATCATCGCGTCGTGTGGACAATGGACGGATTCGCTCCCTCGGAACGGATCGCCTCCAGCACATGGGCGAGAAGCGATCTTCTAGTGCCGAACCCATGGAACGTCGCCCTCAGCGTCCAGCTTCTCCCGGTGGACGGCACCCCTCGGGCGATGGTTGCGGTACCCGGCGGTGAGTATGAGCTGGTGAGTCCCGATGTGCCGACCGGGTTGTCGACCGTGCTCGACGACTTCTTCATCGATCAATATGAGGTGACGAACGAGGCTTTTCAGACGTTCGTATCCAATGGCGGATACGGAAGGGACGCGTACTGGACCGACACGCCCCAGGAATTGAGAGCGGGATTTCTCGATCGCACCGGGCTTCAGGGGCCGAGGGAATGGGTGCGGCAGAACTTTGATGAAGGTCAGGCACGCTTTCCAGTGGCCGGGGTCACGTGGCATGAGGCCGCGGCCTACTGCCGCTCGGTGGAGAAACGGCTGCCGAGCGTCTATGAGTGGGAGAAGACAGCCCGGAACGGAGTGATGTCGCACACGGGCGTGGTCATGCCGTGGGGTGTGATGGGTTCGTCGAGCATCGTGGCGCGGCGGGCAAACTTCAGTAGTGATGGCACAACGGCCATAGACGCTTATCCGTTCGGCATCAGCCCTTTCGGCGCCTACGACATGGCCGGAAACGTGCGAGAGTGGACGGCGAATCCATACGGGGATGGCTTCGCCGTGACCGGAGGGTCCTGGGATGCTCCTTCGTACCTCTACGCCGAGTATGCGCAGCAGTCGGGAACGTTCGAATCCTCGGCTCTCGGTTTCCGATGTGCTCGTTCCGATGGCTCGACCGACCGGGGCATCGACGCGATCGACCTGGACACGAGCACTCCGGCGTACACACCGGTCGACGAAAGCACGTTTCGCTCGCTTCTCGCGCACTACCGGTACGATCGGCGTCCCGCGAACCCGCGAACAACCGACACGGTCGACGCACAGGCCTGGACTCGAGAACGCGTCTGGATCGACGGCCTGGAAGCCGACTCGCTTCTGCTCTACTTCTACGCGCCGAAGAGTGCGACGCCGCCGTATCAGACGATCGTGTATGTGCCGGGAGGCAGCGTATTCTGCTGCGAAACCGTGCCCCAGGAAACGGAATGGGCGATCGGCCCGACCATTCAGGCTGGGAGGGCGGTGCTGGCGGTGGTTCTCAAAGGCATGCTCGAGCGTGGCTTTGAGCCGGGCTTCCAGATCCCGGAAACGAGCTCCGTGCTCTTTCGGGACCTGATGGTGCAGCAGGCCACAGAACTGCGACTCGGCATCGACTATATCGAGACTCGCAACGACGTGGACGCGGACAAGCTGGCATACGTGGGCCTGAGCTTCGGGGCCGGTTCCCGACTGACGTTCTCAGTCGTGGACGACCGATACAAGGCGGTCGTGTATATCGGCGGCGGGATCGATGAACGCGTGAAGCCGACCCTTCCGGAGGCCGACAACGTCAACTTCGCGCCGTACATCGGGGTCCCCACCATTCTGATCAACGGCCTCAGCGACGAGGAGCACCCGTGGAATACGCGTGGCATCCCGCTGTGGAACCTCATGTCCGAGCCCAAGGAGTTGGTCCTCATCGAGGGTGGCGGACACATCGTCCCGCTTGAAGACCGCATTCCCGCGATCAACGACTTCCTCGATCGAACGCTCGGGCCGGTCGGAGGCCGCTGAGCGACACGGTACGAACACCCTGACACGCGACAGATCCCCGGTAAGCGCACGATGACCAATCAATGTGGTTACGATGAGGCGGCGGTGGTGCGGCTGCGTGATGCGGGGGTTGTCTAGCGGATGCCGCGACGCTGTCTAAGCCCAGCTTGATCGGGGCGTCCTCGGAGTCAATCGATTCGAGCACGACGGCGATCAGAACGCCGACTACAGGGATTACTTGCACGACTGGGTGGAAGAGGGCGTTCCGCCAGAGCAACTCTCCGGGTTGCGGGTCGAGCAAGAACGCGTGCTCTGGACCCGGCCGATCTGTCTGTATCCGCTCGTGGCTCGCTACACCGGACGCGGTGACAGCGACGATGCCGCCAACTTCGTGTGCAGGGACTCCTGAGCAAGGCTCGCTGGCCAGCACCTCCGCTGAGGCCGTAACCCCAAGCGGGATAATCCTTTCCCTCAGTCGGGACGGCCGGATTCGAACCGGTCGGATACAAGGGTGTTGGCCGCATAGGTAAGCGATTTCTAGGATTCTTGGTGGGTATGTGGTGGGTATGAGGCCACCTCTCGCAACTT
>JBGMQU010000226.1:0-4210 GCA_048060725.1 Gemmatimonadota bacterium | reverse complement strand
CCGAGTCACGGCCCGCCCGTATCCGGATCGAAGACGTCACGTTCACGTACCCCGGAGGCGCCGAGCCGACTCTGCGCGGCCTGACGTTCGACATCCGGGCGGGAGAGACACTCGCGCTCGTGGGCGAGAATGGCGCCGGGAAGACCACGCTCGTGAAGCTGCTGGCCCGTCTGTACGATCCGACAGATGGCCGGATCCTCTTCGATGGGGCCGACCTGCGCAGCATCGCGCCGGAGGAACACCTGAAGCGGGTGGGGTTCGTCCTACAGGGCTTCGGTCGCTACGAGACCACCGTGGCGGAGAACCTGGCGTACGGCGATTGGCGTCGACTTCTCGGAGACGAGGAGGCGATACGGGACCTCGCGGAAGCCACGAACGTGGCGTCCCTCGTCGAAGCGATGCCCGAAGGCTACGAGACCCACCTGGGGCGCATGTTCGGAACGCACACGCTCTCCGGAGGCCAGTGGCAGAGGCTGGCGGTCGCCCGAGCATTTGCCCGAGACTGCTCGTTTCTGGTTCTGGACGAGCCCACGTCGAACCTCGACGCGCTCGCCGAGCGCGAGCTCTTTCGCCGCTTCAAGGAACTCTCCGCCGGTCGTACCACGCTCCTCATCTCGCATCGATTCACGACGCTGGGGATGGCGGATCGAATCGTCTTCATTGGTCGGGGCAGAGTCGTCGAGATCGGAACTCACGTGGAACTGATGGAGCGAAGGGGGGCATACGCGTCCCTCTATCGCGTATACGAGGATCTTCGGCCCGCGGCGCCATCCTCATCGCCAGAGGTGAGCGGACGGGGCTGAGGAACGAGGGCGAGGCTGTGGAGCGTGCGCAACAATGCGGCCGCGACTCTCGAGCAGACCCCGGCGTCGTCACCCGGCAACCGGGGGTCGAGGGCGACGTATGTCCCTGCCGCAGAAGCACTTTGCCCCTGCTCCACAGGTCCCCCTCGAGGTACAGCCCGGGGCGAGCGGACGGAGCGCCGCTTGCGTCACGGAGATCAGGTTCGAACGCCGGATGGCGAGACCTACCGACGCCGGCCCCTGCAAGCGACCAAATCCGTGATCGAAGCAGTGACGACGACATCCACCCCTATCCGGCATCTGCTCGAACGACCGCCCCTCGAGGTCGCCGGGTTCGCGTACGGAGGACTGCGTATCCGCGTCTGCGCGTCGCGTCCTTCGGACCTCACGTGGCTGTCGGAGTTCCTGCTTCCCGCGTTTGAACGAGCCGACGGCGGGCGCCCCGATGTCGAGGTGAGGCTACACGCCGACGCCGACGCCTTTCGTGCGATCCGTGATGCGGGGCCCGCTGGAGCGAGCACGACGGCCTTCGCTCTCGATGGGCGACTGACCGCGGCGCGTGTGTGGAACGGACGTGGACCGTGGTCCATCATCTTCGATGAAGAGGGCGGAGTCTTCTACCTGCGCTCGCCCGACAGGTCCGTCTTCCTCGTGCTCGCGAAGCACACACGACACAGCGTACGGGGCGCCGTCATGCGAGCGGTCCGGGAGCTGGCGATGAACGCGGCCAGGGCGCAGGGCGACGGCTTGATCCTCCACGGGGCGGCGGTGAGCGTTGGCGGCCAGGGAGTGGTGATCGCGGGGCCAAAGCACGCGGGCAAGACGACTACGCTCGTGTCACTGCTGCGGAACGAAGGTGCAGAGTACGTGAGCAACGACCGTGTCGTGCTGCAGTCGAACGGTGATGGAGTCCGCATCACGGGTCTTCCCACGTTCGCCTCGGTGAGGGATGGTACGCTCGGTTTGTTTCCGGATGTCCGGCGCCGGCTCCTCGACGCGGGGTTCCACGCGCGATTCACCCTCGAGGAAGCGCCGGGGCGTTCCGACCCTCCGCAAGCCATGGACGACGGCCGATACTCCCTGAGCCCCGCCCAACTGTGCCACCTGCTCGATGCCCCGGCGGTGGGCAGCAGCCCCGCTACCGCCATCGTATGCTTGACTCCCTTCCTGGAGCCGCCTCCGGACGGTCGAGCTCGAGCGACCCTCGCCCCTCTCGAACCAGAACTCGCTGCCGAGCGAATCATGTCGACCCGGCTCGGGGTGGCATACGGGGCCGTGCCGTCCCGGTTCTTCGCCAAACAAGCGGCCGGTGCTCCGCTCGAGGCGACACCGGCCACCGTCGAGCGACGGTGCGAGGAAATCGCGTCGCGGGTCCCCTGCTTCGAGTGGTCCCCCCTGCGTGGACGTCCGGGACGGGGTCTCGTGAACGGGCTGAGCGCGCACGCCGGGTTGGCGAGCATCGGCACAGGCGACCTCTCATGACCACGGATCGCACTCGAGATATGGACGCCGAACTCGAAACCGTCCGCGACATCCTGCACGGCGACGAGGCGGCCCTGTCCCGGTTTCCCGAGGGGGACGCGGTCGCCCCCGAACGTTTCGTGGAGTTCGCCCACCATCACCGCATGGCGGGATTCCTGTACCGGACGCTCCTCGCCGACGGGCTCCTCGGCCGCTTGCCCGACGCCGTGACCGGGAAGCTCGAGTCCTGGTACGTGGACCAGGCCAGAATTACCGAGAATCGGCTGACCGAAGCGCGCACCCTTGCCTCGGCGTTCGAACGAGCCGGACTGGAGGTCCTGTTCCTGAAGGGCGCGTTTCTCGCCCGCCGGTACTACGACGACTGGAGAGATCGGTTCACGTGGGACACGGATCTGTTCATCCGGGGCGCCTTCGATCTCGCCCCCGTGCGCGAGGTGGTCCTCGAGGCCAGCTACGTCGAGCAGTCCCGGACCCCCTTCGGCGACCGGGCCATGCGCTGGTTCACGCACGACGTCGAGTTCGATCGGGACGGCCTCCCGCTCGACGTTCACTGGGCGTTTGGCAACCACTACTCCTTCCGGATCGACTACGGTAGGGTCTGGGAAAACCGGAGACGGGTCGAGTTCGACGGCGCGGAGTATTCGGTGCTCCATCGTGAGGACGAACTCGTTCTGACCGTGCTCGGGACTCTCCGGGACGTTGAACGCGGCCGGCTCCGCCTGAAGTCCTGCATCGACCTGGTTCGGATGCTTTCGACCCTCGAGGCCGACACCGATTGGGAGCGCTTTTTCCAGAAAAGACGGACCGAGCGACTGGACGCCATCGTTCCCGAAATCTTTGCCTTCGCGCTCGACCTGCTCGACTTTCGCGGCCGATTCCACGCGCTCGAGCCCTACCTTCCTCCAGCCGCGGATCGAGCCGGTCGGCGATCGGCCGCCCGCCGGCTCCAGTGGTCGCGGTACGGTCTCAGGAACAAGGCGTGGGCCTTCCGGCTCTATCGAGGTGGGCGGGTGCCCAGTGTCGGCTGGTGGCTCCTTTCGCAACCGATCCGACGGCTCACCCATGCGTGAAGACCCGACCATGCCTGACGGTGCGGGGACGCGCCGCCGGCCACTCCGAATCGCCACGGTGTACGCGAAGAAGCCGTTCGACGACTTCAGAGGCTGGAGTATGGCCACCGTGCGGTGGCTTCGAATGTCCGAGGCTTTCGCGGCGATGGGGCATCGCGTGGACGTCATCTCGGATACACCGCTGCCGGGCCCGCGACACCCGAACCTCTCCACCGTCGCCTGGGCCGACGTGGACTGGGACGACTACGATGTGGTGAAGACCCTCTTTCACCAGGGGTTCGATCGGCTCCAGAGTGCCGGCGGGGACGACCATCCGTTCATCATCAGCAAGCTGGGCTCGGTCGTCGGGCCCGAGGATACACCAGGCGTGTACTTCTTCGGCGAACACCGTGAGCGCCTGTGGGAGACACAGCGAAGAATGGCGGGATGCAGCCGGCACGTCGCGATCCTCACGAACGAGAGCCTGCGCCTGTGGGCGAGCCACTTCGGCGACGAGCGCCTCCTGCACGTGCCCACCGGCGTCGACCGGAACATTCCGTCTCCGGGTCCCGACCCCTATGGCCAACTCAACGGGACGGCGATCGCCCTGTACCTGGGCAATCTCTACGAGGGGGATGCTCAGCGGCAGGTGAACATCCTCTGGCAGGAGCGTCTGAACGATCTCGGCCGGCGACTCCGGGATCACGACATTCGGCTGTTCTTCGCGGGCAGCGGACGGACAGACCTCCTGGAACCCGACGCCGTCACATCGCTGGGTCCGGTCGACAACGAAGGAACCTGGGACCTTCAGTTCCACGCAGACGTCGGGCTCGCGCTCGCGCAGGGACCGATACAGGACAACGAGAGCAGCAAGAT
>JBGMQU010000225.1:0-4326 GCA_048060725.1 Gemmatimonadota bacterium | reverse complement strand
ACCTCCCGGCCTCGGCCCCCCGCCGACTGCGGGTGGGCAGTCGATTCTGGCAGAACATCGGGGCCTCGAACACGATCGACGTCCTGGCGAGCGACGGATCGTACTACGGAGCCACCTACACCCTGCTCGGGACCGACAGTCTGCGCATCGACAGCAATGCCTCACTGGTCGGCACGGGGCTGATCTGGGTCCGCCCGTAAACACGACCAGATGGGGTTGTCCTGGGGGCACGGCCTGGCTTCTCCCACAGACGAGATGACCCACGGGGGGCATGGTCTTCGCTGACCGATACCGTCACCACGGCCTGGAACGGTGGCGGTACCGTCGGTCGGACTTGCTTGGAATGTGGGGTTCGTTCGCGCGAGGGCCACGGACCCCGGGGTCCGGACGATACGCGGCACGCCCTTCCTCAGGGTCGCGGAGCACGGGGGTCTCGCGCGCGGCGCACGTTCCCAGTTGCAGGTCTATCGAGACAACGGGCTCGTGATCGCGATTCTCACGAACCAGAATTCCACCCCAATCATGTCCAGTGCTGCCACTGCAACCCGCCGCCGTAGGCGGGTGCTGAAGAGACCCCTTCAGGAAGCGGGGGAACCGGTCGAGCTCGTGTCGTCCCCGAGCTTGCCGTATCGGAGGAATAGCGCTGGAACGACCACCATGTTGAGTGCGGTGGAGGTCAGGAGACCGCCGAGAACCACGACCGCCAGGGGGGCCTGGATCTCCTTCCCCGGCTCCCCCAGGCCAAGCGCCAGCGGAACGAGGGCGAGCCCGGCTGTCAGAGCGGTCATCAGGATGGGGCTCAATCGCTCCGTCGACCCGCGCCGGATGGCCTCCGCCAGCGGAACTCCGACCGCCCTCAGGTCATGGTAACGGCTCACCAGCAGGATCCCATTCCGGACGGCGATCCCGAACAGCGTGATGAACCCGACCAGCGTGGCGACGTTGATCGTGCCCCCGATGAGGAGGACCGCGAACACGCCTCCCGCCAGCGCCAGCGGCAGGTTCACCATCAACAGGGTTGCCGTTCGGAAGCTTCCGAACTCGTGGAACATGATCAGGAAAATCGCGGCGATCGAAAAGAGCGACAGGATGGTGATGCGACGCGTGGCCTCCCGGCCGCTCTCGAACTGGCCTCCATACTCCACGTAGTACCCCTGCGGCAGGGCCACCTCCGCTTCCACACGACTCCTGAGTTCCTCGACAGCGCTTCCCACGTCCCGACCTGCCACGTTCGCGCTCACGACGATCTTACGCTGCACGTTCTGTCGGCTGATCGTGTTCGGACCGCGTCCGGAGACGACGGAGGCGAGCTGCGATAGGGGAACGGTCGGGCCCGCCGGGGTCGAGACGAGCGCGCGCCCGATCGCGGCGGCGTCCACTCGCTGATCCTCGCTGTATCTGACGACAAGCTCGAACGCCCGCTGCCCCTCGCGAATAAGGGAAACCTGTTCGCCCTGAAAAGCGACATCGACGGCCTGTCCCAGCGCAGCGGGGGTAACTCCGTATCGAGCCATGGCGCGGCGGTCGGCCCGAATCTGAAGTTGTGGCACGTCCGCTTGCTGTTCGACCGCGATGTCCACCAGTCCACCCACACTATCGGCGACGGCCTTGATCTCGGCCGCCAGGCTACGGAGTTCATGGAGATCGCCGCCGAACAGGTTGATGGCGATAGCGGCTCGGGTTCCGGACAACATGTGGTCGATCCGGTGACCGATGGGCTGGCCCACAGTGATGGAACTGCCCGGAACCCCCGCGAGGTCCTCGCGCACCTCGGCCATCACGTCCGCGAGATCACGTCCGGTCAGATCGAGTCGGACGTCGATCTCGGAGGCGTTGGCGCCCTGCGCGTGCTCGTCCAGCTCGGCACGGCCGGTCCTCCTCGCCGTAGAGACAACGGCCGGGTGTGCGAGGAGCTGTCGCTCCACTCGCGCACCGATCGCGTCCGACTCGACCAGAGACGTCCCCGGGAGGCTGACGACCGAAATCGTAAGCGTGCCCTCTTGAAACTCCGGCAGGAAACCGCTCCCGAGCATCGGGATCATGGCCAACGTGGCAAAGAACAGAAGCACGGCGCCCCCGAGCACGATCCGGGTTCGCCGAAATACCCAGTCCAGCGACCTTCCATACCAGAGCTGAAGACGTTCCAGCAACCACCCCTCACCCTTCCGGTCAACGAAGGAAGCGTGCGGCAAGAGGATGTAACACAAGACGGGCGTGACGGTTACGGCCACGAGCAGTGAAGAGAAGATGCTGACGATGTATGCCAGCCCCAGCGGACGGAGCATCCGACCTTCGATCCCGGACAGAAAAAAGAGTGGGACGAAGACGATGCTGATAATCAGGGTCGCATTGAGGATCGGGGCGCGGATTTCGCGAGCCGCGCCGTAGATAAGCGGCATGGCGTCGAGACGCTCGGCAGCGGGGCGGAGGCGGTTCTCGCGAAGCCGACGGTAGACGTTCTCGACCAGGATGATGGCGTCGTCGACGAGGGCGCCGATCGCGATCGCCATCCCTCCGAGGGTCATCGTATTGATGGTCCCACCCAGAAGCCGTAGCACGATCACGGATAGGGCCAGAGACAGGGGGATCGCCAGTACGGATATCGTGGTGGTCCGCACGTTCCAGAGAAAGAGAAAAAGGACGACCACGACGAGGATGGCACCGTCTCGAAGCGCCGTCACGACGTTGTCGACGGCCAGCGAGATGAACTCCGCCTGTCGGAAGATCTCGCGCTCGAAGACCACGCCGTCGGGCAGCTCCGATTCGATCTGGTCGAGCTCCGCGTCGATCCGCTCGGTGAGTTCGAGCGTGTTGGCGCCCGGTTGCTTCTGGACGGACAGGATCACGGCCGGCTCGGCGTTTACGGCGGCCGTCCCGAAACGAATCCTCGGCCCGATTCGGATCTCGGCGATGTCCTCGAGCAGTATGGGTGTTCCTCCGCGGGTAGCCACGACGGTCAACCCGATCTCCTTCAGATCGCGCGCGCGTCCGAGCCCCCGGATCAGCACTTCCTGGCCACCCGACCGATAGACGCCACCCGACGCATTGCGATTCGAGCCGGCCGCCGCTTCGAGGACCTCATCGAGGCTCACCTGGTACGCTCGAAGCCGTTCGGGGTCGACCAGCACCTGGTACTGACGGACCTGACCGCCGATCGGGATGACCTGTGCGACACCGGGGATGGCGAGCAACCGACGCCGCACGGTCCAGTCGGCGGCCGTGCGGGCTTCCATCAGCAAAGACTCCGGCGCGCTCATCCCGACCAGCAGGATCTCGCCCATGATCGAGCTGACGGGGGCCAACACCGGTGAGTCGGCGCCATCGGGAAGCTGCGTCGTAGCGAGCTGGAGCTTCTCGTTCACGATCTGGCGTGCCCGAAAGATCTCCGTTCCCCATTCGAAATCCACCCAGACAATGCTGATCCCCTGCGCGGAACTCGACCGGACCCGGCGAACGCCAGCGGCGCCGTTGACGGCGGTCTCGATCGGGAAGGTCACCAGACTCTCCACCTCTTCAGGCGCCATGCCGTGCGCGTCTGTGAGCACGGTGACGGTAGGCGCCGTCAGGTCGGGGAATACGTCCACGGGGAGCGTGGCCGCGACCCAGGCGCCGCCGGCCAGCAAGATTGTCGCGCCCACCAGGATGACCGGGCGGTTCTCCATCGACCCCCGAATCAAGCGATCGAACACACCTTTACCTTCATGAGTGGAAACAGTCATGTTCTCGCGCATCAGTGAGAGTGCTCGGAGATCTCGGCATCTCCGAGCGATGCGAGCCTTACCTGATAGGCGCCGACCGTCACCACGTGTTCACCCGGCCCGACGCCCGAACGGACGATCGTCCACAGCCCATCCGAAGGCCCGAGCGTCAGGACACGCCGCTGGAAGGCCTCCCCTCCGAGCTTCACATACGCGACGGAGAGCCCGTCCTCATCCTGAATCGCGGAGGTCGGTATCGCGACACCGGAGACAGGGGCTCCGATGAGAAGTCGACCTTCGGCCAACATCCCCACTTTCAGGCTCCCGTCCAGGTTGGAAATCGCCAGGTATACGGGGAGGGTGCGGGTCTCCGGATCGATCACGCTCCCGACCGAGACCACGCGCTCCACGGTATGTGCGTGCGAGCCCCCTTCGACCGTGAACCAGGCTCCGACGACGCCGGAGACCTCCTCGGCCTGACCCGCCGGCACCTGAGCTCGAAACCACAGCGTCCGAGGATTCACCACGGTGAAGGCGAGCGCACCGACTTCGACGCGTTGACCTGGCGCGAGATGACGCTCGGCAAGAACGCCGCAGACGAACCGAGCGCCGACGGCACGTCCCCCGG
>JBGMQU010000224.1:0-4399 GCA_048060725.1 Gemmatimonadota bacterium | reverse complement strand
GGCCGATGAGGTCCGGCGCTGTCCGATCGCGGCTCCGAAGATCACGCCGAGGGGGCCCACGAAGAGCATCGCGACCGGGTACCACTCCGGGTCGCTAGCGGTCCCGGCGGCGCGGAGCCCGATCAGGGCGACGACGGCCAGGAACGCGACCATGCCGGCCAGAGCCACTCCATGCAGGAGCGGCTTCTTCGGCGCCGCTCGTGACGTCAGATAGCCCGCCACGACGGCGACAAACGCGCGGGACGCGAGATTGGCGAGAAGGAACCCCATCGTCACGGTGTCCTGGGGCCCGATGCCCGTCGCGCCCACGATCAGCCGCCCGGCGGCGACGGACCCGAGCGTCAGTACGACGAAGCCGACGATGACGGCGGCGACGCTCCTGAGCAGCGTGGCGTCCGCCATGCTCGCCACGATCTCGGCCGCGCGATCCACGTCCTCCGGGCGTTCGTGCTCGCCCGATTCCGCCGCCGTTACGGTCTGGAAACGCTCCTCCGGCATCTCGCCGGGACCGTGGTCAGCGGCCATCGATGACCGGCAACACGAGGTGGGAGGGCGAGGACGCCGAATGGTGAATCACGAGCCCTCCTCCGCGTCGGTCACTGCCTCCTCGACGACGGTCGTGGCTTCCGCATACGCCTGATCGAAGATTCCGTCGACGAACTCCCGATATCGCGCCTCCCGGTCCGCAGCGGTGCCCTCCACTCGACGCGTGAAATGCGCCTGAAACTCGGAGGCGTCGAACCCGGCTCGCGCCTCTTCGAGGGGCACGCCCGACGACGCCGCGGTGCGGGCCGCGTCCACGATCGACTCTGCGAACCGGGTCTGCGTTTCGAGCATTTCGCGGTTCCAGAGGACGGGACCATGGGCCCCGAGCAGGATCTCCGCCTCGATTCCCGACACGCGCCGGAGCGCACGCGCCCACCCTGCAGGCGAGCCGTCGCCCAGGTAGGGGAACCCATCCTCGATGAGATCTCCCAGAGCCATCACTCCCGCGTCGGGGACCGTCACGACGAGATCGCCGCTCGTATGCGCCGGCCCCACTCGGGTGACCGTGACCGTGGGCTGAGCGTCGTCGAGATTGATCTGGGCGTCGATCGACATGGTCGGCGGCACGAGCTTGATTGCCCGGCGGGCCTCGGCGTAGGACCGGGTCGCTTCGATCTGTTCGAGGAGCGACGCTCGCTCCTCCTCCGTCAACGGCGTCCCGTCGTCTTTCGTCCCGCTCTCGAGCCAGCCGGTCGCGGTAGCGATGCGACCCTCCGCCCGCTCGATCTGCTCGTCCAGCCGTTGCCGCCCCAACGTCAGCATGTCGCGACCGGTCGTCGAGGCGCCCACGATCTGCACGTCCGGGAAGGCCTCCCGAAACCGGGCGTTCCCCTGCACGTGGTCTCCGTGCCAATGCGTGTTTACCAGGTATTTCACGGGCAAATCGGTGAGATCCGCGATCGTCTCGATCAGATCGTTCGCCGAGGCGTCGTCGTGGCGGCTGTCCACCACGAGGACGTGATCTGTACGGATCACGATCAGTGACGCCGCATACATGGACGGCGAGACTCCCTCCCGAACGACGGTTGCCCAGATGCCGTCGGCGACCCCGACGACCTCGAAAATCTCGTCCTCCGACTGGTCCGGCAACGCGCAGCCAGCGATCATCACGATCATCAAATACAGAGGCCCAACCATGCCCCGACGGCGGTTCGATCTCTTCACTCTTCTGGCGTTCCTTCCGGGTGTGAGCTTCATCGCGATGTGGGTGTACGTTCAGGGGTTCGACGGCTGGGGCCGTTGGGGCGCTGCGCCGCTGCTCCTCGTGCCCATCCTGTTGAGCATCCCGGTCACTCTGGCCGGCGCTCTCCGCATACGGACGGAACGTACGCAGGGTTCGATTCGACCGGCGACCATCGCGGTCACCCGACGGCGCTCCACCAGTCGCGCGGCCGCTTCCGCGCGCCGAACCCGAGCCTGATGTCGAGCCGCAACATGAGGGGGCGCAACGCCGTCCCCGCGAGCCGCCGGCCGAGACGCGCCCACCACTTCGAGTAGTCCTTGTTGTACGGACACACGCGCATGCAGATCGTGCAGTCGCTGTTCTGCGCGGCCCAGTACCCGAAGCACTTCTCCCCATCCACGGTCCACTTCTTCACACCCTTGAGGTTCGAGTCGTTGTGTCGTTCCGTGCTCGGCTCGCCGTCCGGGATCGCGCGCACCGGGCACGCGGAGGTGCAGCGGCGGCACGACTCGCAGAACTCCCGCACCCCGAACCGGACCGGTCGATCGTGAGACAGCGGAAGGTCGGTGAACACCTTCCCCAACCGGACGCGGGGGCCGAACTCCTTCGTGATCAGCAGCCCGAGCCGGCTGTACTCCCCCAGACCGGCCTGGAGGGCGAGGGGGATGGCGAGGGCCGAGTCGTTCATGCTCGCGACCGCGTTGTACCCGAGGTTCCGGATGTACTGGGCCAGCGAGAGGACGACGAGCGCGTCGTGCGAGTACCCCAGGCCCGTCGCCGCGCCCGAGAGGGCCGAGGGGGCGGTCCGAATGAGCTCGTAGTCCATCGCCTGGGCGGTCACGATGACGTGATCGAGGCCGTCGGGAATGTCGTTCGGACGCGCCGTGGCGGAGATGTCGCTGAACTTTTCGGTGTACATCCACCGCTCATCGAACCCCGTCACGCCCACGAGATCGGCCCCGAACCCCCGGGCCACGCGCTTGATCTCGGCCGCGGCCGAATCGGCCGAATCGAATTCCACCCGCTCGGCGGCCACGTCTCGCTGCAGGGTGAACGCGTCGGTGAACCCCTCGCGCCGATCGTCGCCCTCGCGGTACTCGGTGAACAGGTCGGACACGTGCCATGAGGCGTTTCGAAGCGCATAGTCGCGCTGGGTGAACCCGTCGGCCTTCTTCCAGGCCGACAGGGCCTCTCGATAGGTCCGGTAGAAGCGCCGGGCCTTCTCGGATTGGATCCGCGGGTCCCAGAACGACCGGCGGAACACATCGTACTTCTGCGAGAACCGCTCGAACTCGTCGGTGACCTCGAAACCCATGTCGGAATCCTGCAATCCGCGCTCCGCATCAGGCGTTACTATCAGGCTCGCTGAGGCGAGCCCCGTAAGGTGCCCACAGGACTCCT
Source organism: Gemmatimonadota bacterium (assembly GCA_048060725.1). GTDB lineage: Bacteria > Gemmatimonadota > Gemmatimonadetes > Palauibacterales > Palauibacteraceae > Palauibacter. The sequence goes on along the minus strand of JBGMQU010000224.1, from coordinate 1,269 downwards.
GCTACACCACATTGGAGCCTACGGACGTCCCCTCGACCCCGAAAGCGGGGACCCACCGCAGGCGATCGGAGGAAGACGCATGGCCGACACCACCGACCTTCAGGAAATCCCCGGAGTGGGACCGAAAACCCAGAGTGCTCTCGAGAAGCTCGGAATCGGGCGGGTCGAGCACCTGAAGGGACGGGACCCCGCCGAGATGTACCTGAAGATGTCCGAGGGCTACGAGTACCTGGATCGGTGCGTGCTGTACGTGTTCCGCTGCGCGGTGTACTACGCCGAGACGCGGCGTCCCGACCCGGAACTGCTGAAGTGGTGGAATTGGAAGGACAGGCCCCACGCGAACGAGAGGGTCGCCGCGTGATCAGACGATCGGCGAGGCCTATCGCGCAGGCGGCAAGCCCCAACGCGCGGGCGGCCGTGCACGGTCTGCGAATCATGGGACTCCTGGGGATGGTGGGGTTCGCAGCATGCGGCGTGGCGGTCCAGCCCGGGGTCCCCGTCGAGCAGGAGCCCCGTCATCGGCTGGTGTCGGACCTCGAGTTCGCTCAGGTGCTCGATATACAGATTCTCGGCAACGATACGACGATGTTTCACACGCACTCCCGGCCGATCGCGTACGTGTGTCTCCGCGAGTCCGAGGTGGCGGCACAGCCCGCCGGCGAGGAATGGGGCAAGGCCGGATCGGTCTGCCGCGCCGGGACCGCGTCCAGTACGCCGGAGTACGCGGAGTCCCCGCTGACCCACCGGGTGACGAACACCGGCCTCGACATATTCCGTCTCCTCGCCGTCCAGAACCTCCGCGATGGTGGTGCGCCGGCGGCGCTCGGACCCCCCGCCGGAGCGACGATGGTCGACAACGACTGGTTCCGCGCCCAGGCGATCGAGATCGACCCCGGCGGGACGGAGGATCCGTACACCCGGGCCTTTCCCCCACACCGCCACGACGTCCCCACCCTTCTGGTCCTCGTCGGAAACGGCCCGGTGTCTTCGGTCGGCAGCGACGACCGCGAGCACGTCGTGGTCGAGCCCGGCGCCTGGGCGTGGATCGACGCCGGTGCTACACACTCCCTCGTCAGCGTGGAGGGCACTCCAACTCGCGTAGTCGAAGTAGAGGTTCGCTAGCAGCGTGTTGAAGAAGGGCGGTGGGTCGCGCGCGGAGGTCTCAAGCTCCTACGACCGGATCTACGACGCGGTGCGTCAGATTCCGGAGGGTCGAGTGGCCACCTACGGCCAGATCGCCGGCGTCGCCGGGCTCGGCCGACACGCCCG
>JBGMQU010000223.1:0-4419 GCA_048060725.1 Gemmatimonadota bacterium | reverse complement strand
ACATGCAGACAGCCCACCACGGGAGTTTCGACACGTACCTCCGAGACCTCGATTCGATGGATCTGGTGGAGTCTTTGGGGCAGGTACAAGTGTCCATGACTGCGACTGACGACGGATGGATGGCGGTCGCTAGCGTCGAGAAGTTCCTCACTAAGTGCGTGGTGTTTGACGGTCGAATTGAGGCTCCTCATTCGTCCGTTGTCGCACGAACACCGACGTACCTTAGCCCTCACGAGCTTCAAGAAGCGATCGGCTGGCTCGCGACCTCCGTCGGCAAGGGGACGCCTCCCAACTAGGTAAGCCGAAAACGAAAGTTGGGCCGGCCGACCGGCTGGCGGTCCAAATCGACGAGGGGCGAGTGCATACTAATCGCAGGATCTCGACGGTGCTCATCGTACTCGGGACCTTCGCATGTGGGGATCGGGGGACGCCGGTCGCCACCGTACAAGTGGACACCCTCCCCGGCGGTGCGATCCGGTTCACGAACCACAGCCCTGTCTGGACGCCTGCAACAGCGTGGCGACTGGAAGAGGATCTGCGCCTCGGGACCTCGGGCGACGAACGGCCCGTCGAGCAGTTCGCCACGATCGCCGCCGTACTGACGGATCGCGCCGGAGCCATCTACGTGCTGGAGGGGCAGGCCCAGGAGGTCCGCGTATTCCGCCCGGATGGGACGTTCTCCCATCGGATCGGTCGACGAGGAGAGGGGCCCGGAGAATTGTCAGGCGCTGCCGGCCTGAACTTCGGGCCCGAAGGCCGACTCTGGGTATGGGGCCCCCGCCTCGGGTACAGCGTGTTCGAGTCAGACGGGACCTATGTGACGCGACACGTCCGCAGAGTGCCAGGCGCGGTGTTTCCGTGGCGTGGCGAGTTCGGTCCTGACGGTCACCTCTATGACTGGGGCATCGAGTTCGTTGGGCTTCGGGAGGGAAACGTCGCGGAGAAGGTGCGCTTTCACCCGATCCGCGTGTCGAAGGACTTTGGAACGCTCGATTCGCTTCCTGCCCTCGAGTACGCGACAGAAGCAACCGGAAACATGGCAGTCCCGTTTGGCGACGGCCTCACCCTATACCAGGATCGGAGTGGGTCGATCTGGTTCGCGCGCTATAGCGAGTACGTGGTCTATGAGCGCGCGCTTGACGGTGACACGCTCAGTATCTTCACCCTTCCCGCCGAGCCGGCCAGGGTGACGGAAGCCGAGCGCGACTCCGTAATGGAACAGGCTGCTCGGTTCCCGCCCCAGTCTCGCCCGACACGCGAAGAGATCCGCGACTTCAAGCCGATCATGCGCCGCATCTTCAGCGACAATGAGAGGTATGTGTATGTGGTGCCTGAACTCGATGGAGTACAGGCCGGGAGTGTCGTAGACGTTTTCACGAGGGAGGGGCTGTACCTCGGGCGAATGGAGCTTCCGCAGCCAATGGTGCTTCCGCTCCCCGCACCCCACGCGACGGGAGACCACCTCTACGTCGTCGTCGTCGATCAGTTTGACACGCCGTATGTCTCGCGTCTCAGAATCGTTCGGCCTCGATGATACTGGCTGTGGGAACGGGCTCAGGACGGTGTCCTCGCTTCGATCCTGCTCGCGCTGGCTGGATGCGGACGTGACTCGAAGGGTGGACCGGTGGTACAGCTGCTGTGGCTGATAATCTCGGGAGCGAACCGGTAGCCGCGATACCTACTTGTATGGGTCTTCATCGGGCGAGTCTGCGGCGGCCCGGCTCAAGTTGACAGTACCCAAGCGGGCGCGTATCAGCTGCAGGTTAGGGCGCTCCTTCGTTGTCTCTCGCGTACGCGAGCCAGTTCTGAATTAGAATCCATCCGGTCAGATCGGATCCAGGCTTGGGCGTCACTCGCGTGACGACAAACCGGGTCCCGTCCCTGTCGACGTCGAAGCCGAAGTCGAGCCGCAGGTCGGACTCCATCTCGTCGAACACGGCTCGCGGTTCAGAAAGCGTGATCCCGTCGAGCGTCCCGACGTCGACCTCCATCAGGCTCCCATCGGTCGAGCGGGGATAGTAGAGCCGGGTCCCGTCCTGACTCCAACGCAGGAGGGTGTTGTACTCGACGCCACCCCTGGACACACGGGCTCGCTCCTCCCCACTCGGGAACCGGCCTACGTATACGTCGACGCTCATGAGGCCGTCATCGCTGTGGAGATAGGCTACCAGGTCGTTCGTCGGTGACAAGGTCGGCATGTAGTCGAGCCTGCCTTCCATCAGGAAGGATTTGGGCTGCGGGTCGGCGTCCTGGAGGGCGACGTACATGATGCTCGACGCGTCGGGAGGACCCACGACGTACGCCAGGTACCGCTCGTCGCGAGATACGCTCGGAGAATGGGCGCCCTCGATGAGGACTTGACCCTCGCCCGAGGCCAGATCCTGCATTCGAATGAACGCGTCTTCCTGCTCGGGACCGCTCGCATCGACCGTCACATAGTAGATACGTCTCTCATCCGGCGACCACACGGGGTCGAACTGCAGCCCCGCATCCGGCCCGAGCGGCCGGGCCGCACCTCGCGATGGATTAACCGTCCAGACTCGGCCACCCGGTATTTGTTCCCCGGTGGTGGACGGCCGGTCCTCGAAGTATGCGATGCTGGCTCCGCCCGGCGAGAGGCGCGGTTGGGCCGTCCGCTCGTCCCCCGTGACCACAGGCTCGCGAACCACACCGCCGCGATCTACCCACACGATATCCGGGTCGGACTGGCTCGCTCGGATGACCACCAACGTCCCGTCCTCGGCCACGCTCGCCGTGCTTGCGTCCGCGACCACCAGAAACCTTTCGCCCACGTTGCCCGGATCGCGCGGAGAGAACGGGACCGCCCAAATGCTTCCCTCGGCCGAGTAGAGGATGAAGCCCTCGGCGGAGTACACCGCGCCGAACGCCCCTTCCGCGAGGACGTGCCGGTTCTCGCCGTCCCACAGATCGAGGCGGCCTCCTCCGATAAGCGGATCCACCTCGACCACGACGCTCCCGCCGGGGAGCGGAGTCATCCGGTGAAAGTGGTCGTTCTCCGCCTTTTGAATCAGGACGGAGGCCGACCCGCCACCCTCCGGCGCCTGAAGGATCGAGCCCAGGCCATTGCTCGCGAGCACGCGACCGTCGCGGGTCCACGCACCGCCGCACGCGGGGGGAGCGCACTCCAGATCCATCGTCATGATCGGTGCGGGATCACCGCCGCCCAGCGAAACCCTGAGCACGTCATGGCCGGAGAAGAAGCCGACCGATCGTCCATCGGGAGACCAGAAGGGATTCACCCCGCCCTCGGTACCGGGCAAAGCACGGACCGAAAGCAGGTCGAGCCTCTGGACCCAGAGCCGACCATCCGATTCGAAGACGAGCCGGTCGCCGGTCGGCGAGATGGTCAGGCCTCTGATCCGGGGCAACTCCGGGAGGCGGATCGGCAGCGCCCGTACCGACGCGGTATTCGACGCAGGTCTGAGCCAGCCCCAGCCAGCGGCGACAACCGCCACCGCCAGAGCGGCACCGAGCAGTGCGAGGGAGGCTCGGCGGTCCGCGGGTCTCCCGGTCGGCATGCTCTCGACGCCGAAGGACCCTCGGTACGCCGGGTTTTGTAGCGCCGAGCAGAACTCCGCCGCCGAGCCGAACCGATCCGCGGGGATTCGCTGAAGAGCCGTGAGCAGGGCCGAATCCACGTTGGCCGGGACGTTAGGGCGCAACCGGGTCGCGCGAGCCGGCTCCTCGGTGAGGATTCTCGCGAGAATCGCCTGCGGTGTCGTTCCGGAGAACGGTGGCTCGCCCGTCAGCGCCTCGTAAGTGACGGCAGCCAGCGAATAGATGTCGCTTCGCGGTCCCACTTCCTGATCGCCGGCTGCCTGCTCCGGACTCATGTAGTGCGGCGTCCCGACGCTCATGCCCGTCTCGGTCAGCCGGGCACCGCCCCCGGTCTCGACGGCGAGCGCGATCCCGAAGTCGGCCAGCAAGGGCTCGCCCCGGCTCAGCAGGATGTTGGCGGGCTTGATGTCGCGATGGACGACGCCCGCCTCGTGCGCCGTCTGGAGCGCGTTCCCCAGCGCCGTTGCGATTCCGACCGCCTCCTCTACCGGAAGCTGTTTCTCGCGGTCCAGCTTCTCCTGGAGAGACTCTCCCTCGACGTACGGCATGACGTAGTAGAGGAACCCGTCCGCCTCGCCCGAGTCGTGGAGCGGGAGGATGTGGGGGTGCTGGAGACTCGCCGTCGTCTTGATCTCTGCGAGGAACCGCTTCGCCCCGATCACTGCGGCGAGCTCGGGTTTCAGAACCTTGATGGCCACCTGGCGGTCATGCCGCTCGTCGTGGGCGAGGTAGACAGTCGCCATGCCGCCCTGGCCGAGTTCGCGCTCGATCGAGTACCTACCCGTAAGTGCCTCGTTCAAGCGGTCGATCGGATTAGGCATGGCGAGAACATGCAGGCGT
>JBGMQU010000222.1:0-4466 GCA_048060725.1 Gemmatimonadota bacterium | reverse complement strand
CACCCTGGCCAACCTTCCGATACCGTCGTAGTCGTAGGTGGCGACTAGCTCGGCGAGGAATGAGTAGTCATCGGTGACTTGGTCCTCGACAAAAATTTCAGTGTGGACCGGGGTCGGGTACTCGAGCCAGGTCTCGGCGAGGGACGAGGCGGCGGTCGGACGCACGTGGGTCAACCTGCCGAGGTTGTCGTACTCGTACAATCCGACGCCGTTGCCGTTGCCGTCGACGGCCGAGATCGGTTTGCGGCGGGCCAGATTGAGCACGCGTTCGAACAGCGGCTCGGCCTTGCTCGTCCAGCCGGGGGGACGGTCGGCGTTGCTCCAACTCAAGCACCGGGCGTCGTCATGGCAGAGCGACCACCCGCGTTCGACGAAGGTGAGATCGCCCCCGGAATCGACGACGAGCTGGTGGCCGTAGTAGGTGCTGAGATCGGGCGTCCGGGCCGTCCAGTCGGCCGCATCCAGGTTCGTCCCGAGACCGGTTTGCTTGACCATCAAACGCCCGTGACGGTAAGCGCCGGCCTCTTGGTGGTACTCGTAGCGGGTGACGATGTCCTCGGCTTCACCGAGCCCGTCAACCATCGACCGGGTGGGTGCACCGGTGGCGTTATCGTACTCGGACGTGGTGCGCGCCACGACGGTCTCGGTCGCTCCACTCACCTCCTTGACCGCGGTCTCACTCGGCCGGCCGATGATCCACTCGGTGCCCTTCCAGTAGGCCGTCTGCTCGCGGCGGTCGAAGGCGGCTGTATCGAGCCCACGAAGATCGAAGAAGAGGTCTTGCTCGAAGAGGTTCTCGGGGCCGGACAGAGTTTCGGGGCCGAAGAACAACCTCGTCTCGACCGCGGTTCTGTTGTTCGCAAAAATCTCAGAAACCTCGCACGACGCGTAGTCCGTGCAGGCGTCGGTCTCATACTCGAAGCGTTTGATGACCGCTGTTTGGTCGTCGTGAAAGTAGGTGATGGTGGAGCGGGGGCGCCGGTTGAAGTCGGTGCCGAAGTTCACACCTCCCGAGCCCGAGCCCCCCACCAACCAAGGGCCGGCGTGGTCGACGGTGTAGTCGGTGACGGTCGTTCGCTCGGGCGCCGTCGAGTCACCCCGGAAGTGCTGCTCCGCGATCAGGGCCCCCTCGAGGGGGAGCTTGAGCACGGGGTCGATCCAGCCAACCTCAACCCCACCATAATCCCGGGAACCGTCGCAATCGCGATCGTCGACGGTCGTGCCGTTCGAGAAGTAGTAGACGCTGCGGTCGTCCCGCACCGGCGGCATGCCGGCGACCAAGGGGTCACCGCCCTCCTGGGCGACCCAGTAGCGGGTCACCTCGGTTTCCGACGACGAGGTGAAGTAATCGCGACGGGGAGGCAGAGGGGCCCCCTGTTCGCCCGTCAGCCCCAGCCCTTCGTCGAAGCTGGTCAGCAGGAAGAGGCCGGAGCTCGTCGAGTTCATGTAGGTCGTCAACTCGAGCGACGTGCCGTCGATGTCGAAAACCTCTCTCTGACTGACCCCGAGGGATGTAGAATTGATGGGGCCACAGTCATTCTCCGAAGGCGCCTGGTGGTCCGCCGGCCAGCCACACTGAAACTTCATGATGTCACATCCGCAGCCGTCGATGTCGCAGGTCTGTGCGGCGTTGCCGGCATACGAATGGTGGCCGAAGTTGTACCTGTCGTAGTCGTAGACGACCGCGCCGCCAGAGGGCAGCTCAAGGCGGCGCAGCAGGCCCTTGTGCTCCTGGTTTGTCAACGAGATATCACCGGACCACCACTGGAACTTGTCGTCGGGACTGGTGTTTTCGAGGCAAGGTGGTTGGTCGGGCCAGGGTGGCTCTCCTCCCGGCACCGGCACGACGCAGGTCCAGTACCTGAAACCATAGGAGATGTTCTCGGGCGCCTGTTCCGTCATCGTTTCGCTGATCACCAGCTCTTCGAGCAGGTAGGTTGTATCGGTATAGGCCGGGCTTTCCCAACCTTCGGTGGGGGCGTTGATCGGCCCGTGTAACGTAGGGCTCCACGAGCCGGTGGTGCCCATGATCTGCAGGCGGTCGACAACCGCGTTGTAGCGCAGCTCGTAGCGGAGGAAGTAAGAGCTTGGATCTCCAACACCGGTGTCGCCTTCCAGAAAGCGGATGGCTCTGATCCGAGCGGGCTTGGGCCACGAAGTGAACCCATCGAGGTCGAAGACGACGGTGCGGCCGACCACGTTGTCATCGAGGTACTCCCTGATGACCCACGGGATCAGCTGCTCCAGTGGCCTCCCCGAGTAACGATCTTCGTAATCATGGCGCTGGTAACTCACCGTAACGCGTTTGCCCCAACGGTTCTCGAGCTTGGTCAGGTACCACCCGTCACGCACCCGGGCGTAGTCGCGGCCCACGACCTCCAGCGGGTCGACTAGGTAGTTCTCCAACTTCTCGCTGTAGGTGCCGATGGTGCCGTTGGGAAAGTACAACTTCCAGCTCCCGATGACCGAGTCGTACTCCGCCCTGATGTCCGAGCCGTCACGGGTGTAGTAGGTAGTGGGGTCGTCGAAGTAGCCGGTTGACTGGTAGCATGCCAAGTAATCTCCCAGGCGGCAGGTGAAGAGCCGCTTCTGCGCGCCGTCAGGGGTGACGAGATAGTAGAAGCCCTCAGGGCTGAGCGCGATATGACCGAACTCGAGGCTCCAACCCAAACCGGCGTAGTGGGTACCGAGGAGCGCGCCGCTGCCGTTGCCGCCCGGCTGGCTATGATCATAGGGCCTCGTGAATCGGCTCTCATTGGCCCAGATCTTGGAGTTGTAGTGCAACGCGACCTGCAGGGTCGGCCCGCCGCCGGGGTCGAGGGCGGGGCCGATGGGGATGCCGAGTGCGAGGTTGCCATTGTAGAGGTTGACGTTGTCGAGGCCGTTGAGCTCGAAGATGTTGTTGGCGTAGCCGCGCGCGCGCATTGGATAGTACCCGTCGTAGTCGTCGAGGTCGGTGTCGGCGCCACCGATGTCGGCCGCGAATCCGGACGCAGCGCCGCCGAAGATGGCGGCGCTCATCGCGCAGGCTATCACGAGCGTGCACAGGAAACGCGCCGGGCGGAGGCCCGCGAGCAGCGAAGATGTCGTCCCGGGCCCGGCGACGTCACTGGCGATGGTCGAGGATGGCATGAGGGGTCCCTCCTGGCTGGCGGCATCCGGTGGCAGCACGCGCGAACGGTCGTCGGCTGTGGCGGTAACTTGGGTTTTGCCTGGGGCAGTGATGATTTTCATCGTGCACCCCCTCACTTCACACTCGTCGGCAGCACCAATGTCGAGGCGCAGCCGATCGATACGGTGTACTCGAGCGTGTTGTTATTCGGGAAATCATCCCCGACCGCAGCGTCCAGCGAAAATGTCACCGTACCGCTCGATGGGGCGATCCACGTGGTCGTACCGCCACTGTCTTCGAGCCGGACGATGGTGAGTTGGCCTTGTACGGTCACCTGAGTTCCGAGCATGCCGACTGGTTGGCCCCCCTCAGATTGGTCACGCGACCCGGTCACGGTTGTCGGGTCGATGGTATGGCCTGTGGCTCCTTCCAGAGCCAGACCGAGGGTCCACTCCGACATCGGCGCCACCTGCGCGGGCAGGGAGTACCACTGGCCATCGTCCGGGTCGAGGTACATGATGGCGATCGGAACGGAATCCCACAGCGGGGCCGCTTCCGTCCACACCCGGAGGGAGTCGAGGCGGTACTTGGGGCTGTCGTTATACCAGCACGGATCCTGGCACCACGGATACCCGACCTCCTTGTTGTAACCGAGGAACACCGAGCTTCCGGGATCGGAGCTATTTCCTCCGAAAAGCTGGTCGGCAAGCTCGCCGACGCCGTTCTTGTGGAACGGGTCGATGAACAGACTGCCAAAGGGCTCTTTGCCGTCGGACTTCCAGACAAAGGTGATGTACTGGTTCTTCTGCCATGCCTGCTGGGTACGCGAGCTCCCCATCACCGGATAGTCGACCTCGAGGTTTGCGGGCACGGTTTCCGCCGTACCCGCGTACAGGTTGCCTCCGCCCCCGTTGCGTTGACATCGGATCATCACCCCGGTGACAACGGTTCCGGAAGCGGCCACCCACCTCATGAACGGTTCCGCTCCTTCGGGAATCTCACCGTCGAAGGGGAAGATGTCGGTGCGCAGCCTGAAATGAAGCTCGCTGCGGCCGATGTTGGACACCGTCCAGTCGGTATCGGGCAGGGGCTCCTGGCCGCTTCCCTGCCGGAAATCATGGTCGATGGCCATCGGACCGACGGCTATCGAGGGGTCGTCTACGCTCACGGGGATCCAGTCGACCAGGTATAAGCGGTTGTTGGCGAAGTCGCCCGACTCCGGGACGGTGTAGTCACCGAGCGGGTCGTCTACGTTCGCGCCGAGATCGACGGCGGTGCGTAGGAGGAGGAGCCTCCATTTGTCGCCCTCGAGGCAGCTTTCCGGTACGGTGATCGGGGTCAGTGGATGGACCCG
>JBGMQU010000221.1:0-4486 GCA_048060725.1 Gemmatimonadota bacterium | reverse complement strand
GGTCGCGCCCCAACGCCCGGTCGCATCCCCGGGGCGTCGGGTCCGCTCCAGAAAACGCCGACCCCCGGGCCTCTGACAAACCCCGTCGCCCCGCTCTGGATCTGCTGCTCGAATCGTGACCGAAGTCTCGCGATCAGGCGCCGCCGTACCGGCCGAACCAGCAGCACCAGACCGATGGCGTCGGTGATCACACCCGGCGTCAGCAGCACGATCCCGGCGATCAGGATCAGCACCCCGTGCCCGATCTCTTCCCCCGGCGTTTCCCCCGAAGCGAGCTTTCGCTGAACGGCCAGCCAGCTTCTGAGACCCTCGCGCCGGGCGAGCCACGCGCCGGCGGCGCCGGTCGCGACCACGAGGCCGAGCGTCGGGCCCAGCCCGATCTCGCCCCCGATCCGGATGAGGAGCCACAACTCGGCGATCGGCACGAGCGTGAACAGCAAGAAGAGACGGGCAAACATGGTCGGGGCGTGTGCTCGGGTTCGTGGGGGTTCCTAGAACCCCATCATGGCGCGGACCTTCGCGTCCATGCGCTCCGGCGTCCAGAACGGTTTCCATACGAGGCTGACGACCGCTTCGGCCACGCCTTCGACCGATTCGGCCGCTGCCTTCGCGCCCCCGAGGAGCTGGCCGCCGGCGGGACACCCCGGGCTGGTGAGCGTCATGCTCACGTGCGCGGTGCCCTCGTCGACATCGACGCCGTACACGAGACCGAGGTCGACGATGTTGATCCCGAGTTCCGGATCGATCACGCTGCGGAGAGCCTGCCGGACCTCTTCGGCGGCCCCTTCGAGGGCTCCGAGGGAGCCGGGCTCGGGCGTCGTCCCCTCGGCGGTGGTCTCTTCGGCAGTCGGCCCGCCGGCAGCCGTCTCTTCGGAGGTGTTTTCTTCGTGGTCGGATTCCATCATGCGCTTCCTGTATTTACCAGTTCGGCAGAACCTTCCGGCCCCAGTCGGTCCAGAAGCTCATCGATCGTGGGTCGTTGTCGCACCAGTTCCCGGCACTCTTCCAACGCGTCGTTCGCGTTGATCAGGATCGTCCCGGAGAGTCGGCCATCGACGGTGCAATATACCACCGAACGTTCCGATCCGAGTTCTCCCGAGACAATCGTTCGTTCGGCGTCGCCCGTGCGACCGATGACGTTGATGCTGAGATCGAACACGTGGGTGAAGAAGTGCGAGACGTGTTCGTACGGCTCTCGGGCCCCGGCCATGTTCCGGCCGGCGGTTTTGCCCTGCTCCCGGGCGTGGTCCCAGTGCTCGGTGCGAACCAGGTCGCCAAACACCGGATCGGGGTACACCGCGACGTCGCCGGCCGCATATACGTGTCCGGCGGTCGTCTCACAATACGCGTCGACCACGACGCCGTCGGTCACGGCGAGCCCGCTCTCGCGCGCCACCTGGTCGTTGGGCTGGAGGCCGACGCCGATCACCACGAGGTCGGCGGGAAACTCGTCGCCGTCTTCGAGAATGACTCGCTGGACGTGCTCTTCACCCTCGAGGGCCGCGACGCCCACACCGAGCAGGAACCTCACCCCCCGCTCTTCGAAATAGCGCTGAAGAAAGTTGGAGACGGGGGCGGGGAAGACGCCGGGCCACACGCGATCCGCCATATCGATCACGATCGGGTCGACGTCGATCTTCGTCAGCGTCGAGGCGAGTTCCATTCCCACGAATCCGGCGCCGACGAGCGCGACGCGGTGCGCGGAGCGGGCCTCCGTGCGTATCGCCTCGGAGTCCTCGGCCGTGCGCAGCGTATGCACGCCCGGGAGCCCGAAGCCCGGGATCGGCAGAGTGCGCGCGCGGCCCCCGGTCGTGATGAGCAGTCGGGTGGCGGAGAAGGTGTCGCCGTTCTCCGTGCCCGCGGTCAGCCGCCCGGCATCGATTCGCTCGACCACGGTTCCCGGAAACAGCGTGATCCCCGGCTGCTCGTCGTACCAGCCGGTCGGCTTCACGTAGAGCAGATCCCGCGGCGCGTCCGCCGAGTGCATGTATTCCTTCGACAGCGGCGGCCGGTGGTAGGGCGGCTCGGTTTCGTCGCCGAGCACCGCCACCGTCCCATCTTCATCTATCTCTCGAATGCCGTCGACGGCAGCAGAAGCCGCGAGGCCGCCGCCGACGATGACGTAGTCGAACTCGTGTTTGCTCAAATTCCCGCCGCATCCCATTTCGCGATGACATCGAGTGCGAGTTCCCGCACCCGCTCGACCACGCGGTCGAAGTACCTCCGGGCCTGTTCCTCGTCGAACTCAGGATACCCCTGCCCCTGTGTATAGAGCCCTATCGTTGATGGAAACGGCCACGCCTGCCATCCCGTTCCAAAGGGTGTGGCCTGGTCCTCACCGGTGTAGCGGTCTTCGTGCACGAGATCGGGACGCACCGCCAGAACCGCGGCCGTCTCGTTGTTCCCCGCATGCCCGCCCTGAGCCCCGAAGACGTCTTCGGTGATGTCGGGCGTGATGCTCCACCAGTTCACGACGAGGATCCGCGCATCGGTCTCGCGGAAGACGACGCGCGCGGCGTCGTTCAGCGGAGCGAAGTTGGGGCCGTGCCCGTTGAGCACGATGATGTTGCGGAAGCCGGTCGCGGCGAGCCCCCGGAAGACCTCGAGTGCCGTTCCCCGGAGCGTCTCCTCCGAGACGCCGAACGTGCCCGGATACTCGTCCAGCGACGTGTTCACACCATAGTTGATCGTGGGCGCGATCAGCGCGTCGAGGTCGGCGGCGAGCCGCGCCGCCAGCGAATCGGGGACGAGGATGTCGGCCCCGTTGGCCGTGACCCCGTGCGCCTCGAGGGTGCCAACCGAAAGCAGCACGGTCTCGATGCGCGACGGCACGAGCTCAGCCACTTCCATCCAGTTGAGCTCGACCATCGAGCGCGCGCTCGGGCTCTGGGCGGCGGTCGGCGTCGAGAGCGCCAGCAGCGCGACGGCCGACGCGAGACACGAGAGACTCCGGGTGCAGGACATCGCGTACCTCAGTTCTCAGGAGTGGGGGGCTCGGGGTCGGCGGCGCTCTGGTCGTGGACGATTCTCCACGTTCCCTCCGCGCGCATCAGGACGAGCGTAAACGGACCGGTCGACGTGACCTCTCCATCCCGCGTCAGGACGTATCGAGCGGTGGCCACGCCGAAGTGGGGATCGAGTTCGCGCGCCGTCAGGTCGGTGAACTGGAGATCATCCCTCGCCGCTCCCGGCTCGAAGGAGGGGGCGTACCGGGCACGGATCCCGTCGAAGCCGGTGATGAGCCCCGTCGCGCCGATGTAGGTGGTCTCGGGCGAGCGTTCGTAGGCCTCCATGAACGCGTCCAGATCTCCCGCGTTCCACGCAGCGGCCTGCCGCTCCAGGATCCCGCCCACATGTGTCAGCAGATGTACTTCCTCCGTCCCTTCTTCCCCGCCGTTCCCGACCCGTTCGATCGTGCAGCCGTTCGCGATGGCCGTCAGAGCGACCACCACGACAACCCGTCGCGCATTCATTCGGACAAGCCTCACTCCGTCCTCCCTAGACCGCGCCGAAAGGCATCGGCGCTCGCCTCGATGGCCCGTTCGAGGTCGGGGTTGGACCCCTCGAAGGGGTGTTTCCCACCGAACACGTGGTTGGCGGTCTCGACGATCGTCAGCGTCGCCACGTCGCCGGCCGCCTCGGCCAGCGCCTCCGCGTCGGTCAGGGGCACCGCTTCGTCCACTGCCCCGTGTACGATAGCGAACGGCACGCGGAGGGCTGCGGCGCTCGCCAATACATCGAGGCGCGGACCGTTCGCGTTCGTGTCGTCGAGGACGTTCCGCTCCAGCGGCATGTCCTGGCCTGTCCGCATGTTCGGGATGATCGCCGTCTCGCCCCTGTCCCACGCGTCCCGGAACACCTGATACCGGTCGACGGAGCTGATCGCCGCCCACGTCGACAACGCCTTCACCTGTCGCCTGGCCGCCGCCTTGAGGATCACGGTGGCGCCCCCGCGACTGTGGCCGAAGAGCCCGAACGAGCCCGCGACGGGGACCTCCGTGTCGCCGAGTCGCCCGACGGCCAGCCCGTCCAGTATCGCCTCGAGGTCGAAGAGTTCTCTCGTGAACGTGTTCGTCGAGAACGCGCCCAGGTCGTCGAAGTCCCATTCCCGGACGCCGGAGCCGTCGAAACTGAACGACACCGTTGGCAGGCCGGTGCGTGTCGCCAGCTGTTCGGACAGGTAGGGGAAGAACCCCCAGTCCTTGAAGCCCTTGAACCCGTGGCACACCACGATCGCCGCATCGGTGGGGCTTCCCTCGGGGATCCGAATGTCGCCCCGCAGGTCGGCGCCGGGGACGGTCAGCTGAAACGCCCGCATCTCGATCATCTCGGTCTCTCCTGTTCGGGGTTCGCTTCGGCCTCTGTCCTGCGCCGCCGCCGCGGCATCCACGCCATGTCCGCGACCCCCGCCCGATCGTTCGTCCAGCGCGCGAGCGTAAACAGCAGGTCGGACAATCGGTTGAGGTACGGCACCACGATCTCGGCG
>JBGMQU010000220.1:0-4534 GCA_048060725.1 Gemmatimonadota bacterium | reverse complement strand
GCGTCGTTCAATACCGGCGCTCGATGTCGAGCACGTTGAGGAGGGCTTCGCCCGCCAGATAGCGCCGAAGGTTCTCGCAGAAGAGCCGGACGATGCGCTCGTTCTCGCGATCGCTCGTGGCCGCGGAGTGCGGCGAGATCAGCACATTGGGCATGGCCCACAACGGGCTCTCCGCGGGCAGCGGCTCTGTGGCGAACACGTCGAGAACGGCGCCGCCGAGGTGACCCGAATCGAGGGCCGCGATGAGGGCGGCTTCGTCGATCAACGCCCCCCGGCCGACGTTGATCACGACGGCGCCGGTGGGCAGAAGCGTGAGCTCGGCCGCCCCGATCGCTCCCTCCGTATCCGGCGTGTGCGGCGCCGCGATCACCAGGAACTCGGTGCGCGGCAGCACGTCGTGGAGCGCTGCCGCCGGATGGAGTTCGTCCGCCGACACGTCCTCCGCCCGGATCCCGTCGGTGGCTCGCTTGATCCCGATGACGTGCATGCCCAGCGCGCGCGACAGGCGCGCCACCTCGATGCCGATCGATCCGTGTCCGAAGATCGCGACCGTGCGGCCGCGAAGGTCGGTCCCGGCGAATCGGGTCCACTCGCTGCGCCGTTGCTGCGCGACCATCGAGAAGAGCCCCCGGCTGAACGCGAGCATGCCCATCGCACAGAATTCCGCGAGGGGAACCGCGTGCACGCCACTGGCGGTCGTGAACACCGTGTCGGGCATGCGGTCCGCGTAACCCCACTCCGCGACTCGCTCGCCGATGCCCGCGCTCGTCGCCTGGATCCAGCGGACCCCGGGCGTCAATTCAGGCAGGTCGTCGAGATGAGTCTGGTCGAAATCGAAAAGGATCTCCGCCCGCGACAGCGCATCCAGCCAGCGTGCCTCGCCTGCCTCCGAGCGCTGGATCGGCGCACCGGTATGGTCGGCCGCGTACCGCGGGGGGCGCAGTAGCTCCGGTTCGTACACCACGTCGAGACGCGGGTCGACCTCGCGGATACGCTCGACGAGGTGGGGCTCGAGATAGCTCGCGATGACGACCGTCGTGAGGGCCGTGGTCCGGGAGGATTCCATCATAGGCGGTTCAAACTGGCGAGGCCCCGCCGCGTCGAACAAGTCGCTGCGGCGGCCAGGACCGGGGAGAGGCCCTGACCGACCCAGCTCGACCCGAAGAGGACCGACTGTTCCGCAGCTAGCGCATGGGAGGGTGTTTCACCACCCAACCCGTTTAATGAGATGCACGAGCGGCGCAAAACCTTACGCGCTCACCCGATCTTCCGGCGAGCGATCTCGAAACTGGGTCTCGAACAGGCTGGCATAGAGCCCGCCTGCGGCCAGGAGATTTTCGTGCGACCCCGACTCGACGAGGGCTCCACGGTCCAGCACGAAGATTCGATCCGCGTTGAGGATGGTCGAGAGGCGGTGGGCGATCACGAGCGACGTACGGCCGCGCATCACGTACTCCAGCGCCTCCTGGATCAACGCTTCGGAGTGTGCGTCGAGGTGCGAGGTGGCCTCATCGAGGATGAGGATCCGCGGGTCCTTCAGCAGCACTCTCGCGATCGCGAGCCGCTGTTTCTCGCCGCCCGATAGCCGATAGCCCCGCTCCCCGACTACGGTCTCGTACCCCCCGGACAGACCGGAGACGAACTCGTGGATGTTCGCGGCCTCTGCTGCGGCCCGGATCTCGGACTCGGTCGCGTCCGGTCGAGAGTACCGGATGTTGGCATCGATGGTGTCGTGGAAGAGATACGACTCCTGCGTCACGACGCCGACCGCGTTTGCGATCGCCGCGATTCGAAGGTCGCGGACATCGACGCCGTCGATCCTGACCGCGCCCTCGGTCACGTCGTAGAGACGCGGCACCAGGTAGGTCGTCGTCGTCTTGCCGGCCCCGCTGGGGCCGACGAGCGCGACGGTCTCCCCGGGTTCGATCGTGAAGTCGAGGTCGCGGAGCGCCCACCCCTCTTCTGTCGGCTCGGCAGGCTCGGTGGAATCCTCTCGGGTCATGCCGCGCCAGTCGTAACGCCGAACAGACTCCAGGCCCTTTTCGGCAGGTCCGCCGTAACGAAAGCTGACGTCCTCGAACGTGATCTGGCCCTCGACGGTGCCGAGCGCCGTCGCCCCGGGCTTCTCGATCACCGCACTCGGCATGTCGAGGACCTCGAACACGCGCTCGAAGGAGACCAATGACGTCGCGAACTCCACCCGGGTGTTGGAAAGCGATGTCAGGGGGCCGTACAGACGAGCCAGGTAGGCCGAGAGGGCGACGATCGTGCCCACCGTCAGCGAACCCCGGATCACGAGCACGGCGCCCACCCAGAAGACGACCGCCGTGCCGATTGCGCTGACCACTCCGAGGAACATCCGGAACCAGCGACCGATCGTCGCCTGTTTGATCGACAGATCTCGCACCTTCGAGGCCTGTCCCGCGAAGCGTTCGTCCTCGTCCTCCGTCCGACCGAACAGCTTGACGAGTAGCGCGCCCGAGACGCTGAGCGTCTCCTGCATGATGGAGTTCAGGTCGGCGCCTTCCTCCATCTGGCGCCTGCGGACGTGCCGGAGCTTCTTGCCCACTCCCTTCGCGGCGAAGAGGAACAGCGGCAGGACCGCGATCGCCAGAAGCGTGAGGCGCCATTCGAGTGCGATCATGATGGCGGTCGTCGCCGCGACGGTGAAGATGTTCGAGGTGAGCGTGACGAACGTCGACGAGACCGCCTGGCGCGCCCCCACGACGTCGCTGTTCATCCGGGACATCAGCTCGCCGGTCTTCGTGTTCGTGAAGAAGCCGATCGACTGTCTGAGCACATGCCCGAACAACTGGCGGCGCAGATCGAGGATGATCCCGAACCCCATGGTTGCCGACGCCCGGGTCTGGAGGACGCCGACTACGCCGTTCACCAGAGGCACGGCCACCATGCCCAACCCGAGCAGGGTGACCAGGCGGAGGTCCGCGTTGGGGATCGCGGTGTCGATCAACTCGCGCATGAAGAGGGGCTGCGCGAGCGTAAGGAGCGAAATGACGACGATCGTCCCGAGCACGACCGCGAGTTGTCTCCGATATGGCTTCGCGTAGGCGAGGACCCGCTTGACCAGGGCCCAATCGACCTGCGGTCGATCCTGTTCCTCGTCGTACTTGACGTACGCCCACCACCCGGAGCCGTGCATGGCGGGCAACCTACCGGTCGCAGGGCGCCCTCACACGCGCTACCTCATGCGCTACTTCCACACCCGACGCGCCACGCGCATCCAGTTGCCGCCGAGGATCGACGCCACGGCGTCCTGCGAATAGCCGAGTTCGACAAGACGCTCCGCGATCATCGGAGTTTGCTCGGGCTCGACGAAGAGAAACTCGCGGTCGTAGCCGAATCGGGCGGGGAAGGTCTCGGCCTGACTCTTCACGTATTTCTCTAGCTCGGACAAATCGAACACGTAGTCGAGGCCCAGCCCCACGTGATCTGGCCCGATGAGCTGGACCGCGTAGTCGATGTGCCGGACGACGGCCCCGGTCGAAATGTCGTTGTCGCCGAGGAAGATCCCGTTCCCGACGATGCCGACGACCCCGCCCGTGGCCGCGACGGCACGCATGAGGTCGTCCGAAACGTTGCGGGGGTGGTCGACCAGCGCCCGCGGGTTGGAATGTGACAGGATGACGGGGTTCGAGGCCGCCTCGATGACGTCGTAACTCGTGCGTTCGCCGGTGTGGCTGCAGCACGTGACCATGCCCACGCGCGCCATCTCGGCCACGACCTTCCGGCCGAACTCCGTCAGCCCACCATCTTCATCCTGGCATCCACCGCCCAGCGCGTTGTTTCGATTGTACGCGATCAACATCCACCGGACGCCCAGGTCGTAGAACCGCTGGACTCGATCGAGCCGGCCATCCAGCGCGGTCCCGCCCTCGAGATCGAAGCACACGGCGAGCTTCCCCTCATGGCCCGCCGCCTCGATCGACGCCACCGAAGTGGCAAGCGCATACGCGTCGGCGCGCTCTGCAAGCCACGACCTCATTGTCGCGAGCATCTGCGGGGCGAGTTCGGCGCCGAGCGCGTCGAACCCGACGTTGAGGCTCACGACGTCGACCCCGGAGTCGCGGTATCGCTGGAGCTGGGGGAGAAAGGTCGTGTCGTCAGGGTCGAGCGGCATGCACGCGTGGTTGTCCCAGACGATCGTCCTGTCGGCCATGCGGCTCTCCTGATTTTGTCGCATGAGTGCGGCGTCCGGTCAGTAGCCGAGGACGTAGCCGTTCTGGCCCCGGGACCGGGCTCCCTGGATCATTCCGGTCACCGGGTCCACCCTCACGCCGGCCCAGTAGCCGCCGAAGCCGGGGTTCTCCCCTTCTCCGGGGATGGCGAGGTCCATCCCGAGACCCCGCACGGCCTCGAGGACGGCTCGCTCGAACTCGGCCGAGCCGGTCGGTTGGCGCAGCGGCTGGTCGTAGGGCCACTTCTTCCGAATCTGGGGCCGGTCGACCGCGGCCCGAGGGTCGAGGCCATACGCCAGGACCGCGAGCACGTTCTGGACGTTCACCTCGTGGTACGC
>JBGMQU010000219.1:0-4558 GCA_048060725.1 Gemmatimonadota bacterium | reverse complement strand
GAGTGCGCCCGTTCCGTCCTCGGCTCCCGGACAGATCTCGGTGAGTTCCTGACCAGCAAGGGCGGTGACCGTCACCAGAACAGTTATCGCGCCCTGCACGAGCGCTTTTCCTATGCGTCTCATCTTTTTTTGCTCCAGGAGACGATGAACGAAGTACCATTCCTGAAAATCTGACACGAACCGCACGAAAGCTCAACAACGACGACCCTGTGACGTGGCGGGTCACGCCTCGGGCGTGTCGGTAGCCTCAAGGGAGACACTCACCGGGCCGGAAGTGCTGGGGGATCGGCCAACCACGCCTCGACGATCGGAAGCACGTCGACCAGCGGTCTGAAGCCGGCGGTCAACACGACGAACGTGCGACCGTCAAGACCCAGCAGGGTCGGGAACCCGCGCACGCCGAGTCGCCCGGCCGCGTCGAAGTCGCTCGCTGTCTGATCCCGGGCTCCCGCGCTTCCGTGTGCGCGCTCGAACTCGGCTCGATCGAACCCCTCTTCGGCGGCAATGTCAGCCAGGACGCCGGGGTCGGTCACGTCGCGCGCGTCACGATAGAAGGCGCCCTGAACCGCGCTCAAGAACGCGAGCGAGCGCCTTCTGTCCAATCCACGCGCCGTCACGACCGCACGGGACGCAGGCTCCGTGTCGTAGACGAACGACTCCCGATCGAAGAATCCGAAGTCGAAGGGCTGACCCGAGGCCTCCTCCACGTGGCGCCAGTGTTCGCTGATCGTCGACTTCATGTCCTCGGTCATCGGATCGGTCGTCCCCGGCCGCAATCCGCCCATGACGACTTCGATCGGCGCCGCCTGTCGAAACCGTTCAGCGAGGGTCGTGACCACGGGGGAAAACCCCCAGCACCACGAACACATGGGGTCGGCGACATAGAGGAGTTTCACCCGAGACGCCTCTTCAACAGAACCGGAGCTCTTCAACGGAACCGGAGTCGCACGCCGAATTGCGCCTGCCACTGTGACGGGCCCATCTGCGGCACGTACGGACGAACCGCGCGGATCCCACCGGTCTCGCCGCGCTGGAGCGCCCCGACATAGCGTGCCTCGAGCGGGTCGTCCACCGACGGAATGATCCCGAAGGGACTGTCCACGATGCGTCCGGGCACGCTGATCACCTGCACGACCTGGTTGACCGCCTGCACCTGTCCCCACCCCGAATTCAGCAGGTTGAGCACGTTCAGCACGTCGAGCATCAAATCCAGGTTCGCGCCGCCGAGCCGGATGCCCTGGGCGATCCGCAGGTCTACCTGGTGAGACCACGGCGTCCGGCACGAGTTTCGGTTCAGGACGCGGAGCCGGTTGCGCTGTAGACACGCCTCCTGGCTGACCAGCTGCTCGAAAAGGATGCCGCTGATGGGGCTCCGGCGGCTCGGGAAGCTGGACGCGTTCTCGTTCACGTATATGAGATCGTTGGCCAGATCCAGCGCCTGGCCGATGCCCGAGTACCCGTCTGCATTGAGGTCGTCCGCGTACACGTAGGAATACGGCTGCCCCGACTGGCCGATGTAGAGCACCGAAAAACGGGTCCCTCCCCAGTTGTCCGGCAGCGCCGCCGTCGCGGTGGTAATCAGCTTGTGGGGTCGGTCGTAGAGAGAGGTTTGCCTCGTCGGATTGTTGGGATCGCGCTCGATCGCGGTGAACCCGAAGTTCGCGGTCGCGTCGAGAGATGCCAGGCTCTGAAGATCGGCCGAACGGTTGTACGCGTAGCCCACGTCGAAGGCTAGCCGCGGACCGAACCGCTTCCGCAGCATCCCGCTCACGGCATACGAAAAGT
Source organism: Gemmatimonadota bacterium (assembly GCA_048060725.1). GTDB lineage: Bacteria > Gemmatimonadota > Gemmatimonadetes > Palauibacterales > Palauibacteraceae > Palauibacter. Next base: position 2,773 of record JBGMQU010000219.1, on the reverse strand, counting down.
TCGCCGACCGGTTGCCCACGCGGATCACCTGTCCGAAGTCTTCGTCGACCCGCCGGGGGAAGAAAATCGGCTCGCGGGGCTCGGGAGGCGTCCCGGGTTCCGGATCGATCAGCTCGCTCCCCGCGCCGCCATCCCCGAAGGATTCGCGGTCTCCGAACCCGAACCCGTCGCTGTACCCGTTCTCCGGCGTGCGGTCCGACGCGGTGACGGCCGGTCCGATGTTGCGATCCTCGAGGAAGATCTGGTTCACGGCCTTCGTGTAGATCCCCTCCAGCGACAGGACGAATCCGGCGGGAAGTCGCTGGTCGACCGCGATCGACGCCTTGAAGTCCTGGGGAAATTTGAAATCCGGGTCGAATACGGTGACGGTCGGGACTGCCGACTCCGAGCCGCGACCGTCGGCGCAGCTGTTCGGCGCGGGAGTCGTCCCGTCGAAGAGGGGCACCACCTCGGGGTCGGGCACCCCGACGTTGCGACGCTTGCACGTGAGGAAGCCCGTGGTGAGGCCGTCGTTTTGATAGGCTTCCGCCAGCCATGCGAACGGAGGGCGCCCGGTGAAGATCCCGGTGCCGCCGCGAATCTGGGTCTCCAGCTCCCCACCCAGTCGAAGGTTGAACCCGAGCCGCGGCGAGAAGAGAATCTTCCCGCTCGGCAGCTCGTCCGTGCGGAAGCCGAAGGACTGCTCCACGGCGGCGTTCGCCGCGGGTGCGTCGGGCATCGTCGGGACGTCGATCCGCGCGCCGAGCTGCAGGGTGAACGCGTTGCTCAACCGTGCCTCTTCCTGAACGTAGGCCGAGAACTGGTTCACCGAGAAGTCGGTCGTCCCGGCTGTCTCGGCGAGCGGGACGTTGACCACGTACTCCGTGGGCTCGTTGGCCTCGAGATCCGCCAGAGACGCGAATCGGAACGTGCCGAGCGAACCCGGCAGGTACGACCGGCGAATCCCGAACCGTTCGAATCCGCCGCCGAACGTGAGCGAGTGATCCCCGAGCGAGAGCGTCAGAGCATTCGAGATCTGCAGGATGTCCTGTTCGAGGTCGCTCCCGCTCCCGAAGAAGCTGGACCCCGCGCGCAATTCGCGCACAACTCCCGTTTCGCCATCGAATCCGCTCATCATCACTTCCACGCGCGGGTACGTCGCGAGCGGCGTCTCCTGATCGCGCAGAAACTGCGTACTCACGAGAAGATCGTTGGACAGGGAGCCCCCGAAGGTCGAAAGCCACTGTCCTACGATCGAGTGGTTTCGGCTGTTGATCGTCGTCCCGATCGACGACATTTCGTATGCGTTGCCCGGCAATCTGTTCGGGGCCGGATCGTCGTCCGCGCCCGCATAATTGTACCGCAGCATCAGCGAGTTCGACCCGTCCAGCTGGAAATCCAGACGAGCGAAAGCATTGGCCAGATTGTTGTCGAGCGTGTACTCGCCCGCCTCTCCCGCGTCGGCGCCGTACCCCTCGAGGATGCTCGAGGCTCGCGAGACCGAGTCGGGGATCAGCTTCGTCAGGATGGGGTCGTCGATTCCGACGATGAACCCGTCGGGGGGGCGGCGACGCCGCTCGAACTCTCCGGCAGCGAAGAAGTGGAGGCGGTCGCGCACGATCGGTCCGCCCACATCGAACCCGGCCAGAATGTTGTCGAGCTGTCCCGGGGACCGCTGCGCCCCGCCGATCAACGCGTCGCCGACCAGCGCGTCACTCCGGTAGAACCCGAACACCGAGGTCTGGAACTCGTTGGTTCCCGACCGAGTGACGGCGTTGAGCACGCCGCCCGTGAAACCCGACTGCCGCACGTCATAGGGCGCGACGAGGATCTGGAGCTCCTCGATCGCCGAGAGCGGAATGACTCGACCCCGCGCCCGACCGCCCGCCACGCCGCTCGGCGAGAGCCCGAAGACGTCCTGGTTGAGGGCACCGTCGATCTGGATGTTGTTGAACCGAAGATTCGACCCCGCGACGGACACGCCGCCGTCGTCGACCACTACGAGCGGCGAGAGTTGCGCGAACTCGGTGAAGTCCCGCGAGATGGTGGGTAGCTGATCGAGCGTCTGTCGGTCGACGACCGTGACGGGGCCCATCCGCGTCCGATCGAATTCAGGGTCCGCCGCCACCTGGACCGCGATGTCCGGAAGCGGCACCGCGGTCTCGGAGAGCCGGATGTCGACGGTGAGACGCTGCCCGATGCTCAGGTGCAGCCCCTCCCGGCTGACCGTCTGCAGGCCGATCCGTGAGGCCACCAGCGTATACGGGCCGCCCGGTCGCAGATTCATGAAGCTGAACCGACCCGCCTCGTTCGTTGCCGCGGTGAAGACCGCGCCGGTGTCGTCGCGCCGGAGCTCTACGCGCGCGTTGGTGATCGGAGCGCCGAGCGGGTCGGTGATGCGACCGGCCACGCCCGCCGTCGTAACCCCCTGAGCCAGCAGGTCGGTCGAACCGACCAGGAAGAGAAGGAGCAGGGCTCGAAGCGCTCGAGCCAACCGGATCCTTCCGGTCGTGTGCACCAATTCTCGCAACATGGGACCTCCGGGAGGATGCCCACCGATTCGATCGTCGATGTCTACCTTGATAACGATCTGTCCTGGAGAACACTGTCATCCACGCGAGGCGTTGAACGGCTCGGGCCTGGCGCGCCCGCCCGGCCGGGCCCTGGAGAGCCTACCCCTCAGCGGAGATCTTTCGGTGCATGCCCCGGACGTTCATCTCGCGCCAGTCGTCGTACCGTTCCCACTCGCGATAGTCCTCGAGCAGGACCCGAGCAGCGGTCTCGTCCTCGCTCA
>JBGMQU010000218.1:0-4588 GCA_048060725.1 Gemmatimonadota bacterium | reverse complement strand
TCACGAATAGGAGGGAACCATGCGACTCGTACGACCACTGGCCGCCGCTGTTCTGGCGATCGGCCTGACCCTGGCCACCGGCCGACTCGAAGCACAGAACATCGCTCAGGTCTGGACCCTGAAGCCCGTTGCGGGCTCGGGCGCCGCCTTCGAATCCGCCTTCAGGGACCACATCGAGTGGCGGAAAGCCAACGGCGAGACGTGGAACTGGATCACCTATGAGGTGGTCACCGGCCCCAATCAGGGCGACTTCGTCGTTCGTTCCGGCGCCCACATGTGGGCTGACTTCGACGAGTACGATGCCGGCTTCGGCCCGAAGGGCGGACTCGCCTTCGGGGCCACGGTCTTGCCGCTTACGGCATCCGCCAGCATGACGATCACCGCTACCGACGCGACGAAGCGCCGCCTTCCCGACGACATGGCCGAGTACAACCTGTTCTCCGTGGTCACCTGGAACTTGAAGCCGGGTGGGGGACGGGCGTTCAACGAGGCCGTCGACAAGTACCACGAGGCGATCACCGAGGCCGATGCGGACGCTTACTATGCGTTCGCCACCCCCTTCGCCGGCGCGACCGGCCCGTCGATCACCGGCGTGTTCTTCGAGAAGAACTGGGCAGGGTTCGCGGCGGACGATCCCACGATGGAGGAGATGATGACCGAGAAGTACGGCGAAGACGGGTTCGCCGAGATCGTCGAGCAGCTCAACTCGTCCATTGTCTCATCGGAAAGCCAGGTTATCCGTGTCAGGTGGGACCTCTCCATCGTTCTGGATGATGGCATGTAGGACACCCGCTGTCTCGAGCGTTCTCGAGTCCGCAACCAAGAGGGGCCCCGGCATGACCGCCGGGGCCCCTTTCTCTCGGCCCCGATCTTACAGGCGTTGCCCCGACCGGCGAGCGCCGCGATCGTGGTACCATCGGGTCCATGTCATGGGCGGGAGGAAAGGCAATGCGGGTGGAGCGCATGCGGACGGGCGTCCGGATCGAGAAGCGGAAGGCCGTGCATGAAATCGACCATGGCGCTCAGGCCAGTCACCGCATTTTGGAAGTGGACTCCGATGGTAGCGCTGCGCATTAGCCGTCGATGACGACTCCTCTCACCGGACCGATTGCGCTCGAGGTTGGCCTCATGCCCCGCCTCAAGAAGACCTCTTCCTGACAGGACGACCTCGACCGCCTCGGGTGGGCGGAAGGAATCAGCCTGGTCTCGTATGGCGTTCGAGTCGGCGTTCGCGCCGACACGGCCGGGCTGTTCGAGCGCGTACTTGCCGTGCTCCCGCCGGGATGGAAGCCCGCCGAGACCGCCGAGGTGAAACGCCTGTATTCGGTCATCGAGGGAGGCCCCGGCGACCGCCCCGGCGTGAGACGCTACAGCATGCTTTACGCGAACGCCGTGGTTGTATCCCGTACGATGAACCTGGATGAGGTTCTCTCCATCCTGGAGTCGGAGCTGGCTCTTTACGTGGCAGAAAGAGCGCGGCGGCGAATCTTCGTTCACGCCGGGGTCGTGGGCTGGGAGGGCAAGGCGATCCTCATTCCAGGCAGCACCATGAGTGGAAAAACGTCGCTGGTGGCCGCCCTGCTGCGAGCCGGTGCGACGTACTACTCGGACGAGTACGCGGTTCTGGATGAGCGAGGCCGCGTGCATCCGTTCGCCCGTCCGTTGGCGATTCGCGAGAAGGAGGGATCGCCGTCCACTAAGCGGCCGGCTGCGGAGTTCGGGGCGCAAGCGGGAACCAATCCGATTCCGATCGGCCTGGTCGCGGTCACGCACTACAAGGAAGGTGCCAGGTTCAGTCCCCGCCGGCAGACCGAAGGGAGGGCCGTATTGGAGCTGCTGGCACACACCGTTCCGGCCCGCCGCGAGCCGCAGCGAGCGTTCGCGACACTGAGCCGAGCGGTCTCGGGTGTGCCCGTACTCAAGGGAGCGAGGGGTGAAGCGGACCGAGTCGCGATCGCCCTGATCGAGCGTCTCGACGCCCTCGCGTAGCCGGGCTGACGACCCAAAAATGACACATCTCGGGCCGAAACATTGTATCATTGAAGATGGCCGTCATGGCGAAACGCCTCGTTTGCAGCAGAGAGGCTCAGGGGAGATCACGATGAGCGCTGCCGATGGTTTGCTTCCGAAAGCCCGGCAGGAGGACCTCGTTGTCGAGGTGCTTCCGGACGAGACCCTCGTCTACGACCTGAAGCGGGACAAGGCCCATTGCCTCAATCCGGCCGCCGCGCTCGTGTGGAGCCGCTGCGACGGCGAGACCTCGGTGTCTGAGATGGCGGCGTTGCTCGAGACCGAGTTCGGTGTGCCTGCGGCCGACTCCGTGGTGTGGATGGCACTCGACCGTCTGGACCGGGAGAATCTGCTCCAAGATCCTGTGGAACTACCGGGGGAGGCCACGAGCTACTCTCGCCGTGAGATGATGCGGACGCTGGGCCGTGTGGCGGGGCTGACGCTGCTCCTCCCGGCTGTGAGCTCGATCGTGGCGCCCCTGGCTGCCCAGGCCGGATCCTGCATCCCCAGGAGCACGTGCCGGAATGTTCTCGTGCCCCCAAATTGCACCGGCCTCCCGATCTGCGAGAATACGAGCAGATGTTGCGTGCCGAGACCGAATGGGAAGAGGTGCCGGGTCAGGAACTGCCCCTGAGGTCCCTTTCGCCGAAATCACGAGGGCGGGCGATCGCGACTTTGCTCGCCGGATCTTGGCGCCCCGAACCACCACCGTACCAGCGAGCATCGATTAACGAGGCCGGGCTTGCATCGCAGATCCTCGAGACAGGAGCGGGCGGCTTGGCCTGGTGGCGGGTTCGCGACTCGGGCCTCGACTTTCCCGGTGCCTCGGAGCTGCAGGAGGCGTACCGCCTTCAGACCCTTCAGTCCGGTATCCATGAGGGCCGCATCCAGGAGGGTGTAGCGCTTCTTCGGGCAGCCTACATCGAGCCCCTGCTCGCCAAGGGTTGGCTGGCAGCGGGACTCTACGCCCAGCGCGGACTGCGGCCCTACGGCGACATCGATCTCTGGGTGCGGCCGGACCAGGGTCCCGCCGCCTTCGAGGCGCTGGGCTACCCCCCCGGACAGCAGTACCCGATCGACCTTCATGCGAACGAGCCGGCCCGGGATCGAACGTGGGACGAACTGATGGATCGGTCGCATTCCGAACCCGTTGGACACACGCACGTCCAGGCGCTCGGCGCGGAGGATCACCTGTACCTGCTCAGCGTGCATATGCTCGCGCACGGAGCGTGGCGACCCCTTTGGCTCTGTGACGTAGCAGCTGCGCTGGAGTCCCTGCCGAAGGACTTCGACTGGGATTACTGCCTGCGTGGTGGCAAGCACCGGCCCAACTGGTTGACGACAGCCATCGGACTCTGCTCGGATGTGCTCGGAGCGTCGCCGGAGGAATTGCCGATTTCGATCGCCAACGCACGCCTCCCCAGGTGGCTGGTCCCCGCGGTGCTCAGGTCGTGGGGCGTCGGCACGCCTTACATGCACACCTCACCGGTGGGGCTCACGGCGCCTCGTCCCACCGCTCTGTGGAACGCGCTACGCATCCGTTGGCCGAACCCCATTCAGGTCACGGTCGACTGGAACCGTGGTTTCGACAGGACTCCGCGGCTTCCCGTTCAGCTCGCGGAGTGTTTCGTGCGCTCGGGCCGATTCCTGCTCGGGCGGCAGGCCGCTATTCCGCGCGAATAGGCGATCAACCTCCCCGGCGACCTCGCGTATAAGGCGCGCCTGCCGCCGCCAGCCGGCTTTCTAGAGCTTCAAGGTCGGAGATCACCGCATCGATGCTCGCCTCGGCGCTTCGGAACGACTCCCGTACGATCCTGAGCTGCTCGCGTTGCGACGGGCTGGGCGCACCGGTGGAGCCGTACGAGGCTCCCACCACCCCACCGACTCTCCCCGTGATCGACGGTGGCGTCTCGAACTGACGCCGGGCAACACTCCTGTCCCCGTTCAACGCGATGGAGATTTCGGCCATGCGCGCTTCAAGCGCCCGTGCGTCGGCCAACACGCTTTCGGGCAGAGCGGCGGTGAGGCGGATGGCCTCCTTGATGTCCGGCATGCGACCCGAAGCCTCGGCAAGCCTTCTCGCCGCTCCGCGAACGTCTCGCTGGAGTGCCCCTGCCTCCAACTGGAACTCCAACAACGCGTCACGGTCGGCCGCGGCGAGCACGGCATTGTTCAGCCCAACCACGTTGAACGCCACCGGTTCGGTGAGCGTGGCAGGCACGCCGTCCACCACCTTCGACAGAGCGACCCGGTACGTCCCAGGTGCCACCATGGGTCCGGCCGGCGCCGACGCGAACGGATTGGGCTGCCCCGGGCCGCTCAAATCAACGGGTGTGGCCGGCGGGTAACGCAGGTCCCAGGCGATGCGGTTCAAACCGGTACTCGGCGACGTCTTGAGCCGGCGTACCACCTCCCCGGACGCGTCGGTCACGGTAAACAGCAGGTAGGGATCCTCCTCGTTGTCCTCGGCGCGCATTTCCTCGAAGCTGGCGTATTCGATGGGCCGGCCGGCCTCCCTGGCCTCCTTCTCCGCATCCTGCCGAAGCTCCTTCCGGGTCTTGTTGGCGTCTTTCAGATA
>JBGMQU010000217.1:0-4625 GCA_048060725.1 Gemmatimonadota bacterium | reverse complement strand
GGGACCCGCGAAGCGGGTAGCGCGCGGTGCACCCTACTTGTGCAGAGGTTCCCTACGGACCTCTGAACGCCCGCTCAAATTCGGGTGGCGATTTCCTCGAGCGATTTTTTGCTGATGTTCGGTACGTGCGCACCCTCCCTCGGGTAGCCGACGACCAGCAGAAGGAAGGGCCGCTCGTTCGAGGGTCTCCCGAGAATTTCGTTGAGGAACCCCATCGGACTGGGCGTATGCGTCAGGGTCGCCAGACCTGCCATGTGGAGGCCGGTGATCAGAACCCCCGTCGCGATCCCGACCGACTCCGTCACGTAGTAGTTCTTGACCTTCCCTCCGTCCGGCCCGACCCCGTAGCTCTCGGAAAAGATCGCGATCAAGACGGGCGCCTCCTCGAGAAACGGCTTGTGCTCGTCGGTCCCGAGATGGCGCAGCGCTTCCAACCATTCCGGTGGAGCCCGGTGTTCGTAGAAGTCGATCTCCTCTTCCTCGGAGGCGGCCCGGATCCGCGACTTCACGTCCGGATCGGTCACCACCACGAAGTGCCAGGGCTGCATGTTCGCGCCGTTCGGGGCTGTGCCCGCGGCTTCCAGGCACGCATCGATCACGTCGAACGGGACCCGCTCTGTCGAAAAATGCCGTACGGTGCGGCGACGACGTACTTCGTCTCGAAACGCCCTCGCGCGCGCAACCATCTCGTCCTCCTCGTACCGCCGGTACGTCGTCAGGGGAACGGGATCGTAGGGATTTCCGGTCACGTGTCCGCCCTTTCGCCATGGGCCTCGATCCAGTCGGCGACGTCAGCGCTCACCGTCGCGACTGTCGGGTCGTTGTGGGGTTCGTGGAGCGCTCCCGCGTAGATTATCAGGGTCGCGCCCGCCACCACGTCCGCAAGCCAACGGCTGCCGTCCGCTCGCGCCAGCGGGTCATCCTCTCCATGAATCACCAGCAGCGGATCCGCGATAGCCCCGGCGTGCTGCTTGATGAAATCGATCGCGTCGAGCGCCTCCGTGCCCCAGCGGACCGAGGCGCGTTTTTGTACCAGCGGGTCGGCGGAATACGCGGACACGACCTCGGGATCATGCGAGAGCGTCTCCGCCGCGACCCCCAGGTCGAGCGATAGCCGTGGCAGGACCCCCGAAAGCAGACGAGCGATGGCAACGAGGTGGGGCTTCGCGATACCCGTCGGCTGGATGCCCGTCCCGGATACGATCCAACCACGGACCTTCGGCGTCTCGGTAGTGGGCGGTGAGGCGACCGCTTGCTGGCCGGCGGCGATCGCCAGGCCGAGACAGATCAGAGCCCCCATGCTATGGCCGTAGACGAACAGGGGAACATCGGGCACCCTGCTCGAGACGTGCCCGGTCAGCTCGCGCGCATCGGCCAGATAACGATCCCATCGATCCACGTGAACCCTCGGGCCATCGGACCGACCGTGCCCTCGATGGTCGAAACCGAAGACGTGGATTCCGCGTCCCGCGAGCCCGCGAGCGAAGGTGTCGTAGCGGGCACCATGTTCGCCCACGCCGTGAATCAGGAGGAGTCCCGCCCGGGACTCACTCTCGGGTGACCATTCGTGGAGACGCAGGCGCGTTCCGTCCGACGCGATGTAGCTCCGGCCGTCATTCACGCCGTCGCGCCCCGGCTACTGAGCCTCGGGCGCAGGCTCCTCCGAGATCCGCTCGGCCAGTCGACCGTCGAGCACCAGAAGCGCGCTGCCCGAGCCGGCTGCGAGCTCGAGCTGATCGACGATCTCCCCGGCGTTTTTCTCCTCTTCGACTTGCTCGGAAACGAACCACTGCATGAGAACCTGCGCCGGGTAATCGTTGTGCTGCACGGCGATGGCGTAGAGGTCGTTGATCGTTCCCGTGACCTTTTGCTCGTGCGCGAGCGCCGCCCGCATCACCGAGAGCGGCGAGTCGAATTCGATCACCGGGCGGTCGATCGCCTGAAGTTCGACGTTGCCGCCCCGATCGAGCAGAAAGTCCACCAGGCGCATCGCATGCGCGGCTTCCTCCTGCGCCTGCAACCGCATCCAGTGTCCGAACCCGGAGAGGCTGCGATTCTCGAAGTAGCTCATCATGCCGAGATACAGATACGCCGCGAAGAACTCACGGCCGATTTGTGCATTGATCGCGTCCTGAACTTCTTTGCTCACCATCGGGCTGATACTCTTTCCATCGCGAGGGCAACTAATCTGAACTCGGGCATTGTGGTGTGGTCCGACCCGCGTGGCAACTCGTCACTGCGTACGTGCCGCCCCGCCGAAACAGGTGAGGTCGGAGCCGCGTACCAGTAGTCTGTTGAAGCAGTCTGTTGAAGTAGTGCGGCGGGTCGCCCGGACCGACTCCCCGCCGAACACTCGTCGGCACAACCAAGGGGTGGAAGCATGCAACTGAAAGCAGCGTTCCTGACGGCCTCCGTCGCCATCGCGGCTGCGTGCGGCGGCACGCCACAGCCGGGCGATCCCGGCTACGAATTCAACCTCAACGGCGAGTACGCGGTCGAATTCTCCGCAGACGACGGACAGTCGTACGCCGGCACGATGCAGCTAACCACCGCACCGGGCGGTGCCGTCACCGGCACGATGTCGCTGGTGAGCCCCCTTTCGGTCGACGGCACGGCCGAGGGGATGATCGTCGGCGCACAGCTCGAGCTCGACGTGGAGTACTTCATCCCGGACAACCAGTGCGGCGGCAGGGCGGTTTCGAGCGCCGTGATCGAGCAGGGCGGCAACATGGCGACGGGCACGTCCGACATCTCGTCGGACGACAACTGCGCCGGCGGACCGACCACCGCCGCGTTCACACTGTCTCGCTAGCCTCCGGGCGCGTCTCGTGCGAGGGGCCTCCTACAACAGGCCCCTCGTTCTTCCCCCGTCCACGGTGATCGAGCGACCCGTGATGTAGCTCGCCCGATCCGAAGCGAGAAAGGCGACCAGGGCCGCGAACTCGCGCGGCTCGCCGAGTCGACCCATGGGGATCGACGCTTCCCAGCTGGCCCGAACCGCCTCTGTCGATACGCTCTTCTCGCTCGACACCGCCTCGGCCAACTCGAGGAGGCGATCGGTAACGGTGTAGCCCGGGAGCGCATTGTTCACCGTGACGCCGAACGGGGCCACCTCGTTCGCGAGAGTACGCGCCCACCCCGTCACCGCGGCGCGCACGCTGTTCGAGAGGATCAGGCCGTCGACCGGCTCTTTCACCGCCACCGACGTGATGTTCACGATCCGGCCCCACCCCCGCTCCTTCATCCCGGGGAGCACGAGCCGCGTGAGTTCGAGTGCGCTCTCGAGATTCAGGCGTATGGCGGCGCGCCACGCCTCCACCGAATGAGATTCGAACGGGCCGGCAGGCGGTCCGCCTGCGTTGTTCACCAACACGTCTACCCGACCGAACCGCTCGAGCGCCGCATTCGCGACGGCGCGAACGCTCGCCTCGTCGGACAGATCCGCAGGGACCGAGAGAACTTCGCCACTGCCCGCGGCATCGGCGGCCGCCGCGGCTTCACTCAGCGCCTCCCGCCCGCGCGCACACATCACGAGGTGCGCGTCCTCCGCGGCCAGTTCTTCCGCGACCGCCCGCCCCAGCCCTTTGCTCGATGCGGCGACGAGCGCGACGCGTCCGGCAAGCCCGAGATCCATCAGTCATCCTCGAGATCGTGGAAGTACGAATCGGTCCCATCGAGCCAATCCTGTCTCGGCGGGCAAAACACGTCCAGATCGACAGTGTCCTCGAGAGCGAGCGCCTTGTGCGGGACGTGGGAGGGTATGTGAAGAACCTCGCCCGCACGGACGACCAGCTCGGTCTTCCCGTCCTCGCCGAGCCAGAACTTGAGCGCACCCTCGAGTATGTAGGTGAATTGCTCGTTCTCGTGTGAATGCCGGGGCACGATGGCGCCCTTGTCGATCCGTACTTCGGCGAGCATCCCGCGCTCCCCCGTGATCAGCCGACGGCGGATCGAATCCGTGACGGTTTCCGGCTCCATGTCGCTCCAGCGGAAGAGGCTGGTTCCGTGCTCCATGTTTTCCTCCGAATCAACGGTGTGCATCGGTATTGAACATCTCCGCGACTGCCTTCCATGCCCCCCCAGGCTGAAGGCGATACAGCACCATGTATTTTCCGATTTCCTGAAATGGAGGTCCGTGCCGCGGGCGGATGGTCCGATAAAATGTCCCGATCTCGTACGCCATGTCGCCCGAGGCCTCGATACTCCGGGTCTCGAGCGTCAGAGAGACGAGGCCCGTATCAGGTGTCGCGCGCCAGAAATCGCGAATCTCCGAGATGCCGCGGATCGCAGCGACGTCGGACGGGAGCATTTCCGCGTCCTTCGCGTAAAAGACGTCGACCATTTCATCGAAATCGCGACGGCCGATGCGTTCGATACGCTCGCGCGAGAGCCGTCGAATCTCGGATTCGCTCATCGTAGGTCCTCCTCCGTTCGCTGTCGCGGCACAGCCTTCCAGGAGGCTGCGAAACCTAAGGAACCTCTGCACAAGTAGGGTACACCGCGTTACGACGCCACAGCCCTGGATCCAAGGCGAGACGACGACGCGTAGCCGTAGCTACTCGGAGGAGTGTCAACGATGGAGACGGGGCTGTGCCGCCGTAACCGTCGTACGTGTTTGCCCACGT
>JBGMQU010000216.1:0-4655 GCA_048060725.1 Gemmatimonadota bacterium | reverse complement strand
GCCGCCCACTACCCTCAGGCGCAGGCCATGCTTCTGGCCGACGCGATCCTCGACGGCGGGGCCCAGCCGATCAAGGCGGTTTTCGCGATCGGCATGAACGTCATGATGTGGCCGAACTCGACGCGGCTGGCGAAAGCGCTCGCGAGCCTCGACACGTTCGTGACGGCGGACTTCTTCCATACGCCCACCACGGAACTGGCCGATCTGGTGCTGCCGGCGGCCACCTCCCTCGAGCGTCCCGCGCTCATCGCCCCGGGCGACGGGCGGGTGCGGTACCGTCGGGTCGCGGTGGAGCCGGAGGGTGAGGCGCGCCCCGACGCGCAGATGCTCATCGACCTCGGGTGCCGGCTCGGCATGGCCGACCGGTTCTGGCACGGAGACTTCGAGGCTTCCGTGCGCGAGCGGCTGGAGGGCGTCCCCGAACTCACACTCGAGCAGCTCGTGGCCGCGCCGGCCGGCATCACCGTGCCGGGCGACGAGGTCCACCCCGAACGGGCCTACGAGACCCGCGGCTTCAAGACGCCGTCGGGGAAGATCGAGTTCGAGTCCGACGAGCTCCGCCGGCACGGATACGCGGCGCTCCCGGTGTACGAGGAACCGGCCGAGAGCCCCGTTTCGACGCCGGGCGTGGCGAGCGAGTACCCGCTCGTCCTCACGTCCGGCGGGCGCAGCCGGAACTTCACGCATTCGCAGCACCGAAACGTCGCGTGGCTGCGCGAGCTCGAGCCGCACGCCCGCATCCAGATCCATCCCGACGACGCGGCGGCCCGGGGCATCGCCGATGGAGACGCCGTGCTCGTGTCGTCTCCGCGGGGCGCGACAACCTTCCGGGCGTGGGTCACCGACGTCGTGGCCCCGGGCGTCGCCCATGCGTTCCACGGCTGGGTCGAGTCCAACATCAACGACCTGATCGACGACGCGACCCTCGACAAGATTAGTGGATTCCCCCCGTTCAAATCGAGCCTGTGCGAGGTGCGGAAGGCGTAGGATCACAGACTGGCAGCGCCGAACCAGAGCGCACATGTTCGGTGCCACACACGGCTCACGAGAGGTGTCACGAGAGGTCTGAATGGAAGAACAGGTAGTCGAGTGCGATGTGCTCTGCGTCGGAGGGGGCATCGCCGGAATGATGGCGGCCATCCGCGCGGCGGAGTTGGGCGCGGACGTCGTCGTCGCCGAGAAGGGCCACGCGCGCTACAGCGGCCGCGGCCGCTCGGGGAATGACCATTTCGAGACCTACATCCCCGACATCCACGGTCCCGACAAAGAAGAGTTCATCGACGAGCTGCTCTACACGGCCAAGGGCGAGATCCTCATCGGCCGCGACATCCTGCGCGCGCAGTTCGCCAAGGCCCACGACATCGTCGAGCTATGGGACGAGTGGGGCATTCCCATGCGGCAGGACGGCGAGTGGGAGTTCGCCGGCCACGCGTTCCCCGGCCGCACGCTCACGCACATCAAGTACGAGGGAAAGCTCCAGAAGACGGTGCTGGTGCGGCAGGCCAAACTACGCGGCGCGACGATCATGAACCGGATCATGATCCAGGAGCTGCTCGCGAGCGGCAACCGCGTGATCGGCGCCGTCGGCGTCCACACGCGCGAGGACAGGGTGATCGTCTTCAAGGCGAAGGCCGTCATCCTGGGCACGGGCCAGTGCTCCCGGCTCTACCAGGGCCTCACCCCCGGGCTGATGTTCAACGACGCGCACGGCGGGGTCCAGACCGGCGACGGGCGGGCCATGGCCTACCGGGCCGGCGCCGAGCTGATGAACGTCGAGATGCCGCAGCGCCACATCGGGCCCAAGTACTTCCCCAAGTTCGGGCAGGCGACCTGGGTGGGCGTCCTGAGAGATTCGGAAGGGAAGGCCGTCGGGCCGTACGTCAGCGAGCCCAGCCGGCGATACGGCGACATCATCATGGAGGTCAACAAGCTCTCGCCCGAGCAGTACAAGGCGCGGGGCAAGGGTCCGCTCTACATGGACTGCTCCGGCATCTCCGACGAAGACGCCGAGTACATGCGCCACTGGACGATCCACGAGGGGAACGAGGCGATGGTGGATCACATGGAGGTCGAGGGCATCGATCTGCAGAAGCACCCGATCGAGTTCTCGACCTATCCCCTGCGGGGCGGCGGCCTGATCGTGGCGAACGCGAAGACCGAGACCAGCATCGAGGGGCTCTATGCCGCCGGTGACGAGGCCATGGGCGACATCTCCGCGGCGGCCACCTTCGGCTGGATCAGCGGAGACCAGGCGGCCGAGTTCGTGAAGACCGTGGTGGACGGCGATCTGGAAGCCGCCCGCCCGACGATCGACCACGTGGCGTCGACCATCGACACGCTACGCGGGCGCCAGGACGGACCCGATTGGGAAGAGGCCAACATCGCCCTCCAGCAGGTCATGACCGACTATGCCGGCACCGTCAGAAACGAGGCGGTCCTGCTGCAGGGGTTGAGCCATCTGCGCCGCTTGAAGGACAAGGCGAATACGGAGATGATGGCCCGCAATCAGCACGAGGTCGGGCGCTGTCTCGAGGTATACAACCTGTTTCAGATGGGGGAGCTGGTGTTCATCGGCGCCCTCGACCGCAAAGAGACCCGGGGCCTGCACAACCGCCCCGACTACCCGTTCACCAACCCGCTGCTCAATCGGGCGCACATCCTCAAGAAAGGGGATGACGCGCCGGTGATGGGTTGGAGACGCTACTAGAGCCGGAGCGACAGTCAGATGCCGCCGATCATCGACCCCCAGTTGTGCATCAAGTGTGACCGGTGCGTCGACATTTGCACCGAAGACGTGTTCTACGGGTCGGTCAAGAACGAGCTCCCGGAGATTGCGTATCCGCGGGAATGCGTGCACTTCAACGGGTGCGTCGACGTGTGTCCCGTGCCCGGGGCCATCTGGCTCAGGATCCCCATGCCCGCGATGATCGTCTACCGCGAGTCGGCCGATTACGGCACGCCGCAGGGTGCCGGTTACAGCATGTCGGCCGGGCCCGAATACGGGATCCCGTCAGGGTAGGGAAGACGGATCAGGGCAGGAAAGCGGCTCAGGGTAGGGAGCGGCTCAGGGCAGGGAAAACAGGTTCCGCGCATTCTCCGAGAAAATCGCTTTCCGCTCCGCTCCCGTGATGTCCATCGCCTCGATGGCCGCGATCGTCTCCTCGTACAGCCGTTCGCCCAGGCGGTCGTCGTAGGGCGCGTCGGTGGCGAACAGCATTCGATCGGGCCCGAAGAAGTCGTGCGCGCA
Source organism: Gemmatimonadota bacterium (assembly GCA_048060725.1). Lineage (GTDB taxonomy): Bacteria > Gemmatimonadota > Gemmatimonadetes > Palauibacterales > Palauibacteraceae > Palauibacter. Next base: position 1,408 of record JBGMQU010000216.1, on the reverse strand, counting down.
CATCAGCGCCGCGGGGTTCCCCTGGATGGCGGTGTCGCAGTAGAAGCGGCGGTAGTAGTCGAGCGGGGGCGCATCGAGCTCGGCCCCGTCGTCGCCGTAGCCCATGAGGTTGCGGTTGAAGTCCCACGACAGCTCGATCCGTTTGTGGAAGAACGGGATCATCCCGCCGGCGTGGTGCGTGAGGACCTTCAGGTCCGGATACGCGGGGAACACGCCGAACGCGAACCGGGACATGGCCACCGATGACGCGTGCGGCCATCCGAAGTTGGTGAAGGCCAGGTAGCGCGAACGGTCTTCTCCGGCGTAGTCGGGCGTGGAGCTGGTGCCCCGCGGGTGGAGGAGGATCGGCAGGTCGCGGGACTGCATCATCTCGTACAGGGGCATGAGTTCGGGCGAGTCGACCGGCTGGCCCTCGATGTCGGTGAAGATCTCCACGCCCCGGAACCCGAGGTCGTCCAGCGCCCGTTCGGCCTCCCGGAGCGCCGCGTCGATGTCGTTCATCGGCAGGCACGCCACGGCCCCCACGAAACGGTCGGGGTAGTCGGCCACCAGGGCGGCCAGCTCGTCGTTGGCGATGCGGGCCAGCTCGGCCGCGTCCTCGGGCCCGGCCACGCTCTCGACGTTGGGCCCCGCGATGGTGAGCAACTGGACCACATCGTTGAACTGATCCATGACCCGGAACCGGACGTCGAGATCGGTGAGCCCCCGGTTGGCGGCCACGTACTTCGCGTACTGCGACGAGCCGAGGCGGGTGCCGCCCCGGCGGGCGCGTTCCTCCACGTAGCGGGGCGGGAGGATGTGGACGAAACAGTCGATCTTCATTCGTAGATGTGGTTGAAGGGCGTCTTGTAGGTGGTGAACCCTCCGTTCACCCGTTTCATGCCGGTGTTGCAGTACCAGTCGTCGACGGTCTCCGGGTGGTCGGCCCGGCTGTGCTCCGGTCCGAAGCGGCTCTCGTCGCGTCCGCGCGCGGAGACCATGATCGCCTCCGCGGCGTCCATCAGGCTGAGGATCTCGACGCAGCGATACAACTCGTGCGGACCGGGGGCGCTCAACTCGCCGCGCGCGTCCTGTCTGAGTTGCCGGAGCCGTTCGAGGCCCGCGTCGAGCATCGTCTCCGAGCGCGTGCGGCCCGCGTAGTAGCCCATGATGCTCTGCATGGCCGCCTGCGCCTCCTGCCACCTCGACACGCGGTTGCCGCTCCGGCTCAGAATCGCCTCGAACAGATCGCGCCGCTCCTCGATCACGTCCTGGCCGATCCCGTCTCGGGCGGCCCCGCTCTGGCCGGCCCCGCTCCGGCCGACCCCGCCCGCCTCCCCACGCCCGGCGTCCTTGGCATACTCCGCGGCCAGTTCGCCCGCCTGCCAGCCCAGGGTGAACGCGCCCGGCGCGACCGCCCGGGTCATGC
>JBGMQU010000215.1:0-4693 GCA_048060725.1 Gemmatimonadota bacterium | reverse complement strand
GCGTATTTCAACCCCAACGTCAGTCCCGAAGTCATCGAGCAGATGCGTCGAAACTTCGGTCTGGACCAGCCGCTACTCGAACAATACGTGCGCTGGCTCGGCGCGTTCATGACCGGCGACTTCGGGTTCAGTTTCTCCCGTCTCCGGCCGGTCGCCGACGTCCTGGCAGAGGCGCTCCCGAACACCCTGTGGCTGGGGGGCGCGTCGCTCCTCGTCGTTTTCGTGGTCGGCTGTCTCGTCGGCATCGTGCAGTCGGTTCGGCGGCATACGCGAACCGATCACGCGCTCACGTTCGTCGCGCTGCTGCTCTACTCGATTCCGACGTTCTGGTTCGGGGTCGTTCTGATCATGTGGGCGTCCTCGGACAGTTGGCTCGGCGCCCGGTTCCCGATCTCCGGCATCTATAGCCTCGACTATGCGGAGCTCGATTTCTGGGGGCGAATCGCCGACCGGGCACGACACCTGGTGCTTCCGACCGTCACGCTCGGACTGGGCTCTGCCGCGGCGGTCGCCCGCTACATGCGCGCCTCGATGCTCGAGACGCTCGATGAAGACTACATTCGGACCGCTCGCGCCAAGGGGTTGAGTGAGCGTCGTGTGATCTTCGGCCACGCCGTCCGAAACGCGCTGCTTCCGATCATCAGCCTCGTGGGCCTGTTCCTCCCGATCCTGTTCGGGGGCGCCGTGGTCGTGGAGTACATTTTCTCGTGGCCCGGCATGGGCCGGTTGATGTACGACGCGATCCTCGCCCGCGATTACCCGGTCGTCATGGCGGCGAGTTTCCTGTTCGCCACGCTGGTCATCGTCGCCAACCTCGTGGCGGATCTGCTGTACGCCGCCGCCGATCCGCGAATCCGCCTCCGATGACCGCGGAGCCGTGCGCGTCGGTGCGGAGATGAACGGCCGCTGGCTCGATCTGGTGTTGCCGGGCGTCCGTGATCTCGGCACGCGTCCCGTCCGCGCGATCGTGCTCCTGGCCGCATGGGTGGCGTTGTGGGCACTCGTGGTGGTTCGGCGCGGTCGCGTGTTGAGCGTCGTCACATCGTCGAACATCGAGGGGTGGATCGCGCTCGCCACGCTGGTGGGCGCCCTGTGGCTGATCGTGCGTGCGGCATCGGGGAGACCGTCCGGGCGGGCCGGCGCGGAGGGGGCCGGGCTGGAGCGGGTCGGCCCGCAGCATGCGGGACAATGGGCCCTCGGGTGGCGCACGTTCCGGCGGCACCGCCCCGCGATGTTCGGTCTCGCGCTCGTGGGGGGGCTTGGCCTCGTGGCGCTCCTGACGCCGTTCCTCGCTCCGTTCGACCCTGCCGCACAGGGCGCCGACATCGTCGCTACGCGGTTTCATCCGCCCTCCTGGGAGCACCTGATGGGGACCGATCGCTTCGGGCGCGATGTCCTGAGCCGTGTGCTGTACGGCGGTCGCGTGAGCCTCGCCATCGGGACCCTGGCGATCCTGATCGCGATCACTATCGGTTCGATGATCGGCGCGATCGCGGGCTACACACGGGGGTGGGTCGACGCGATCTCGATGAGGACCGTCGATCTGTTGCTGAGCTTCCCCCGTCTCGTGCTGCTCATTACGATCGTCGCCCTCGTCGAGCCCTCGGTGCTCGTGATCACGCTCGTGCTGGGTCTGACGGGCTGGATGGGAACGTCACGTCTCGTCCGGGGCGAGGTGCTTTCGCTTCGGGAACGAGAGTTCGTGCAGGCGGCGAGGGCGCTCGGGTTCGGCACACCGCGCATCATCTTCCGGCACATTCTGCCGAACGTGGCGAGTCCGATTATCGTGGCGGCGACCCTGGGGATCGGAAATACGATTCTCGTCGAGGCGTCGCTGAGCTTCCTCGGCCTGGGAGTTCCCCCCCCCGCTCCCAGTTGGGGACTGATGGTGGCCGCGGGCAAGGATGTCATGCTCGACGCGCCCTGGGTCGCCCTGTTTCCGGGGCTCGCGATCGTCCTCACGGTCATGAGTTTCAACCTCGTCGGTGACGGTCTGCGCGACGCGCTCGATCCCAAGTCGACGACAGGCATCCTTTCGTGAACGGCGGGCCGCTGCTTCGGGTGCGCGATCTCCGGGTGCGATTCGACGCCGGGGAGGGGCCGCCCGCCCGGGCCGTCGATGGCGTGTCTTTCGAGCTCGCGGCCGGGGAGACGCTCGCCCTGGTCGGCGAGTCCGGGTGCGGGAAGTCACTGACCGCCCTGTCGCTCGTCCGTCTCGTCGCCGAGCCCCCCGCGCGGACGTTGCCCGGATCGAGCATCCGGCTTCGCGGCGAAGAGTTGATCGGCGCCCGGCCGGCCCGCCTTCGCGAGATCCGCGGCGCCGAGATCGGCTTCGTGTTCCAGGAGCCGATGACCTCTCTCAACCCGGTACACCGAGTCGGGCGCCAGATCGAAGAAGGGGTGCTCGCCCACGAGGCGGTGTCGCGCTCCGTGGCCCGCGGCAGGACCCTTGAACTGCTCGATCGCGTGGGACTCGCCGATCCGCACCGGGCAGCTCGAGCCTATCCCCACGAACTCTCCGGGGGGATGCGCCAACGGGCGCTGATCGCGATGGCGGTGGTGTGCGGGCCGTCGATCCTGATCGCCGATGAGCCCACAACGGCGCTCGACGTCACGGTCCAGGCGCAGATCCTCGAGCTGATCGCGACGCTCCAGCGCGACACGGGCATGGCCGTTCTCTTGATCTCCCACGACCTTGCCGTCGTGGCATCCGTGGCAGACCGCGTCGCCGTGATGTACGGGGGACAAATCGTCGAGACGGGGCCAGCCGTCCGCGTGCTGACCACCCCGACACATCCGTATACGGAAGGACTCCTGCGGGCGGTTCCTTCGATCGACGAGGCCGAGCGCGGCCTGGCGGTCATCCCGGGACAGGTTCCCTCGCCGACCGCGTGGCCCGCCGGTTGTCGGTTCCACCCCCGCTGCCCTTACGCCTGGGAGCGGTGCGGGCAGGATGGGCCACCGCTCCAGCAGGGTGCTCGATGCTGGCTGACCGCCGAACCGGACCGACGTACGGGCGTCGCCTATCTGGAAGGGCCCGTATGAAGCAGCTTTCCGCCGTCGACGTTACGAAACGCTTCGGGGGCCTGGTCGCGGTGGACGGCGTCTCGCTGGACGTGAGCCCCGGCGAGACCGTGGCCCTGGTCGGCGAGTCGGGCAGCGGAAAGAGCACGCTCGGGCGGCTTCTGGTCGGCCTCGTCCGTCCGTCCGGCGGCCTGATCCGCTACGGAGAGAGCGTCCTGGCGGAGATGAGCCGGGGCGACCTCGCCGAGTTTCGGCGCGACGTCCAGATCATCTTCCAGGACCCGTACGCATCATTGAACCCACGGATCACCGTGGGATCCATGCTGCGTGAGGTCTTCAAAGTACACGGGTTGGCCGAAGGAAACGCCGCCGTTACACGAGCGGCGGCCCTCCTCGATCGGGTCGGTCTCGACCCGGCGGCGGCTCGGCGGTATCCGCACGAGTTCTCGGGAGGACAACGGCAACGGCTGGGCATCGCCCGTGCGCTGGCCGTCGAGCCCCGGATTATCGTGGCGGACGAGCCCGTCTCGGCGCTGGACGTGTCGGTCCAGGCAAAAATCCTCGGGTTGCTGACCGAACTCCAGAGCGAGTTCGATCTGGGCTATCTCTTCATCTCGCACGATCTCGCGGTGGTTCGGAGGTTGGCCGATCGCGTCGTGGTCATGCGGGATGGCCACGTCGTCGAGGCGGGGTCTGCGGCCGCCGTGTATTCCGCGCCGGCGAACGACTACACGAGAGCGCTTCTCGCCGCCGTTCCGACCCTTCCCAGGGCGACTTGACGGCCCCACAGGGCTCGTCTAGCTTGGTCCGGCCCGTCCCCAGGCGCAGATTCCGCCCCCGGGAACGGGCTCTGCGGGATGCCATGTGAACCAGACTTGGAGGGCCACTTGATCGCTTCGACACTTTGGGCGCTTCTTCGACAAACGCCATCGTTGGGCGAGGGCCAGAGCCTGAACTTGGGCGACATCTGGGAGGCGGGGGGATTCATGATGTGGCCGCTCGGGCTTAGTCTCGCGATCGGCGTTCTCATCATCGGGTGGAAGGTCGTCGACCTGCAGACGAAGGCCTCGAAGAACAAGAAAGTCCTGCGCGATGCCGATGAGCTCATCTCGCAGGGAAAGCTCGACGAGGCGCTCGCGGTCTGCAACGAGTCGAATGCGCCGGCCGCGGCCGTACTCAAGGCCGGTCTCGCGCGGCACGAAGAGGGTACCGAGCGCGCCATGCAGGCCATCGAGAACGCAGGCTCCATCCAGGTCGCGGGGCTGGAAAGCGGCCTCGTCTGGCTCGCGACGCTGTCCAACGTCGCTCCGCTGCTGGGCTTCCTCGGGACCGTGATTGGAATGATCATGGCCTTCCAGGCCATCGAGATTGCCGGTGAAGTGGAAGCCACGCTGGTCGCTGGAGGGATCAAGGTGGCGCTTATCACGACGGCTGCCGGGCTGACGATCGCGATTCCGATCAACATCTTCCACAACTATTTCGTCACACGGATCGATCGACTCGTGATCGAGATGGAAGAGAGCGCTCAGCGTCTGATCGACGCGCTGCATGAGCAGGCGACGCGAAAGGCTGCTGCCGGACGCTGAATGGCGGTAGCGCCCGGCGCCTGACGGCGCCAAAAACGAGACGTATTCCTCGACGGGCCGCCACCTGGCGGGCCCGTCGCGGT
>JBGMQU010000214.1:1813-4720 GCA_048060725.1 Gemmatimonadota bacterium | reverse complement strand
GCTCTTTCTTAGCGGTCCAGTGACGTCTCGGCGGCCTCGATGATCGATGCGATAAGACGCTTCAACTCCTCGTATTCGCCGGCAATCGCCGAGTCATTCTGGTTCAGTTGAAACACGAGCCCCTGGAACTCGCGATCATCGTTCAGCCGGCGCAGGTCCCGCATCAAGGCCGCGGTGTCGCGAACGCGCCGAACCGCGACCGCAGCGGTGTCCTGTGACAGTCCAGCAACTCTGGTAAACGACACGAGGTCCGGGACCGACAGCCGGGTCCTCAACAGAGGATGGAGCGAGTGCTCCACGAGGTCGAGCTCGAGAACCTCATTCTCCACGACATCGAGATAGGCGCCCGGCCAGCGTGCAAGCAACATCCTCGTCGAGTCGCTCGCGATCCGGCCCAGGCCATCGGAGGACAATGCGGCATCCAACGCGCCCGTCGACACGTCCAGAGTCACGAAGCCCAGGAGGTTGGCCACTGCCTCGGCCATCTCTCGCTCACCTAGCGGTCCGCCGTCGCCGACAATCGCCCCTGACGCGCTGCGCTGCTCCTCGTGGACGGCACCGGCGCCATCCAGCACGGTGGCGATTTGCTCCAACTCTTCGATCACGTCGCCGAGCAGGGCTCGCTCGGCTGTAGCGGCGTTTCGATTGTCCCACCACGCGTCGATTCCGAACGCGAGGAGGATGCCGACGACGATCGTCAGTCCCTCGAGGACGAGACGCGCGGGCGTCCTGGAGGTGATCAGCGTGCTGACCGTGCCCGTGTCAGCCCTCGTGTCCGGGTGGCGGCTGCTCACGGCTCCGGCGTCCTGCGTGCCTCGGCGTAGCGAGCCAGCACTTCGCGCCACTCCTCGGCGGCAGCTCCCGTGTACACGAACTGACCGCCCGGTGCCAGCCTGGCCACTTCCGGCGCGTTCGCTTCTCCCCACTCGAAGAAGGCGCGGTACTTGGGCTCGAACTCGCTCATCGACTTCGCGCTGAGCGTCGAGGGATAGATCCCGCTGATCTTCTCCCCGTCGAACACGAAGCGGGTGCCGGCAGCATAGACGATCGAATCGAGACCCACCCCGGCGAACCACGCATTCCGTTCGACCCCCACCCCCGCGACAAGAGTGTCCCCACGCCACCGATCCGTCCGGAATCGGATCCGACTGTCGAGGACCGAGTCCCATTGGAGCAGGTCCCTCATCGCCTCGGTTCCCCGGATCGGGTGTTGTCCCGGGATCAGGAACTCCGCGTCCGGAGTGTAATGGGCCAGCGCCGCTTCCACATCATTTCGATTCACGGCGCGGACAAGGCTCTCCAGCGCGGCCTCGCGCGACGCTTCACTCGGAGGCCCGGAGCAGGCGCAGAGCGCCAGCGCGAATGCCATTGTCGCCTTCAAGCATGTCCTCCCCGGAAGGTCACTTCCGAAGCAGGCGGTTCAACTCCTCCGACCGACCTCGCTCACCCGCCGACTTCGATCCACAGTTCGCCAGCAGCATAATCGACAATGAACACGAAGCCCGAAAGGACATCGAAGCCCGATGCGGGTCACACCTCGAGCGGCACCAGAGAGCTCCTGATCAGGAACCACTCTGCGATGATGAGATTCGGCACCCAGCTCAGCCAGGCGATCGCGGGGTACGCCTCCTCGAAGGGGATGCCCATCACCGCGCTCACGGGCAGGTAGAGGCGAAGCGTGACCGCCGCCAGACAGAGCGCGTAGCTCCTGATCATCCACTCCCGGTGCGACGCGTAGTCGCCTGCTCGCACCTTTACGTACGCGACGACGGAGGTCGTGACCCAGAGAAAGGCCATGAGCCCGAAGCCGAAATGAGCCGATATTCCGCCCGAAGAAGACGGCGCCAGCAAGAGCGCGGAGGTGCCGCTCACGAGCACGGCCACGAGATATACCCGTCCAAGCATGCGGTGCGTGGTCACGTGCCGGGCGCGCAGTCGGGTGCTGAACTGGAACGCGCCCGCGACGATCGCGGTCCCCCCTGCAACGAGGTGGCCAAAGGCGCGGAAGGTCTTCTCACTGAAGAGCGACTCGACGAACGGGGTCCGGGCGCCCGGGATGAACGCGCTCGCCAGAGCGTACGCGCCCACGAGCACGGCGAGCGTCATCATGATTCCCCGACTGCCTTTGCGAACCATCACGCCTCCCATCGGACTCGCGGGTTGGGGTTACGGAGTGGGCCACCTGAACAGGCTACCGCGCACCACACCGGCGCTTCCTCCCCTCCCGCGATTCTGCTACGCTGCCAGCCCGCACACAAGCGACACGCAACAACTCAACGCGAGGTGGAGTCACGGATGTCGAAGAGCAACCTGCACGAAACCATAGGATTCCTGGGGGTCGTGGCGTCCCTGATATTCGTCGGTGCGGAGATCCGACAGAACACGACCGTGGCGCGAGGCCAGGCGCGTCAGGCGCTCGCGGAGATCAACGACGACTGGCTCTCTCACCTCACCACCGACGTCGTGTACAGTGACCTGTGGTATCGCGCCTGGGAGGTCGAGGGGGACGTCGCGGAAGGCGAGGTGTACAGGGCTGGGATGATGATGACTCAGTTTGTTCGCCGCCTCGAGAACGTCTACTTCCAATACAAGGAAGGACTGGTCGACGAGACTGCGCTGCGCAGCTACGGGCTCCAGAATTTTGAGGCGCTCTTCGAGTTTCCTCGCTTCCAGGAATGGTGGATCGACGGGGGGTGGAGAAGTGGCTTCCACCCCGATTTCGTCGCATTCGTAGAGGCCCGGGCGTCGAGCGGCGATTAGCCCGATCGAGCCCGCCCCTCGGCAACCAGTCCAGAGGTTCCAGCTCGGATTCTACGTGAGGAACCGTCGCACGACGAACGACCAGAGGAGGGCCGTACTGAGGATGTACCAGGCCAGGAACGTGTGATATCCGCGACGGCGCACGAC
>JBGMQU010000214.1:0-1713 GCA_048060725.1 Gemmatimonadota bacterium | reverse complement strand
CCGTACTGAGGATGTACCAGGCCAGGAACGTGTGATATCCGCGACGGCGCACGACAATCCCGATCACCGTCAGGATCAGGTAATGTCCGACGAACGGAAGGTAGGTCGGGGGGTCGAACAGGCCGCCGCGGATTCCGGTGATCCAGATGTCCAGGACCATGAAGGTGGCGAACGTGGAGAGGAACCACTGCCGGTTTCCATCGTACAGAGCAGCCCATCCTTCGCTGGCGGGTTTGCGAGGCGGGTAGAGAAAGACCACGAGGAGGTAGAGCGAAACCGCCCACAGGATGAGTAACAGGAAGGTCGCGAAGCTCCAGGTGTCGTAGGTATGCCAGGAGAACATCACCCACCAGTTGAGGACCATCTGGAGAAAGACGTTGGCCGTCCAGGCCATGTGGACGGTGTCCAGTGGGGTTTCCTGGCGTTCGTGGACGGCCTGAGCAATGCCACGCAACAGGTGCGTGATGCCCAGACCGATCACCATCGAGATGAGGACGGCTACGAACTCGAACTCACTCATCGGCCATCCGCCTGCCATCTGCTGCCCGCAGCAACTCCAACGCCGCCTCCAGATCGACCCTCAACTGCTCGATGCTCCTGAGAGATGAGTCGACCCACGCGCGGCGGAGCAGGAGCCGATTCTTCAGACCGGCGACATTCTGGATCTGTATCGGGCGACTGGGCAGAGGAGTGTTCTCCAGACCTCTGCGACGGTACTCGACAGCTCTGCCGAAAGACGATGCCAGGTCCGGCGTCTCCCAGAACAGCGGGACGATCTCCTCCATCGCGAGACGCCGCGCCCCCAACTCCCCCTCGCGGATATTCTCGGCCTGAGCCTCGAAATTCCCCAGAATTTGCTTGAGCCGTGGGTCGCGCAAGCGGGAGAGGCCCCCGCTCGATATCAACGCGCGTACGGCGGTGATCGAAGCCTCGTAACTGGGCGGGAAGACGAACGCGAAGCTGGCAACCGTGTCGGGAACCGTTAGCCACGGGGCCCCATCGGCGTCGTCGATTCGCCCGACGAGCACGTCGATACTCGCGATCGCCGTCCGGTGAAACAGCGCTTCCACCTCCAGGGTGACGACGTTCGTCTCGAGCTCCTGGGTTACGCTGACCAGGTCGTCGAGAAGGTCCCTGCGAAGCGAACGCTCCGCCCACCACGCATCCAGCGCGAACGCGATCAAGATGCTCACGATCACGGCAAGGCTCTGAAGGAGCAGCCCGAGCCCACGGCTCGCCGTCGATTGCTTCACCAGGGATTCCCCTCCTCGTTGCCGCTGTCTGACGGTTCTGCAGTCTTGCTAGCGGACTATGTGGTCCGGTTTACCTGCGTGCAACAACTTGAACGACAGCGCTTTCTCCCTGGTGATATCGCCCTTCCGAAATGTCTCTCGTTACTTCAACCCCGATAACAAAATCCAGCCCCTCGAGCTCATCGACCAATCGATCGAGAGACATGAACGATTCCCTTTTTGCGGGTGGCGGTCCGCCGACTCCGTCCATTTCGAGCTGCCGCTCCGTGTACGCCTCCAGGATGAATATCCCGCCACGTTTCAGGGAATCGACGACCCGAGCATGAAGTTCTTTTCGCACTAACGGCGGGACGTGGGCCCAGATCGATACGACGCCATCCCAAATTCCGTGGCCGAGGTCGTAGTCGGCCAGGTCGGCTATTTCCGTCGCGATCTCGACACCGCGGTCAGTCGCGAGACT
>JBGMQU010000213.1:0-4735 GCA_048060725.1 Gemmatimonadota bacterium | reverse complement strand
GCAAGATACCCGTGGAGTCCATGATCGCGGCCCGGTATCCCCTCGACGACGGCCTACGCGCATTGGAACACGCGGCCCGCCCGGGCGTGCTCAAGGTCCTGCTGGACATGGGGGTCACCTAACGGCCACCGGTTTCTTGCTGAACACGAGCTGTCGCCCCTGCCTGAGCCCGGACGGGATGATTAGCCATAGCTTCTCTCCGGGGTTGGCGTACATGGTCTCGGTAGTGAACGATCTGTCAGCTAGCAGACGCACCTTCAGGCGCACGCCGGTGGTGAAGCGGAGCCGTGCCACAAACGTCTTTTCGCTCCTTCCGTGCACCATCCCCAGACGTCGATATCCCGCGCTGCCCGTCAGATAGACGGTCGCATGGTAAAGGCTGAGGTTGTCTACCTCCACCTGCACCGTGCCAGGCTTGTCGTCGAAGGGGCCGGGGCTCGCACACGCGGCCAACAACGCCAGGGCAACGATCCGTCCGATCGCGGGGCTCACCAGCACAGCGCTCCACCACGACCCGTCGCCGCCGTACCGATTTGGCCCAGGGCTGGAACGCTGGTGGCCGCCAGCAGGATCGTGGCCAACGGGAGGAATCTTTGTGCGTAAGGCGTGGTGGTGGCTCCTTGTCGGTCGGTTCTCCGCGGGGGGCGTGAGACCTCGCGAGTAAACTGCGGGGCTACCAGGTTCCCATCACACGGGTGCCCGGAGAACTCATGTAAATACGTCCCGCCTTTTTCTTGCGCGTATCCTGTAACGCATGCGATGTTGACCTCGCTCTGATCCTGGAGTGAGCCCTGGGGGGGCAAGCGGAGGGAGTTCGTCCCAGGTCCGGCCCGCGCCCTACACTTCTCTTAGCGGAGAAGCGGCGAAAAACGGCTAGGGCTAAGAAGGGTCATGCGGTGAGAACTGAGTCCGGCTCGGATAACACCCGGCTTCTGCGCAAGGTGACCGAGGATGATGGCGCTGCGCTCGACGCGCTGGTCCCTCTCGTCTATGGCCAGCTCCGCCGCATGGCACACAACCGGCTCCGTGGCGAGCGCCCCAATCACACTCTGAACACCACAGCCCTGGTACACGAGGCGTACCTCAACCTGGTCGACGTTGATCACGGGCTTTGGCAGGATCGGGCGCACCTTCTAGCGACGGCCTCGCGTGTAATGCGGCACGTGCTCGTGGACCACGCGCGAGCGCGGAACGCCAAGAAGCGTGGGGGCGGATGGGTGCAGGTGGAGCTGGAGCCGGATACGCTGCCGCTCACGGAGGAGTACGCGGAGGCTGTGGAAGAGCTGGATGGGGCACTGGAGAGTCTGGCCGAGCTGAGCCCTCGGAAGGCGAAGTTGCTGGAGCTGCGCTACTTCGGAGGCCTCAAGCTCGAGGAGTGCGCCGAGGCGCTCGGTGTCTCGCTGGCAACAGTGAAGAACGACCTTAGGCTTGGCCGGGCGTGGTTGGCTCGCGAGCTCGGTCCGCAAAGCGGCGCGGCGGGAACGGTCTCGTGACGCCTGAATTGTGGGAGCGCGTTGAGTACTTCTTCGCCGAGGTGGCGGATCTCCAGACAGAGGAGCGCGCCGAGCGGCTCGAGGAGATCGGGAAGACGGACCCAGAGCTCTACGCCGAGCTGAAGTCGCTCATCGAGGCTCACGACGACGCCGACGAGCTGCTCGGTGGATTCGAGAAGCTCGTCTCCGAGCCCGACTTCGAACCGCTATCCGATCCCGTCTCCCGCCTGAGGACCGCGCTCGAAAGCCGCTACACCATCGATCGTGAGGTGGGCAGCGGTGGCATGGCCACGGTGTATCTGGCCGACGACCTCAAGCACGAGCGCAAGGTCGCGCTCAAGGTCCTGAAGCCTGATCTGGCCGCCGTGATCGGCGCCGATCGCTTCATCTCCGAGATCAAGACGACGGCCAACCTGCAGCACCCGCACATCCTGCCGCTCTTCGATTCGGGTGAGTCGGAGGGGTTCCTCTACTATGTGATGCCCTTCGTGGATGGCGAGACGCTCGGCGCGCGCCTGGCCCGTGAAGGCGGGCTGCCCGTACCCGAAGCCGCCCGGATCCTCCGCGACGTGGTGGACGGGCTCGCCGCGGCGCACCGCGTCGGCGTGGTGCACTGTGACATCAAGCCCGACAACATCCTCATCTCGGGCCAGCACGCGATGATCAGCGACTTCGGCGTCGCCAAGGCGGTAAGCGGAGCGCCGAGAGGACACCTCGTGACGACGGTGGGCGTGGTGGTGGGAACACCGACGTACATGGCCCCCGAGCAGGCCACGGCCGACACCAACATCGACCACCGTGCGGACATCTACGCGGTGGGTGTGCTTGCCTACGAGATGCTCACCGGCCGCCCGCCCTTCCACGGCATGACCGCACAGCAGGTACTCGCGGCTCACATCACCGAGCGACCGAGGCTCATCACGGAGTTACGGTCGTCCGTGCCCCCGGGGCTGGCCGCCCTGATCGCCCGCTGCCTCGAGAAGAAGCCGGCCGACCGGTGGCAGAGCGCGGGTGAGATGCTCCCGCACCTCGAGGCGGTGGCCACGCCGAGGGGTGGGGCGACCCCCACGCAGTTGCAGCCTGTGACGCCAAAGCGGAAGTCGTGGCTGCCTCGGGCAGGGGTGGCTGTGGTGGTGGCGGGGCTCGCCGCCGTGGTGATCTCCCGCGTGTCTGGTGGAGGGGGCGGTCCGGCCGCAGTTACCCCGGGCGAAGACGAGCGGGGTCGCCTGATTGTCGTCCCCCTGCAGCCGCTCGTGGACGATGAGGAGCTGGAACTCTGGGGGCTGCTCGCCGCCGAACATATCACCCGCGCCATCGACCAGCCCCGACCCATCGACGTCATTCCCACTTCAGTGGTGCGAGACGCTAGTCAACGGCTCGGTGGAAACGCCACCACCTCCGATCTCGCGAGGGAGACGATGGCCACCCACGCGGTGGCAGGCACCGTCTCGCGCATCGGTGGACAGGTGCGCTTCTCGATCGAGATCCTGGATCAGCGTACCGGGGAGCTAATACGGGCACTCGACCCGGTAATTGGCCCGGCGGACTCCCTCGAAGTGGTCATCGGGCGCCTGGCGCAACTCACCACGGGCGCCGTGGTCGTCTTACTCGATCCGGAGGCTACTGAGTGGGAGAGCGCATTGTCCGTTCCCCCATCGATCGACGTGTATCGCGACCACCTCGAGCAGGTCGACCTTTTCACGAAGGGAGATTATGCGGGAGCGATCGCGATGGGAGAGCGCATCTCAGCGCGAGCACCGGACTACGTTCCGGCACTCTTGATGGCATACTCAGCGCTCGCCAATCTGGGTCAAGACCGCGAGATGGATTCGCTCCGTGCCCTCCTCACGCCACTCCGGGACCGCATGACCACGGTCGAACGGTTGAATACCGACTACCTATCCGCAGCTTTCGTCGGAGATCCCGAAGCCACAACACGGGCCGCGGAAGAACTGTACCGCCTCTATCCAGAAAGGTGGGGTTACGGGGCGGGGCGCACGGCTCGGGTAACCGGAAGACTGGAGGCCGCGGTGGAGCGCTTCCTCGCGTATGATGCCCAACACAATTGGCGAGCCTGGTTCGGCTGGCGAGACAATCTGGCCTCGACCTACCACCTCCTCGGGCGATATGAGGAGGAGCTCGCCCTCGCCCGCGCGGAGTTCGCCAACTTCCCCGGCGATCAGCGGCTGCACGACTACGAAGCGAGGGCGCTCGTGGCGCTCGGCAGACTCGAGGAGGCGGACTCCCTCGTTCGGCATTTGGCCAACCTTCCACCGCAGCAGAGCCAGGACCCCCTCATGCATCCAGTCTGGGTTGCCCTGGAGCTGCGCGTCCACGGGTACGAGGAGGAGTCGGAAGCGCTGTTCGAAGAAGTAATCGCCCAACACATCGCACGCGAGCCCGGCAACCAGTACAACCGTGGCCGCGCCTACTACTACGCCAAGAGCTGGGAGGACGCCGATACGGCCTTCGCCTCCATCCTTGTTTCGAACCCCGACGACATCGATCGCATGGGGTTCCACGGAGTGATCCTCGCCAAGCTGGGCCGCCGGGAGGAGGCGCTCCGGATTTCCGATCAACTCGGCCAGATCGTGCGACCCTACCTGCGGGGCTGGAACATCGGCTGGCAGGCGCGGATCGCCGCCGCCCTCGGCGAACAGGACGAAGCGGTGCGCCTCACGCAGCGGGCCTTCGACAACAGTTGGGACTATCGGCTTGACCTGCACCAAGACCCTGCCTTCGAGGATATGTGGGGCTATCCGCCGTGGGAGGCCTTGGTGGCGCTGCGGTAGTGAAGCGCTCCGCCCGGTCAGATCTCGATTAGTTGGCCCTGGTACGCGGCCAGCAGGTTGAGCACGTGATCGATGTCCGGCTCCGTGTGGTCCGCGTTGACCTGCGCGCGGATCTCCTCGTCGCCCTTCGGAACCACGGGGAAGGCGAGCCCGGTCACGAACACGCCGTTGTCGTAGAGGCAGCGCACCAGGTCCCGCGTCTTGCCGGTGTCCCGGATCATGAGCGGCACCACCGGGTGCTCACCCGGGAGCGTTTCGATTCCGACGCGCCCAAGTCCCTCCTCGAAGCGCCTGGTGAGCGCGCGCAGGCGATCGAGCAGGGCACGGCCCTCGTTCGCTGTCCACGATCTCGAGCGAGGGCAGCGCCGCGCTGGAGATCCAGGAACAGATCGACATGACGGCGGACGATCGGGTGCTCATCATCGGGGACGGGAAGCTGGGTCAACTGAT
>JBGMQU010000212.1:0-4782 GCA_048060725.1 Gemmatimonadota bacterium | reverse complement strand
CGCGGCCAGGGACATCGGGATGTCGAGCCCGCCTTCGCCGCCGAAGCCGACCGGCCCGCCCCCGCCGCCCTCCGCCGCATGCTCGCCGTGGAGCGGGCCGCGGGCGTTCGGGCCACGTACTGCATCGTCGGCTCCCTGCTGGACGAGATCCGCCCGCCGGTTGAGGAGCACGGACACGCGCTCGGGTTTCACTCCTACCAGCACCGGCTTCCCGACGATGACGCGAAGCACCGGGGCGCAGACTTCGAGGAGCTCGTCCGCTGCCGGGGCGTGGACGATTCGATCCGTGGGTACCGCCCCCCCCAGTCGCGGATCGGGCCCGGCCTCGCGGACCGCCATCTCGCCCGATACAACTTCGAGTGGTTCGCCAGCTCCTGTTCCTCGCTCGGGAGGGACTGGCCCGGCCTGGAGAACGGGATCGTCAAGATCCCCATCCACATCGATGACTTCGACCTCCACCGGGGCCGGATCGGGTACGAGGAGTGGGAGCAAAAGGTGCTGTCGGGCGCCCGGGACCGGGAGTTCTTCGCGATCGGGCTACACGACTGCTACGCCGACCACTGGATCGACCACTATCCGGGCCTCCTCGAGAAGCTGGGGGCGTTGGGGACGTTCCGGACGTTCGACGCTGTGGCCGATGACGTGGTGTCCGGAGCCAGCCGATGGTCGTTCGGTTCGGATTGAGTGCCGGCAAACTCGGTACATGATCCGGCGAGCTATCGGTACGGGATCCGGGGAGCTAGAAGTCGGAGGGCTCCGGGACCTCGAACCCCTCCCGGCGCGCTGCTGCGGCCAGGCGGACATCGAACGTCATGAACACGCCCGACGCCGGCCGGCCGCTCCACTCGCACGCGCAGATCGTGGAGGCGAGGAGTGCAGGGCGGCTTCGCGCTCCAGCCTCGCGAGCCCTGAAGCGCATTCCACGCTCGAGCCCCACCAGACGATCATCTCGGGGTCTCGAGCGAGCGCTTCATCGACGGCGTCCGGTCGACGGGAGGCCGCACACGTCCCAGCCGAATCAACTGCTGAAGCCGCCCTTCCCGGTCCTCTTCGCCGGCGAGGCCCACGAGCCTCGCGACGGGTCGACCCCGATCGGTCACGACTACCTCTTCTCCGCGCTGCACCAGGTCCACGTATTGGCTGAGCTTCGCTTTCAAATCAGAGATGGGGACGTGTCTCATCGTAGTCTCAATCAGGCTGTGAACATCGCTTCGTGACTGTTTTGGTCATATTGAGCGAGGAGGGGCAGTTCAGCGAGGAGATCAAGCCTATATGAACCACGGTCTGTTCCTACTACCGGACCGCCGACCAGTTCCCTCGAAGTACGACCGCTCCCGTACTCAACTCGAAGATCGCCGTGGCTGATCCCGTCATCGAGTTGCCGGTGATCGAGCCTGAGTGATGCCAGTCCGGGCTGTCGAAATCGAACTGGACCGTGCTTCCGTCGAGACGGCCATTCACCACGATCCGGCTGCCGAACGTGCCGCCATCACTGACGCCGCCGACCGCACATGTGAATGACCCGCCGTTCGTGGTGCCGCTGAAACTCGTGCCCGACTGGGTCAGCATGATCGGAACATTGCGGAAGTTGCAGACGACCGTGACGCCCGAGAGCGAACCCGTCATGTTCGTCGCGGCGTACGTCCAGGACCCGGCCACGCTCGGGGGGGCGTTGGACGGGCCGTCGGGACCCGTCGCAGAATCACCGCATCCACCAAGGGCGAACCCGACCAGGACGAGCGTCAGAGACCGTAGCATTGTCTTCATGATCCCACCTCCTTCGAGTGAACTGCGACGTCATCACTCGAATGTCGGTGGGGGGTCTGACAGTCAGTCGGAGTGGGCCTTCACGACCGCCCGTGCGGCGGCCGCCACCTTCTCGCGAAGTCCGGGAGGGGCCACCAACTCCGCCTCGCCTCCGTACTGCAGCACATGCCGAATCACCCAGTCGGGGTCGGCCACGTGGCGCTCGAGGGTGGCCGAGCCGTCCTCGCACTCCTCGGCATCGCCTCGTTCGAGGATCCAGCGCGCGATCGACGCGCGGTACCGGATCACCGCCGTGACGCCGTCTGCCGCCCGGTACACCTGCCGGCCGGACAGGTACAGGTCTACGTCGAAGTCCTCCGGCGCCTCGAACATCTCGTCGAGCATCGTCAGGCCGAGCATCCGATCGACCCGGAACGCGCGCAGGTCGTCACGGTCGCGGTCATGGCCAATCGTGTACCAGCGCCCCGCCGAGCTGACGAGCGCGTAGGGCTCGAGCCGACGGGTTTCCGCTTCATCGGCCTGTGACTTCAGGTATTGGAACGTGACGACACGACGGCCATCGACCGCGTCCGACAGGTGGCCTCGAAGCTCGTCCGCCGAGTCCTCCCCATCTCCCTGAATCGCGACGTCGGGGCGAAACTCCTCGATTCGCACGGTCCCCAGATCCGACTCGAGCCGCTCGGCCAGGTCGAGGAGGCCGCGGCGCGTCTCTTCGTCGCGCTCACCGGCCAGCACGCGCACGCCCACGCTCAGCGCGACGGTCTCGCGCGGATCGAGCCTGGGCGGGCGGCGGAAGTCTCCGGTCGTCTGCACGCGGACACGATCGGGCTCGATGAAGACGTTGAACTGGTCGGCCGGACCCGCGGCGTGGTAGTACGCCCGCGCGGCCACCTCATCGAGATCGCTCACCACGACCTCAGGAGAGACACCAAGCGCGTCGGCGAGCTGCCCGATCTCGGCTCCCTCGCCGCCGGCGGCCGGGAGCAGGTAGAGGATCCGCTGGAGCTGATCCCTGGCCGTCCCGTGCCTACTCATCCGCGGCACGCTGGTGCATGTCGCGGATCTTCTCCGCTAGCGAGATAACGACATCCTTAACCTGTTGTGGTTCCTCAACTTGCGCATCGCCTTCAAATGTCAGAATCCAACGACAAAACGGATTCACCTGGCGCACCTCGAACTCGCGAACGGCGGACCCGTCGTCATCCGTCTCGACCAGCCGGCCGTGCCCGTTCCTCTCGGCCCACAGCGACCGTGGGAATGCGAACCGCACGCGGGCCACAACGGGGTCTTCTTCCTCCGAACCCAACTCCCAGGGCTCTCGACCGACATGCGACGTCAGGTCGAAATCGTCGGGCACTTCGTAGTCCGGCGTGTGAGGAGACGTCGCCTCGACCTCCTGCCCCTCCATGCGCGAGACGCGGAAGACCCGGTTCCCTTCCCGCCCGAGATCGTAACCCACGAGATACCAACTCCCGCCCTGGAAGAAGAGTCCGAACGGATGGACCTCTCGCTCGGTCGTCTCGCCTCGATACATGCCGTGATAGCTGAACCGGACCGTTTTCCTCTTCTGAAGAGCCCGCGCGAGGTCCTGGAGACGCGCCCGACCCTCCTCCGCGTCCGGTCCGTCCACGTAGAGAACCCGTCCCTCGAGCGCGTCCGGATCGAGATCGCCCGATAGCTTTCGAAACGCCGACCGGGCCTCGGAGACGAACGGAAACGAGGGAAGCACCGAGACCCGTCGCAGAGCGCTCAGGGCGGTCCCGAGCTCGTCTGCCTCCACGCGGAGGGTGCCGGCGCCGTCCTGCTTCGGTCTCGGTGGTTTCGATCCGGGAGACGGGGCCGCCCCGACGAGGTTCAGATACGGGAGATAGAAATCCTTCCGGGCGAGCCGGTATCCCTTCTGCATCTCCGATCCGTAGTTGATGCTGTAGAGCACGGTCTTGATCGGGATGCCCATGTCCTTGAGCTCGTCCTTGTCGCGCTCGAACTTCCGACGCACGGACGCTCGACGAGTGGGGTCTTCCGAGTTGTGGTCGGCCGTGTAGGACGGGATGCTTTCCATGATCTGGTCCACGGAGACCGGGAAGCGGTGACCGATCAGAAACGCGATCAGGTCGAGCCAGCGCTGCGTCTTGGAGATCGTCTCAGGCACCCGGTCTTCCCCGGTCAGGTTCCGTTGACTCCGCTTCCCTCATGAACAATACGCAAACCGGGTCTTATGTGGCTCGCGCCGAGTCAGACCCGCGCGTGGATGCTGACGGGGCTCGCACTCCTCAAGGTGAGCAGAGGGTCTGACAGTGCCTGATGAAACGTCGAAGGGCGGCTTCTCATCACTCTCTTGCTCTGTCATGCCGGGGTGCTGCGACAGCCTCTTCTGTACCTGAGTCTCTACCTGAAGCGACATCGGTCCACGTACTACGACATGCTGGACCGCGTCCGTCGGCTGGGGGGGGAAGCGGCGCGGCAGGGTCTGGGCATACGATGAGTATGTTGCGACGCTGTCCCAGGGGACGGAAGAGCCCTGATCGACCCCGCGGCTCTATCTCGGCGGGATGTAGACGTAGGGCTGCACCACAGGCGCCGTGTACCCGTAGGTGTACGTGGACACGGGTGGAGTATAGATCGTGGTCCCGTACACGTTCGCGGAGCCCACGTAGCCGCTGGTGGTGCCCACGCTTCCGAACTGCTGGCTCAACAGGTTGATCGGCTGCCCGCCTGCCTGCCCCGTGGTGAACGACATGTTGCCGAGGTTGATCGTGGTCGTGTTGATCGGCTGCCCATACGCCTGACCTGTAGTGAACGACGTACTACCGATGCGCTGGGTCGTCGCGGTCACGCCATTGCAGCGTGTGAAGCTCGTGGTCCCGACCGTGACGGTGGTGCAGGACTGCGCGTACAGCGGCGTGGCCACGAGCGCCATCGCCAGCGTGAGGCTGCCCGCCAGCGTCAGCCGTCTGATGATTGAGATGGTGTTCATTCTACCCCCGTTCTGGTGTTAGCGTTTCCACGTCCAGT
>JBGMQU010000211.1:0-4839 GCA_048060725.1 Gemmatimonadota bacterium | reverse complement strand
GAACCCCGAGAGACCCCTGCGCGCGGTGCACCCTACTTGTGCAGAGGTTCCCTAGTTTCTGGGACGCCGACCCGCCCGAGGGGATCGAGGTGAGCGATCAGCTGTTCGGCACGCTGGCTCAGGTAACCGACAAAGCGGAGGTGCTCGAGCACCTCGAGACCGCGTTCGCATACGGCGCGGAGCAGATGGCGTCGCTCAGCGACGAACGGCTCGAGACGACGATTCAGTTCTTCGGGCAGGAACGGTCGATCGGCGCGGCCGTTTTCCTTCTTCTGGCCGATATGCACGAGCACCTCGGGCAAGCGATCGCATACGCGCGAACGAACGAGGTGGTCCCGCCCTGGAGTGACGGCGGTTGATTCCCTCCGGCAACTGATATACCCCTACACCCGGCGCGGCAGTCTCGCGCTGAGGTGCATCAGGACGTCGTATACCGAAATCCCGGCTCGCTCGGCAACCTCGTTCGGGTGGATCGCCGGGTGATCGGGCCCCAGGAGGATCGCCTCATCACCCGCGCGGACGAACTGCTCCTCCCCCACCTCCACGATGGTGTGGCTGGCCGAGACCGCACCGATCACGGGATATGTCCGCTCACCGATCAACACCTCGCACCCGTCGACGGCGCGCCGCGGATATCCGTCGGCGTGACCGACCGGAAGCGTTGCTACCCAGGTCGGGCGCTCCGCCACGTAGTTCTGTCCGTAGCTCACGCCATCGCCGGCTTCGAGTCGTGTGACGCGCGCGACGCGCGCCCGCAGCCGAAACGCGGGGGTCAGTGACGCCGCGCGCGTCTCCCGAGCCCCGGCGGGGTACGCGCCATACACGACGAGCCCGGGTCGCACCATGTCCAGAAGGGCCTCGCCACGGAAGAAGAGCCCATGCGACGATGCGGCGTGGAGCGCGCCGGGGGACACGCCGGCTCGCCGGACGTCATCCGCGATCTTCTCGAATCGGGCCAGCTGCAACGCGTCGAACTCGTCCTCTTCGGCGAACCCCATGAACGTGCCCTCGATCGTCGCCGCGCCACTCGATCCGAGCGTCACGAGAAACTCGGTCGCATCACGGAATGGAACGCCGAGCCGGTTCATCCCGGTGTCCAGGTATGCATGCACGGGAACCGCCTCGCCGAGCCGGCGGGCAATCCGTTCGATCTGATCTCCTGCCGACGCATCCGCGGTCGCCAGACGGACCCCTCGCCGGACGAGCGCCTCGGCGTCGGCGTCTTCGACCCTCGCCATCAGGAGGATCGGTTTGCCCAGGCGCGCATCGGCCAACTCATGGGCCGCCCCCGGGGTGACGACGGCGCACGCCCGGATGTCTTCGACGTCACGCAGGATCTCTCCAACCAGCCGGACGCCCAGTCCGTACGCGTTGTTCTTCACCACGGCAATCACGGGGCGCCCTCCGGCGAGCCGGGAAATTGCGCGCGCGTTCGAGGCGATCGCGGCGGGATCGACCTGGATCCACGGCTCGAAGGAATCGACCGCCGGGCGCGGGTGGGGTCCGCTCATGGCGGCGAGCGCGGCGGGCGTGACCGGAAGCGCGGCCGCGGCGGAGAGAAAGGAACGACGCGACCACTCCATTCAGCTACCTCCGCGTTTCGGAGCCGTCCTGCTTCGACGGCCTTCTACTCGATCGGGTCCCACCGCGCGGCGTCCACCGCTGCGGTGATGTGCATGACCCAACCCAACAGGATGACCCACAGTACGGCAGACATGCCGAACATGGCGAGGCCCCGGCCCGGCCGGCCCTGCGTGAGCTGGCCCAGCCCGGGAATCCACAGGGAGAGCAGTGCAGGTGCCAGGTTCCCGCGCGGATGGCGGGTCGGCGGATGGGAGCCCGTGACCGCCGCGACGGCCTGCTCCTCGATCTTCCGGACGATCTCCCGGGCATCCCGGGTGGTGAGACCGTACGTACCGGCGAGCTGGCGGGCGACGGGATCTCGGGGCACACCAGCCGTCAGCTGATCGAAAACCCACCGGTGCGTGTCCGGATCGAGACCGTACGTCGCGATCGGTCCGGCGGTGCCGGCCGGCTGCGGTACTCCACAGCGCGGACAGGTCGGAGCCTCCGAACTGACTTCGATTCGACACTCACGACACAGGACCAGCGCCAACTCGTCTTCCCCCTCTTCGAACGTCTGCACCCGCGTAAGGGATACGAGCGGCGACGCCTCGGGGTTCCGTTTCCGCCCTCGGTGCGCACCGGCTCGTTCGTGCGCCTCTCTCGGGGTCGACTCGTCCGGGACCCAGGAACCGTATGGATCAGTACGGTGTAGATCCAGTAACCGAAGAAACGATACCACCTCCAGACGGAGTTGGCCTCATGATAATGCACGTGCTGGATGCAGAGTTGGATATCGGGACTCGGGAAATCACGCGGCGGCGCGCCGTGGCGCTCCTCGCCGCTTCAACTGGCGGGGCGCTCGCGCGACCGCTGGCGGGGCTGACGGTCAGCGACCTCGGGGCATGGGAGCTGATCGGCATTCCGCAGCGAACGGATGCGCTGGAGCGATTCCGACGGGCCGTCGACGGCGCCGCCATACGGAGACTCGCCGAAGACTACCTCGACGCCACGACCGATCCCGCCGACGCCGAGTGGCTCGTCGCCCGGGTGCTCGCCGATGCCGCCCCCCATGAGGAGGTCGGGGCCTACATGCGCCGCCGGATCGAGGAAGACTACGACTCGATGCGGACGCATGATTTCGACGGGTGGTTGGTCTCACGCACCGAAGCCCGGCTGCTGGCAGTCCTCGCGCTCACGGCCTGAGAGGATCCGGGGTCGTCGCGACGATCGCTTCGGCGACCCGCCGTCGGAAGCGCAGGTACTCGGCGGGGTCTCGGGTGAACCGATCGAGTTCCTGCACGATTGGCACCTCGAGCAACGGGTGTTCGGGATTCAGGCTCTCGAGCACGTACAGAAGCTCGAGATCCTCGAAGCCGTCACGCAGGCTGGCGAGACGCAGCGACGGATAGATTTCCCCGTCCTCTGCAGGGTAGACCAGCGTTCCGTCGAGAGAGTGCGCGTCTACTTCCCACGGCACCCGCAATTCGTCGGACGCGACCGGCCGGTAGTTGCCGATCCCATCCACCCACACCATCCCCCAGTACTCGAAGCCGTCGATGTCGTACGCGTAACTGAGGGGCCCGATGATGCGGGCATCCATGAGCGGGTATTCGACGAACAGATTCGGGTGAGTATCGGGCCAGCGGTTGACGTTCCACCACAGTTCCCCGAGCGGTCCCGGGTGGAGACTCCTGTAGGCCGCTACATCCGTCACGTCGTGGAATCCGAGATTGATGTCGAGAACATCGAAGAATCCGAGTAACTGCGGCACGATTCGAGGGTTGTTCTGGTTCGTGTTCTGCATCACGCGCAGGTCCGGGCCGACCCGCTCGCGAATGAGCGTGTAGGTCTGTTTGGCCTCCCGCACCGCTTCGTTCCAGGGCTCGTCGATGTTGTAGACGTACGCGAGATCGAGGAGCCCACGCGCCCGCAGGTGATCGCGATAGTCGTTCAGATACGCGACGAGCCGATCGCGTCTCCCCCCGTCGGGAGAGTGCCGCCACACGTTGGACGTGACGGCGAGGAAAAAATGGTTCGCCCCCCGTTCGAGCATGTAGTCGATCAACCGATCGGTGCGATCGGGGTTGAACACCTGGCCGCCGGCACCATCGTCGTCGTGGGTGGGGAAGCCGTAGGTGGTCTCGCCCCGTCCACCCTCGTTCCAACTCGAAAGCCCGTTCGCCAGAAAAACGGTCGGGGGAAGCCTGTACTCGAACCCGAGGTCGGCGAGTCGGAGCATGTGCGAAAGACGGGCCTCGTCGTCCAGTTCCGGATACCCCTGGCTCACCGGCCACATGCGACCGGGGAGGCGCCAGTCGGCGAAGTTGGCCGTCTTGAACCGCGGAGTCTCGGGGAGCACGACGTCCCACACCCGAACGGCGAGCTCCCGTCGTACCGAACGGCCCGCGGCCTCGATCACGAGTGCTCCGAAATAGTCGCCAGGCGGCGTGTCGACCTCCGTGCGAACAGATACGAGAAACGACTGCGGCACCCCTCGCTTCAGGTCCACCGGTTGGTTCGGGAAGAGCGGGTCGGGGTGCCAGCCGACGCGGCCACCTGCGCTCCGCGATTCGATGAGATTGACGTAGCCGACCGTCCGAATCTCGATGTCCTCGCTCGAAATCACCGCGTCGCCCGGACCCGCGAGCGGCTCCACTCGCACCGCGACGCCGGCCACATCCTCGGTCGGGAACAGGATCATCTGGGTGCCCTCGACCTCGTTCCGCGCGAGCTCGATCTCGACCCGGTCGTCGTAGTGGCCGCCGAACCCTGTCGGTTCGTCGGAAAAGACCCTCTTGAACGAAGGACCGAAGCCCACGGCGAACCCCTCGGCCGCGTCGAACCCCTCGCCCAAGGGCGCTCCCCTTACGCCTTCTGCGGGCGCCCCCCCGTCGTAGGCCGCCAGGATTCGGCCGATCAGCTCGTTCACGTCCGGGCCATCGACCCACCGGGAGACGAGGACGATGTCGTGGTCCGGGTCGACCCATATCGTGGACGTCGATCCGGCACCCAGCGCGAAAAAGCTCGACTCCGGGGCATTGGAGAATTGCTCGCGCTCGGTGTTCAGCCACCACATAAAGCCATAGTTGGCCTGGATCGAGGGCGTCAGCGCCTGGTCGATCCACTCCTTCGAAAGCAACCGGTCGTCTCCCCAGACGCCCTCGCGGAGCATGAGAAGACCGAACCGGGCATGGTCCCGGGTCGAGATCACCAGGCCACCGCCCCAGTGCCCTCCCCCGCTGACCGACTGAACGCTGTCGCCGTCCACCTCGA
>JBGMQU010000210.1:0-4840 GCA_048060725.1 Gemmatimonadota bacterium | reverse complement strand
TAGAGCAACGGACTTTTAATCCGTAGGTCGTGGGTTCGATCCCCACCCCGGTCATTTCGCTAACTCCATGTTCTGACATGGGGTCTCAGCGGGCCGCGACCAGCTCCCCCAGCCGGTTCCGGATGGCGTCTACCTCCGGTCGAAGCTCCGGGTCCGGATCGAATCGCAGGGCCAGGAATCGCCCATACGCGTCGATCGCGCCGTCCGCGTCGCCGATCGCGTCGGCCAGACGACCTTCCATACGTGACTGCGTCGACTCGAAGACCGCTGTGTAGGGCCCCCACTCCTGTCGACGAATCGCGCGCAGTGCGCGGGTCGTGTCGCCCAGGGCCTCGAACAGTCGCCCCAGCTCGATCGCCATGACGTTGAGCGCGACCCGACCCACACGCGGCCCGGTGGCCACGATCGAGTCGAGGACGGCGGCGCGACGCTGCGCGTCCGCCTCTCCGCGGGCCTGCGCCAGTCTGGCATCCAGAAGCTGGACCCAGATACCCCGTCGCAGCTGATCGAGCGGTGTGAGGTCCGAATCGGACGCCTCAGCAAGTTGATCTCGCTCTGTTTGAGCCTGGCCCAACGCACCACGGTGGAGGCTCCAGAGCGAGAGCAACGCGATGGCTTGATGTGCGGTGTCGGGAGGGACCGCGCCTCGCCATTCGCCCGAGGTCGCGAGCGCGCGGAGCTCGACGGACGCCTCGTCGGCGGCGGCCGGGTCACCATCCCAGTAGAGCCCGTCCAACAGCTGCCACCAGGCGGAAAGCCAGCGCACGCGCGTGGCGTCTGCAAACGCCGCGAGCTCCAGGTCCGCCTGCCCGCGCCGACCCGCGTTTCGATATACATGGTGACGCCTCTGTCGCGCGATTCGCCGCTGAGAGCTGGTAGCACCCAGCTCGAGGAGTCGATCCATGGCTGCGTCGATCTGATCCATGGTCGGCGTCGGAGCCCCGTACGAAGCGGCTTCCGGGTAGAAAAACATCGCGTCCGCCTCGAGCTCATCCCAGTGCTCGTCGACCCATGCCTGGCTGGCCGAATCTCCGTATGCGGCACGATACTGGTAGACCGAGGCCGGGAATACCGTGACGTGTCCTCCCCCGGTCGCGATCACCT
The DNA here is from genome assembly GCA_048060725.1 of Gemmatimonadota bacterium. Classification (GTDB taxonomy): domain Bacteria; phylum Gemmatimonadota; class Gemmatimonadetes; order Palauibacterales; family Palauibacteraceae; genus Palauibacter. The sequence goes on along the minus strand of JBGMQU010000210.1, from coordinate 3,736 downwards.
GGTCCGCCGCGGCGTCCGCCGCGACCTGCTGACCGAGTACTAGATGAGCCCACCACGCGTGCAGCCATGCGTTGTTCGACCTCGGGTCCAGATCGATGTACCTCTCGAACGCCGCCAACGCCCGGGAAGGTGCATCCTCGATGTCGATCCGCTGCCCGTAGTGATAGAGATAGTCGCCGTACATGTACCACGCCTCGGGTCGATCGGAGAACCGATCTAGCGCAGCCTCCCGCATCGCCAGTCGTGTGGCGTAGGGGAGGGACAGGGATTCCGGCGGCGAGAAGAAGATTCCGATGAACTCCTGGTCTTCTGCCGTCAGTCGGTCCTGATACGCCCACAGGAGTCGGTTCGCTCGGGCAGGGTCGACGCCGGCGGGCGGGGTCAGGGTCATCCCGAGGGAAAGCTGCATATACATCGCGGGGTAGGCGAACGTCGAGTCCAGATCCAGCGCGCGTTGGTGGCTCCGGCTCGCTTCTGCGTACGCTCCCTGACGGTGCTGGGCGCGTCCCTCGAGGTAGGCGCGGAGCGCCGGAAGAGACCGCGTCATGAGCTCGTCGAGCCGGTTCGTGCGCTCGCCGGCGCCCTGGCTCAGGAGCGAGGCGACAAACTCCTCCACGTTGGTCGCGAGCTCGGCCTGGCTCCCCTGGACGGCCACGTCAAGCGTCTCGCCGCTGCGCACCGCCGTGAGCGATCCGCTGAACGTCAGCTGGTCCGGCGAACCCACGACGCTGCCTCTGAGCAACTGACCAGCCCCCAATTCGCGCGCCAGCTCGAGCGCATCCTCCGCGGGCAGGTCCTCCTCATCGTTCGACACACGCTTTCGCCAGGCGCTCATCGTCGTCCCCGCATCAAGCACGCGGGGCGACTCGGTGAGCGCTTTCTCGATCAGGTCGATCAGACCCTCGCGGAGATAGCCCAGCGAGGGGTCGGAGGTGGACACGCGGAACGGCAAGACGACGATCAGGTCCTCATCGAGGGCAGGAAGCGCGGTGCTCTCCGTCGGCTCCCCGAAGGCCCGTACCGACATCGACACGACAGTGCCTACTCCGAGGAGCGCGAACGCCACCACGCCTCCAGCCAGGACGTTGCGCCAATTGAGCAACCGGCCGACCTGGCGTTGCTCCGGGGCTCCTTCCGTCGGGGACTGATCGGGGCCCCCTTCCTCGGCCGCTTCGTCGACTCTGGTCGGTCGGACGCCGCCCTGTACAAAGGCGGTGGCGAGTACGATCGGGAGCCCGACGATGAGGAGAAAGAAGGCCAGCCGAGGCGCCCATTCGGGGAGATTGAGGGCGCCCGCCAGGGTGTCCACGATCTGGAGCACGAGCCAGCCGCCCGCCAGGTAGATACCGAAGACCTGCCACAGGCGGCGGCCGTGTATGAGGCGAAGCAGGTTGTCAGTCTTCGGCACGTCAGCAGCCACCTCGAGAAGAGCTCTTTGGGCCGTCGTTCCTTCCGGGAGAACGTCGTAGGTGCGGTCGGTAGGATCAAGCGAACGCCACGCACACAACCGCTGTACCCCGGTCATTGGCCGCCTGGCTCCCTCCCGGCAGATAGGGGTCCGGCGTCCCGGTCGCGATCGGCGGCTCCAGAATCCATCCTCTCCCCCGTAGTGAACGAGGTCGTACTGCTCCTTGGGATCCCGCAAAAGGTTGTGCAGCCGCGGTTCCCCCCCCAGCTCCACGCCTCTTGCCCGCCGAGCGCCGGCTTGGCACCCTCATCCGAGTGGTTTTCGGGCCCTGGAGAGACGATGCGGGAGATCGAGGTGCTGGCGCAGTTTGCGGAGAACGTGATCATGCCTGGGGCAGGACGCCCGACGTCCGTGGCGCTGGTGCTTGTATGCTGGATCGTGGCAACGGGGGCCGCTTCCCAGGATTCAGGCGACTGGTCGATCGACCCGGAGCCGAGCGTGCGTGTAGGCTGGATCACCGACCAGCCGGAGACGGAGTTCTTCGGTGTCGTGGCGGCGGTGCGGCTTCCGGATGGTGCGATCGCGATCGCCGACCGTGGCCTGGCGAAGGTCACCCTCGTCGAGGCTGACGGGTCGGTCAGGTTCGCCGTGGGCGGTTCGGGGGACGGACCAGGAGAGTTCGCGGGTCTGGCGCAGGTTCTGGTCGACGATCGCGGACACATTTACGCGTTCGATGCGAGGCACCAGCGTCTCACGGAGTGGACCGGCGCAGGTGTCCTGGTCGGCACGACCACGTTGTCCCGCGCCGCGGCGGGCCGGGGCCTCGGTTCCGTCGGCCGCTTCGAGAGCGGGGCGTGGTACGTTCGGGAGGCGCCACGGCTGGCGAGCACGCGTGTCGGGGAGATGGCACAGGATACCGTCGGGTACTTCCGCTTCGATGAGGACGGGATCGTCGGAGCGAAGATCGCGGATGTCCCCGGTGCGGTTGCGACCCTGGTGATGGTGCGCGGACAACCTGCTACGCGTGACATCATGTTCTCCCCGCGAGCGCTGGGCACTCGAGTCGGCGACTGTCTGGTGGTCATGACCAGCGATGCGCCGAGGCTCCGGGTGATCGACTCCGCGGGAGGCCTCCGGGACGTGATCTCGCTTCCGGTCCCCGTTCGCCGGACGTCGGCCACCGACAGGCAGTCGTGGATCGACGGCGTGATCGAGGCCAACGATGTGCCGCCGGAAGCGGCGGCTATGATCGAGGAGATGGGTCGGGAGCTGGTGATGGCCGAGCGATGGCCGATCGCCAACCGCATCATCGCCGACGATGCGGGCTATGTGTGGATGGAGCGGTACGAAGCGCCGGAAGGACCGAGTGGAAGTTGGATCGTCGTCGACGGCACGGGCGATGTCGTGGCCGAACCGGCGCTCCCCGACGGCCTCCGTCTGCTGGACGTCGTCGGGGATCACGTCATCGGCGTCTGGTCCGATGATCTGGATCGTCAGGAGGTGCGCGTCCATACGTTGAAACGCGATCTCAGCGGGCGGGAAACTCGGCCTGTCGAGTGCCGCTGACTTCGTTTCCCGCTGCACCCGGAGGTCTGACGTCGGACTCGATCGACCGTCTCAACGAGGCGCTCGAAGGCCGCAGCAGCTTCCTAGGGGCTTCTCACCGGTCGGCTGGCAGATTGTGTATGGACGATTTTCCAGGCGCCATCCACCAGCCGGAACAGGTACGTGCCGTGGCCCGTATTGTGGATCTCTTGCCCGTCTGGGGTGGTGAGCTGGACGTCAGTGTCGACCACGGCCCATGCGAACGTTCCTTCAAAGTGCGTCTGAATGTTCGAGAAGCCGAGGCTCAGCCCCAGCTCTGATTCGGGCTCCACATGGTTTTCGACCAGATCCTGCAGGCCGACGTTTTGCCCCCCGCCCTCGAAATAGCGGGCACCTTCCCAATCGAGAAAATGGGCATAGAAATTGTCGCCATCGCCCTGTTCCCAGCCGACCCGGATGTCCTCGATGATGGCTTCCAACAGGGCAGGATCCTGGTACTGTGTGTCCAGGGCAGGATCCTGATACTGTGTGTCGTTGGCCGTATCGGCGCACCCGACCAGCAGTAGAATGCCTGCCGCCGCGATCCCTGATCTACCGATCCTCATGACCCCTCCTGTTGACGTCGGTTATCGCTTCCCCTGCGTCTCCACAAGCGGGGGGCTACAACACCGATAGATATGTCGTGCGGAGCGAGGGCGATAGCCGGACCGGATCGCGCTCCGGCTCCGCGAGGTCAAGCCGCGCTGGGAAGCCGTGGTGGAGTGGGAGCGGGGATTGTGAGCG
>JBGMQU010000209.1:0-4842 GCA_048060725.1 Gemmatimonadota bacterium | reverse complement strand
GTCCACACGGAGAGCGTGGGGAACGACACGTCCGGGAGAAGGTCGATGGGCAGACGCAGGTAGGAAACGACCCCCAGCACCGCGATGCCCACGTAGAGCATCGAGGTCGCCACGGGCCGGCGCAGCGACACGTCGGGGAGGGCCATCCTCAGATCACCATCACCGGATCTCGCCCACGAACTCCTCGAGATCGGCCCACGTCAGGAGATAGTTGTAGCGCTGCTCGATCAGCGTGCGCTCGGCCGAAGTCACGGTCCCGATCGCCTGCTGAAGCGCGGTGAAGTCCGCCGTGCCGTTCTGATACTGCAGGCGGGTCATGTCGAGGCGCTCCTGGGTCAGCTGAAACACGCGGTCGAGCAGGACCAGACTTTGCGCGAGTTCCTCGATCTGGCGCAGGAACCGGAGCACGTCGCGCTCGATCTCGAGTCTGCGCTGACGCAGGCTTTCCGACGCCCGGAACCGTTGGAACGACGCGCTCTGCGTCTGTGACACCCGACTGAACCCATCGAACAACTGCCACGATGCCGTGGCCGACAGCCCGCGGCCCGTGTCGCCGAGGAGAAACTGAAAGAAGTCGTCGCCCGGTCCGAACTGCTCCGACCAACGCCACCCGTAGCCCACCTGAATCGTCGGCAGAAACCGTCCCTTAGTACCCCACAGGGTGGCACTGGCGGCGGCCCGATCGGCTTCGAGCGCCAGGAGTTCCGGGTCCTCGTTCAGAGCGTAGGCGACGAGGGCCTCCGCGCTGATACCCTCGGCCGCTGGCAGGTTCGTCAGATCCACCAGCGTGGTTCCCGGTCCCGCCTCCGCCGACAGGCCCATCGAAACGCTGAGCGCACGCAGTCCAGTCTCGAGACGGCTTGTTTCGCTGAGCAGGCTCACCTCCGCGTTGAGTAGCAGCGTCTCCGCACCCAACACATCCGACAGTTCGACCGCGGCGATCTCGTACCGCCTCCGCGCGATATCGAGCTCGAGTTCGCGATCCCGAATCTGACGTCTCGTCAGTTCGAGGAGCGTCTGCCTTCGGAGTGCTTCGACGTAGCTCCGCTGGACGTTCGCGACGACCGCGAGACGCTGGTCGTCGACGCGTCGCTCGGATGCTCGAAGGCCGGCACTGCGCTGCTTGAGCGTCGCGATTCTGCTGAGGTCGAGAACCGTCCAGCTGAGGTTGATCCCCTGGCTCCCCGAGGCGCTGATCGACGTCAGCGGCTGATCCAGAGTCTGCGACTCCCCCTCGGGGCTGAGAAACGTGTTCGTGGTGAAGTTGTTTCGGCTGAGGCTCATGTTCGCGCTCGCCGTGGGGAGAAATGCACCCAGCGCAACCCGGCGATCGGCGCCGGCGACGTCCGCGGACGCCTGCGCCTGCGAAAGCGTAGGGCTTTGCGCCACGGCGATCCTGAGGGCTCGATCGATGTCGAGAGTATCGGGCATCGCCTGCTGCGCATGCGCCACGCGCGCCGAGAGTAGCCCCGAGACCATCAGCGCGGTGCCCCAAAGCCCCGCCTGCAAACGGCGAGTGGGTGGCCCCTGAGTCATCTCTCCCCTCCCGGGTCGTCGTTCTTCGACGATCCGCTCAGCTGCTCGTAGTTGTCGATCCGTACCCTCGCGTCGTGGGTCAGCGTCGCGTGGCCGTCGATCAGCACGTACTCCCCACCTTCAGGCACGTAGGTGTCGTCGGCGCCCTCGGGCGCCGGAATGATCTCGACGAACCGGTCGTTCTCCAGACCTGTCGTCACGTACTTCCACTGAGCGTTCCCCGTATCCGAGCCCTCTTCCATGGGCTCGAACACGAACACGACCTGTCGGCGGGTGCGCTCGACAATCGCTTCCTTGGGCACGAACGTCCGGTCGGCCAGCAGTCGGCCCGCGATCCTCACGCTGCCCGGCATGCCCGGCACGATGCGGGCTTCGGGGTTCGAGAGCCGAACGGTGACGCGCGCCATCTGAGTCTCCGGGTCGATCAGCGGGTTGATGCTCACGACGCGCCCGCTGAACGTCTCTCCCGGCAACGCGGGGAAGGTTGCCGCGGCCTCGCGCCCGACCTGTACGAGCGGCAGCTCTGAATGCAGGACCTCCGCGTCGATGTCGATCTGCGACAGGTCGACGACGGTCGCGATCGAATCGCCGGCGCTCGCCCGGCTTCCCACCGCCACGCCGAGGTTCGCGACTCTGCCGGAGAACGGCGCCCGGATCTCCGTCTTGGCGAGTTCGTAGCGGGCCTCATCCAGGTCGGCCTCGCTCTGGGCGAGACCTGCGCGAATACGCGCCTGGGCCTCGCGCTCTCGCCGTCGAACGGGGTCTTCGATCTGATCGTCGAACAGAGTCCGGTCGAGAAAGTCGGCCGATGCCCGGTCCACCGCCGCCTGCGCCCGTCGCACTCGAATCTCGTAGAGGGTGGGGTCCAGACGGGCGAGGAGGTCGCCGGCCTGAACGAATCCGCCCTCCTGTACTGGCACCTCGACGACGGACCCCTCGACCTCCGAATGCAGCGGGGCGATGCGGCGCGGCGCGGCGCGGCCCTCGGCGGATACCCAGATCACGAACACATCGCGCTGGATGAGCGCGGCCTCGACCGGCAGGGCGATTTCGGTGGCGAACGCCTGCGCGGACGCGGTCGACTGGACCGCCGCACGTACGGAGTCCGTCGCCGCGTCTCCCGTCCCCTCATCCGCGTCCTCGTCTGCGGCCCGGATCCGTAGGAAGACGCCGGTGAGCGAGGCCCCCAGGACCAGAACCACGATGAGGGTCACGACGTGCCGTGCTTTCATCGGCCTACTCGTACGTTCGGGTTGTCGACCGTTTACCATACGATCCTGGCCGCCGTACGTGGCCGACCGTCTATGATTAGGCCAGACTGTCATCCGGCCGGCAACTCATCGCCTTCGACCCGCGATCGCCGCGAACCGTTGCTCCGCCCCGAAACGGTAGGGACGGTTCGTTAACGCAACGTTAAGACTACCCGAGAGAGCTCACCATGATCGACCACTCCATCCGCGACGGCGTCACAACACTACAGATGCAGCGAGACCCCGCGAACGTTCTCGACACCGAATTCGCCGATGCCATCGAAGTCGCCCTCCGCGAAGCGGTTCGAGACGACGAGACTCGCGCGATCGTGCTCACGGGCGTCGGGTCGGTTTTCTCCGCCGGCGTCGACCTCTTTCGACTCGTCGAGGCAGGTGAGGCGTACATCGCCGACTTCCTGGCGTCGCTCGGCAGGCTCTTCCACACGGCCCAGACCAGCCACAAGCCGCTCGTGGCGGCCGTAAACGGGCACGCGATCGCGGGCGGCGGGATTCTCGCCCTGGCCTGCGACTACCGGGTCATGGCGGCCGGTTCGGCCAGGATCGGTCTTCCAGAGCTCAAGGTGGGCGTCCCCTTCCCCAGCTCTGCCCTCGCCATCGTCAAGTCGCGGGTGCCCCGTCGGTTCCACCGGGAGATCATCCTGCTCGCGCGTACCTTCGAACCTGAAGCCGCGCTCGTTCGGGGCCTCATCGATGAGATCGCCCCGCCGGACGAGGTGTTGGCGCGAAGCACGGCCATCGCCTCCGAACTCGCGAACGTGCCGGTCCGATCGTTTTCGCTCACGAAGCGACTGCTGGCGCTGCCCGCCGGCGCGGACACCTCGGTGCTCGATGAGGAGGTGCACGCCACCTGGACCGATCCGGAGACTCGCGAACACATTCGACGCTTCCTGGAGAAGACGCTCGGCAAGCGCGAGCGATAGCCCCCCCCGGGCTGCCTAAATCCAGTTCTTCTTCCGAAAATCGCGCAGGGTCTCTGCGAACCGGGCCATGTCCTCGGGCATCCCCATGGAGAGGCGACTCCAGTCGAGCATCGGCGGGAACGGACGCCCGACGCGGAAGCCCGCGTCCAACATGCGGTTGTTGTAGTCGAGGAGCTCGCCGCGTATCCCGTGCATGATGAAGTTCGTCTCGCTCGGCAGGTGCGCGATGTCCAGGTCGTCGAGGCAGCCCTGGACGATGTCGCGGGCCTCGGCGTTCACGGAGACGCTGCGACCGACGAGTTCACGATCGCCGAGGGACGCCACGGCGGCGACCCCGGCCAGATGGTTCGGGTTGTTCCGTGTGACGAACGGAGCGATCCGACGGACCGTCGACGGGTGCGCGATCCCGTATCCGAGCCTGATCCCGGCCATCGCGTAGATCTTCGAGAACGTTCGGACGACGATCACGTTCGGCATGTCCTTGACGAACGGGACCGCGGTCCTGTACCGCGCGTCATCGACGAACTCGAGATAGGCCTCATCGATCAGGAAGAGGGTCTGCTCGCCCGCTTCCTTCATCCACGACTCGACCGCCGCCGTCGGAGTGATGCCGCCCGTGGGGTTGTTGGGGTTGCAGACGTAGACGATCGTCGGGCCGCTGCTCTTATCGGCCTCCTCCCGCATCCGCGGAATGTCGTGCTCGTAGTCGGCGGTGAGCGGAACGGTGACGTGCTCGAACGGGAACGGCCGCGAATAGCCGGGCACATCCTCGAAGGTGGGCTGGGCGTAGATCAATCGGGCACCCGGCCCGCTCCACGCCTGCACGGCGACCCGAAGGACTTCCGTCGAGCCTGCACCGAGGAAGAGATGATCGCGCGAAATCCCGAGGAAATCGGACAACGCGGCATACACTGCATCTCCGGTGTTGCCCGGATAACGATTCGCCTCATCCAGTCCGTTGACGATCGCATGGCGCGCGGCCTGCGACAGACCGAGCGGGTTCTCGTTCGAGCTGAGCTTTACGATGCCATCCGTGGACGATCGCGGATTGAAGATCGGTGCGAAGGCCCGAGAACCTACGGTGGCTGCGAGGGGGGTCGCGGCGAGTCCCGCTA
>JBGMQU010000208.1:0-4903 GCA_048060725.1 Gemmatimonadota bacterium | reverse complement strand
TTACGCGGTGAATCGGGATTTTCAGGCCCAGCCCACCCGTAGCGAAGGCCTGTCCGGCGGTGGACCCGTCGGTCGTGGCCCAGCGCCCGCCTCCGCCGAGGAGGACGAAGAAACGTGTCCGTCGGGCGTCGGACCCGAAGTGGTACGAGAACGCGGCATCGCCGCGCCCCGTACTCGCGGATCGGTCGGACGTTTCGGCGAGCGCGAATCCGGCACCCACTTCCAACAGCACGCGCGATCCGAGATAGGCTCCGAAACGCACTCGGCCGAAGGGAATCTCGATCGCCGTCAGCCGGTTGCCATCGTCCGGGAAAGACACGAGGTAGGAGGCGTCGAGCCCGAACTCCAGAGAAGGCTCGGCGGTCGCCGTCTGGGCGCGGGTTTCAGTCGGTGCCCTGGCGGCCGTCAGAAGGAACGCCACGAGAAGCGCGGTGCCCGGCTTCACCACGCGTTTGTTCGTCCCTTCCCATCGTTCATCTCTTCCGCCTTCACCAATTCCGCTTGCCGAGTACACCGGCACGTGACTGATGGGCCCGCCAGGACTCGAACCTGGAACCTTGGGATTATGAGTCCCCTGCTCTAACCAGTTGAGCTACGGGCCCGAGTCGAATGGGGGTCCCCCCCTCATCGACGCCGCGAATATAGTGCCCCGCCCCGTCGACGACGACGGCCGGGCACCGGCGCCATATGTTCCCGCGGGTCAAGTGATTCCCCACGTGGGGAAGGGGGACGGGAAACGTGGTACCGAGCGGAGGACCGGCGCTTCCGACGTTCTTCGTCATAGGCGCCGCGAAATGCGGCACGACGAGCCTGCACCATTATCTCGACCTGCACCCCGAGATCGGGATGTCCCGGGTAAAAGAGCCGCACTATTTCATGAGACCCGAAAAGGGGGAGGGCTGGTACCGGTCGCTGTTCGACGCCTCCTTCCGGGTCCGCGGAGAATCCTCTGTCGGATACACCCTGGCCCCACGCGGCCCCGGGGTCCCCGAGAGGATCAAGGCCGCCGTGCCGACCGCAAAGCTCGTGTACCTCGTCCGCGATCCGATCGAGCGCTTCGTGTCGGACTACCTACACCGGGTATCCGATGGCGTAGAGGCCCGCAGCCTCGAGGAGGTCGCCCGGTCCCCCCGGAACACGAGCGAGGGAGATCGAGGTCGATACTACTACCAGATCCAGCAGTATCTGGCCCACTTCGACCGGAGCCGGCTGCTTGTGCTGACGTCGGAAGGCCTGGCTCACCGCAGACGGGAGACGCTTTCCGCGGTGTTCGCGTTCCTCGGTGTCGCTGCAGAGGTGTGGGGCCCCGAGTACGAACGCGTGCTGCACGAGTCACGCTTCTTCCGGCGGAAGGGGGCCATTGGCAGGTGGCTTCGGCGTGTCGGAAACTCGAACGTCGCGTCGCTCGTCCCGGCCGACATCAGACGAGAGATCGGCAAGATCGCGTACCGGCCGTTCTCACGAACGCTCGAACGGCCCACGCTCAGCGAGGAGGCCACCGCCCATCTCGCCGCGTACTACCGCGACGACGTGGCAGCCCTCAGAGAGTTTCTAGACGACCCGCTGTCAGAGTGGAGCATTTGAAGGGCTATTTTGTCTTCAGGTACTCCCGAATCATCAGGGTGGCGGCCGCACCCTCACCCGCTGCCGATGCCACCTGCCTGGTCGCGTCGGCCCGCGCGTCCCCGGCCGCGAATACGCCCGGCACGCTCGTCTCGAGAATTGCGGGGTCCCGGGATCCGTATCCTGCCAGCCGCACGCCATCGTGCACCAGCTCGTGGCCGGTTCGGACAAAACCGTAGGAATCCAGCTCCACATCCGAACCAGCCAGCCAGCCCGTGTTCGGGTCGAGTCCGATGAAAACGAAGGCGCCCGGAAGCTCCAGCGTCTCCTTCGCTCCGCTCTCGGTGTTCCTGATCCGAAGAGCCGTGAGCTTGGAATCCGCGCCCACGAACTCCTCCACCTCGGTGTGGAAGCGCACGTCGATCTGCGGGTGTTCGAGAACCTTCTCCGCGATGATCCGACTCGCCGTCAGCTCGGCGCCCCGGACCAGCAGGGTGACACGATCGACGAACCTCGTGAGGAAGAGGCCCTCTTCGGCCGCGCTGTTTCCTCCCCCAATCACGGCGACCGGTCGACCCTTGTAGAACGGTCCGTCACACGTCGCACAGAAGTGCACGCCGGCGCCCAGATAGTCCTCTTCGCCCGGCACCCCGAGCCGCCGGTACTTCGTCCCGGGGGTGATCAGCACAGCCAGCGCGCTGTAGCGGCTGCCGTCGCCCGTCTCTACCCCATGGTAGTTGTCCTGCCGATAGAGCTCGACGACATCCTGGGCTTGCAGAAGCTCCACGCCGAATCGCTCTGCCTGCTTACGAAACCGCGCTGCCAGCTCCTGCCCGCTCACGCCATCGACAAACCCGGGAACGTTGTCGAGTTGCATCGTCGCCGCGGCCTGCCCGCCAAACGCCGCACGTTCGATTACCAGCGTGTCGATCCCCTCGCGTGCGGCGTAGAGGGCCGCCGTGAGGCCAGCCGGTCCCCCGCCCACCACGATGAGGTCGTAGTGGCGCCGGTCTGCTTTCGTCTTCAACCCGAGCCTGGCCGCGAGCTCGGCATTGCTCGGATTCGTGAGCACAGACCCGTCGCCGAAGACCAGCGTCGGGATACTCCGCTTCCCCTGGTTCGTCTCGATCACGAAGGCCTCGCCCTCGGCATCCTCCTCGATGTCGACCCAGTTGTACGGGATCTGGTGTTCGCCGAGAAACGTCTTGCTCCGGTGGCAGTCGGGGCACCAGAACGCCCCATAGACGGTGATGTCCGGCTCTGTCATGTGATTTCGCCCGACTCGCTCTGTTCATCGTCCGACCCGAGCCCGGCGAGGTCGGGATCGAAGATCGTATGCAAAGGCTTCCACCACTTGAACGGTTCCGGGTTCCCGTAAACAAAGCGGGCGAGGAGCCCGAGCGGCACCCCCGCGGCGACTCCGAACGCACCCGCGAGCGACGGGCCGAGTAGCGGAAATACCAGCGGCAGGGTCAGAAGGGCCCCCACCCAGGCGAGTCCGCAGGCGACCGCGGCACGTCCTGCGCCCCACACACCGAGAGGGAACGCGAGCAACAGCATCCAGAGCCAGTCGAGTCCCGTACTCGACCGACGGGCAACGAAGCGGGGGTACATGAGGAACCCCCACCCACGGCCCGTCGGGACGCGCAACTCGACGGAATCACGATGGGGCTCCGGATACTCCGGCGCTGCCGTACCGCCACGCTGCGCTATGGAGAGGCCTCCCGCGATTCCCTCCACCGACAGCGTGATCGTATCGCCTGTACCCCACCTCGTGGCGCCACGTCGCCAGCGCACGAGCGGGCGGTCCAGGTGGAGCGCCATCCCTCGCGTACGGTACTGGATGATGATGTCTTGATTATCCAACCCGATGAGAAAATCCTCGTGCTCCGCCTCATCTGTCAGGAGAACCAGTGGCGCGATGCCGGCGGGGTATGGAGCGGCCTGCACGAGGAGCTCGATCTTCGTCCCCCGGCGCAGCTCGTCGATGAAAGCGGCGCTTCGAGAGACCGGGCCGGGCGACAGGGCTTCGCCCCCCACCGAGAACCGGAGAACCTGTCCTTCGTACCTCAGGCCCCATTTCGACGGAGGCGTCCAGTCCAGCCGGTGGTCCCGTTCGGGAATCGCGGGCGCGAGCAGCCAGCCTTGCAGCGCCAGGCCCAGAAGACCCACAGTCCCCCAGGCCCAGGTCCGGCGGCGCCCCTGCGCGGGGCCGGCCGGCGCCAGCATCCGCCCCCGAAACGTGTACAGAATGACGCCGAGGGCTGCCCCTGCCCCGTTATAGACGACGTCGCCGAGACCCGGATAACGGTTCGGAATAAGAAACTGCGTAAGCTCGATACCCACCGAGAAAGCGAAGCCGACAAGGAGCGCCGTGCGGGCCCGCAGGCCGAGCGCCCCGACCACGAGTCCGAACGGGACAAAGAGAACCACGTTCAGCAACGCGTCCGACACGCCGCGCCACCCGCACACGATGCACCAGACCGAGATAGGCTCCCCGGAGAACGTCGCCCCCGGCGTCAATGTCAGGACGAGGATGGGCAGGGTGGCGACGGCGAGGGCGATCCACCGTCTCCGCGGGGACGTCCCGTCGGGTACGCTCACGTTCGGGAACCCCTCACGTCAGATCGTTCCGAACAGGCGATCTCCAGCATCCCCCAGCCCCGGGAGGATGTAGCCGCGGTCACTTAATTCACGGTCGAGAACGGCCGCGTATACGGGAACGTCGGGATGTTCGGCTTCGAGCTTCGTCACGCCTTCGGGAGCCGCGACGATACACATGAGTCGGATCCACGTGGCGCCCGCCTCCTTCAGATAGGTGATCGCGGCGCTCGCCGACCCGCCCGTCGCCAGCATGGGGTCGGTCACGATGAAGTATCGATCCGCCGGCTTCGGCGGGATCTTGAAGTAGTAGTCGATCGGCTCCAGCGTGTCGTGCTCCCGCTGAAGCCCGATGTGGCCCACGCGCATGGTCGGCAGAAGCCGCATGACACCTTCCACCATCCCCAGACCGGCGCGGAGGATGGGGACGAGAGTCATCTGGTGGCCCGCCACCCTCGAACCCGAGGTGCGCTCGAGCGGTGTGTCGACCTTGCAGCCCTCGACAGGAACGTCGGCCGTCACTTCGTACGCCATGAGCGTGGCGATTTCATCCACCAGCTCCTTGAAGAGTTTCTTGCCGGTCCCGGCATCTCGCAGCAGCGTGATCTTGTGTGCGAGGAGGGGGTGATCGAAGACGATCAGGTTTTCGAAATCGGGATGTCGTAGCGCAGTCATCGGTCTGGTTCTACCAGTTCTTTTCGACGACGGGTTCCTTGAACCGGTTGCGGCCCATCACCCG